>NZ_DASRSY010000304.1:0-6145 GCF_035656215.1 Paraburkholderia sp.
CGGTTTCCTCGCTCGCAAGGGCGATGGCGAACCCGGCGCGGAGACAATCTGGAAGGGGCTCACAAAAGTTCATATCGCCGCGGAAACCATACGCTTATTGCGCGATGACGGTGATGCCGACATTTCTGTATAACGACATGCCTTAAGGTCTCGCCCGCGCTGCCGATATACAAAGCTGCGTGTGCGGCGCAAACGTTACAAGGACGGGAATGGTTCGGTTACCCAGATTGAGGGAAGCGCTGTCGGTCGCGGAAGGCGATCCTGAACTCGTGCGCTCGCAGCTCCAGGCATTCGACCGACAGGTACCGCTGCTCTATTTCATTCTGCTGGTGAACACGCTAGCGGTCACCGTCACGCATCTGGGATCGGCGCCGGCGTGGTTGTCCATCTACTTCCCGGGGGCGCTCTGCACGCTGTGTATCGTCCGTTGCGTGCGCTGGTGGCGCGTCCGTCACCGGGTGCTGACGCACGACAAGGCCGTGCCCGAACTGCGCAAGCTGATCCGGCTCGCAGGCATCTTCGGCGTCGCCTTCAGCACCTGGTCACTATTATTGTTTCCCTACGGCACCCCCTATGAGCAGGCACAAGTCGCGTTTTACATGGCGACAACGCTGGTTGGCTGTGCGTTCTGTCTCATGCATCTCCGGGCAGCCGCCCTGCTCCTGCTCTCGATCGTCATCCTAAGCTTTTCGACGTTTCTGATTTCCACGCGCTCTCCCGTCTTCATCGCGATGGCCATCGACATGACGCTGGTCGGCGTCGCACTCGCCTTCATCATCGAACTGTATTACCGGACTTTCGCCGATGTAGTGCACGCGCAGCGCGAATTGCAGGTGAGCCAGCAGAGAACACAAAGACTCAGCGACGACAACTTCCGGCTCGCGAGTATCGACAGTCTGACCGACTTGCCCAACCGGCGCAGCTTCTTCGCCTCACTGCGCGCGCTATCGGAACAGGCGCTCAGCACCGGTGGCGGCTTCAATGTCGGGCTGATCGATCTCGACGGCTTCAAACAGGTCAACGATATCTACGGACATGCAAGCGGCGATCTCGTGCTACAGGAAGTCGGCGTGCGACTGCTGGCACTCGCCGAGCCTGGCATTTTCTTCGCGCGCCTGGGCGGCGACGAATTCGGCGTGCTGGCCCAGCACAAACTGGCAAACGAGACGCTTGTCGAATTGGGCGAGCGCATCTGCGAAACGCTCACCGAGCCCTACCGGGTAGCCGGTAATGTCGCCGAACTGACGGGAACGATCGGTTGGGCAGCGTTTCCCGAAGCGGGCACAACAGTCCAGCAGGTTTTCGAACGCGCCGACGCCGCCTTGTACGTCGGCAAGGAAAGCCGCCGCGGCACGCCGGTGATTTTCTCGACGGAACATGAAACGCGAATCCGGCGCTCGAGCCTCGTCGCCCAGGAACTCCGCCATGCGGACCTGGAGTCGGAACTGTTCCTCGAGTTTCAGCCGATTTACGACGTGCTCACGCAACGCACCATTGGCATGGAGGCGCTCGGGCGATGGCACAACGAGCGGTTAGGCGCAGTCGGCCCGGAGGAATTCATTCGGATTGCAGAGCGTACCGAACTGATTCTGCGTGTCACGGAAGTGCTGCTGCGCAAAGCGCTCGGAGAAGTATCGCGCTGGCCGTCCGATCTCTACCTGTCGTTCAATCTCTCCGCGATCGATATTTCGACTTCACCGCGCGCTCGCCGCCTGATCGATATCGTGTTGGACAGCGACGTGCCCGCGCATCGCGTGAACTTCGAGATCACGGAAACCGCCGTGACGCGCGATTTCGAGCAGGCCCACTGCTCGCTTACGATGATCAAGCAAGCCGGCTGCCACGTCTCGCTCGACGATTTCGGCACCGGCTATTCGAGCCTCAGCTACGTGCATCGCCTCCCTTTCGATACGATCAAGATCGACCGCAGCTTCATGACCGACGTGGATTCGAACAGCGCGTCGAAGAAGATCGTCAAGTCGGTGCTCGATCTGTGCAGAAACCTTGGCCTCGAATGCATCGTGGAAGGACTCGAAACGTCATCTCAGGCCGACGTCGTCAAGGCGCTGGGCGCTCGCGCGATGCAGGGCTATCTGTTCGGCAGACCGATGCGCGCGAGCGCCGTCTCGACCTATTTGCAGACGACGCTCGGGGAAGGTCACGTCGTAGAGACGTAGGCGCTCTGCTCCCGTGCCTCGCGCGAATCAGCACGAAACGCGCAAGGCATGCGTGCAAAACACAGGTCCATGACTAGCGCGGCACAGCGCCGTAATCCAGCTTCGGATACCAGTCGGTGCCGCGGCCACCAGGCGTCATGTCGAGCACCGTCCAGATCGGCATCACATCGGGGGCGCCGCGTGGATCCTGGCCCGGGTCCGCCGTCGATGGGCCCATTTCGTCGGCCCAGAAGTGCCGCACCGTGTTGCCTGAACGCGTGAACACGTTGAAGGCAGGATGATCGTCGCCGTCCGGATCTTCCGCGGCGTAGTCGCGGTTAAAGGTATTGCCGCCCGACGAATACAGCCGCAGATGCCGCCAGCCGCGCTCTTTCCTGAACGCCACCAGCTTGTCGATCGGCGAGCGGCCGATCACGGCGAATGCCACGCGTTGCAAAATGTCGGACATTTCACCGTCGTAAGCGCTCAGGAGCGAGGTGCACATCGGACAGGGTCGCGCGCGCTGCGGACCGAACATCCAGTTGTAGGTGACGAGGGTGTCATGCGCGCCGAACATCTCTGACAGCGTCACCGTGCCCGCCTCGCCTTCGAAGCGATAGTCCTGCAGCACAGCACCGCCAGGCGGTAGCGCACGACGCTGCACGGCCACGCGTTCGATATGCCGGCGCAACTCGATTTCCTCGGCCAGCAGGTCGTTGCGCGCGCTGCGATATTCCAAACTCTCGCCCGGAAACCGGCGAGGCGAGTCGGCCAGCAACCGGGCTGGTTTCAGCGTTTGTGCGGATGGGCCTACGTCAGTCATCAGCCACCTCCTCTTGCGGTAAAAAGGATAAAGGGCACGATAGCGGCGCGACGCAGTGCGTCGCAACCGCGAACGCGTTTTTTGCCCCTATCTAGTCACGACGAACGGCACGCCGCCAAATCGACAACGCCGCTGAATTTTTTTGCCGGCCGTCCTGCGAGGGCTTTCGAGCGATTCCGTTCGACATACAGACGAGGCGTGAACAACCCGTAACCACACGCGGACAACCCACAGACAACGATCGAAACCGCATTGCAAGGTATCCTTTCGCGAAACAGCATGCGCGCGCCGGCGCGCTATTGCACCGTCACGGCGCCCGCCGCGCCGCCCTTGGGGATGCACCATGCCGCTTCGTCTGCCACCTCTGCCAGCGCTTCGCTTCTTCGAGGCGGCCGGCAGGCATCAGAGTTTCAAGCTCGCCGCCGCCGAACTGAACGTCACGCCGAGCGCGGTTAGTCACGGCATTGTCGGCCTGGAGCAATCGCTCGGCGTCGAACTGTTCGTGCGCGAGCCACGCGGAATTTCGCTCACGGCGACGGGCGTCGATTATCTGTCGTACGTATCCGAAGCGTTTTCCCTGATCGCGATCGGCACGCAGCGTCTGCCGAACCATCGCGCGAATCGCCCGATCGCGTTGAGTTGCGCGCCCACATTAGCCTCGCGCTGGCTGCTGCCGCGCCTCGCTGCCTTTCGCACGCGCTGGCCGCATGCGAACGGCACAGTCGATACCTCGCACCGTCAGGTCGGTTTTCCAGGCGACGGTTCTTCCCGTTGAGTCAAACGACGCTCGTAATACTCGCCGGCGCGCTGATTCTGAGCGCCGCAATGGGCATCCGGCAAACCTTCCGCCTCTTCATCGGGCCGTTCTCGTTCGACCGCGGCCTGCCCGTCACGCTAATCGCTTTCGCCATCGCGCTGCACAACCTGGTGTGGGGCTTTATCTGATTCGAAGCGTGACGATCGGCACTTTCTTCCTGCTGCCGAACCTCCGCTTCGGTCGTCATCTTGCAAGTGCGTGGGCATCCATCAGCGCACGCGCCGCGAGTCCTCGGCAACGGCTCCGATGCTATTTTCGCGGCGCGTCCGCCGCCGCTTTCGGCACACGCCCCATCAGATAGAACTCGTCGTTCGGACGCATTGAAATGACGTTGGCCATCCGGTTCGACAAACCGAAAAATGCCGTGATGGCCGCGATATCCCACACGTCTTCATCGGAAAAGCCGTGCTCACGGAGCGTCTGAAAATCGGCATCGTCGACGGTGCCGGATTCGCGGCAGACCTTCAACGCGAAGTCGAGCATCGCCTCCTGTCGCGCCGTGATATCCGCCTTGCGATGATTGACGGCCACCTGATCCGCAAGCAACGGCGCCTTTTCGTAAATGCGCAGAATCGCGCCGTGTGCGACCACGCAATACAGGCACTGATTCACTGCACTCGTGGCGACGACGATCATCTCGCACTCGCCTTTGGTTAAGCCACCCTCTTTCAGCATCAATGCATCGTGGTACGCAAAAAACGCGCGGAATTCGTCTGGCCGGTGCGCCAGCGTCAGGAATACGTTCGGAACAAAACCGGCTTTCTCCTGTACCTCCAGAATGCGGGCGCTGATGTCGTCGGGCCAGTCGCCCGGCTCGGGCACGGGGTAGCGGCTGATCGGTTGAAGGTTTGCCATGCTGTGTCTCCGTTGTATCTGTATGTGCACGACAATTGTAGCAACCGTGCCGTTGAACGCAGTGCGCGCTCTGTAAAGACAATGAAAGACAACAAAAGGCGCCCTTTTGCAACCTGTGCTTAAATCTCCAATTCGTGCTGCTGCGCTCGTACCGGTCGGCTGAACGAGCCGTGCGGTCGCCCGCTGTCCGGCAGGTACCGAACATGCACGACCTGCTCGTAACTCACGCCGAATGGGCGCGGACTGTTTCAAATACTTTCACTGCATCAAGAGGAGCGTGGTTGTGTGGCATTTTCCGGTTGCTATTCCACCCTCGCTGGGCGTGTGGGCCGTGTTCATGAGTGTGCTCGTCACGCAACTCGGCCTGCCGATTCCAGCGGCGCCGATGCTGATCCTCGGCGGAACGATGGCGGCATTGGGACAGACCTCGTACGCCAGCGTCACCGGCGCCGCCGTCAGCGCGACGCTGATTGCGGACTCGCTCTGGTTCTTCACCGGGCGGACGTACGGCCGGCGGTTGCTGAATCACCTGGTGCGTTTCTCGCTCTCTCTCGACACCACCGTGCGCGTCGCACGCAATACCTATGAACGATACGGCGCGCCGATCCTCACCGTCGCGAAGTTCCTGCCCGGCCTCGGTCTGATCTCGGCGCCGCTGCTCGGCACCACGCCGATCAACGTCGGCACGTTTCTGCTATGGGATTTTGTCGGCGCGGTGCTGTGGGCCGGCGTATGGGTGATCGGCGGCGCAGCGCTGCACGATCAGATCGTGCAGCTCGTTCTGCTCGTGCGCCACAACGGCGGCACGATTTTCGACGCGTTCGCGGCGATCTTCGTTGCCGTGCTCCTCTATCGCTACGTGCGCCGCTGGCAGTTTCGCCGCTGGCTCGCGCATGTGCGCATTTCACCGGATCAGCTCGATGAACTGATGAAGTCCAATGAACCGCCGCTGATCCTCGATGCGCGGCCACACAGCATCCGCGCGAAAGAATCGCACCGGATTGCGGGCGCGCAGTTGCTGGATCTCGATTCGCCCGAGCCACTCCATCCCGAGTTGCTGAAGCGGCCGATTGTGGTCTACTGCGTCTGTCCTAACGAAGCGACGGCCAAGCGGATCGTCACCCAGTTGCATCGGAAGAATATCCATCACGTCAAAGCGCTCAAGGGTGGCCTCGACGCGTGGGAAAAACGCGGTTATCCGGTCGAGCCGCTGCCGCCCGACTTCAGTACGGCGATGGCGCATATGTCCGAAGAAGAAGGCAACGAGGGCGAATACACCGTACGGGCACGCTTGGCGAAGTGACGTCGCATGCCACCGCCTGACGCGGAGGATGAAGCTTGCAGCCCGTGTTTCCTTAGAGCGTGTTAGGAACTTTGGAGTACTGGTACTGCATGAACAAGCATGAGCATGGTGAAGACCACGAAATGAAGCCCGGCAAGTGTTTCGGGTAGCCTTTCGTAATCACGCGCGAGGCGGCGGAATCGATTAAGCCA
>NZ_DASRSY010000305.1:0-21450 GCF_035656215.1 Paraburkholderia sp.
CGAACTGGCGATGCACCGCCAGTCGCCCGCGCACCTGCACCACGATTTACGACACTGCCCTCTCCGATACCGGGTCAAGAAAACCCGCGTCACGCAGATAGCCGACGTAGAGCCGAATCAGCGCGCCGTAGTCGACGGTCAGATCCACGCCGTACCTCGCCAGCATCGTCACCGTGCCGATCTGCTCGACCGGCAATGGCGCGGCGGACAGATCACCGGTATAGAAGTCGCGAATCAGCGCCAGACCGTTCGACGGATCGAGATCCGCCAACCGCCGTTGCCAGTCGGCCGCCGCCTGCGGATCGGCGCGCAAACCGCAGGCGGCGAGCGCCGCGAACCACTGCCGCTGAGTGAGCACGAGTGGGTTGTTCAGGTTCACCACCCGTGTTCCGGCACGCGGATGCAACGCCACCGCCGTCACCGCACTTGCAAGCAGATCGACCGGCACCATCTCGACTTCCCGCGCCGTGTCCGGATAAGCGCCCAGCTGCAGACAGCCCTTGTTGAAAAGCCAGAAATGATTGTGAGAAAAGTTGCTGAAGCCCGTACGGCTGTCGCCGGTGATATTGCCTGGCCGCGCGACGACCGTCGGCAAGCCGAAGCGGCGCGCGCACTCCGCGACCCGTTGTTCGCCCACCCACTTTGTCAGCAGATAGCCGTTGTCCAGCAGCGGACGCGCGTTGCTCACGTGCTCGTCGATGCGCACGGCGCCGGCCAGCATCTCGCCAACCGATAGCGTCGAGATGAAACAGAACGGTTTTTGCCGCTGCGTCAGCGCGAGCCGCAGCAAGTTCTCAGTGCCGCCGACGTTCGCGCGCTTCATCTCCTCATAGCTATGCAGGTGATGCACGAACGCACCACAATGCAGGATCGTGTCGACCTCCGCGGCGAGTTGCAGCCAACGCACCGCGTCGAGTCCAAGCTGTGGCGCAGCAAGATCGGCGGGGATCACCTCGACGCGGCTGAAGTCGATCGCAAGGCCCGCCTCGCGTGCCTTGTCCTGCAACACGGCGAGTCCTGCCGCCGGGCTCGCACAGCGTTGCAGGCACATCACCTTGTCGAGCCGGCCACATAGCGCGTGCAGGAGGTAAATGCCGAGGAAACCGCTCGCGCCGGTCAACAGCATCGTGCGGATCGACGCTGCTTCGGCGTTGTCAGCCAACGCTGGCGCGGCATGTTCGATAGTGAACGGCTCTGCCGCATCCGCGAGCGCGCGCTCGATCATGTCCTCATGACGGCCATCGGCGAGTGTCGCGACGGTGGGCGAGCGGTAGAACGCAGCCATTGGGAACTCAATGCCGAGCGAATCGCGCAATTGCGCCTGCATTCGCACGGCCAGAATCGAGTTGCCGCCGAGCCGGAAAAAACTGTCGTCGCGGCCGATGCCGGAGACACGCAGCAGCGTCTGCCAGATCCCGGCGATGCGTTGCTCGACGCCCTCGCGCGGCGGCGTGCCGCTTGCAAGCAACGGTGCCGGCAACGCCTTGCGATCGTGTTTGCCGTTCGGCGACGCAGGGAGCGCGTCGAGCCGGATAAAACACGCGGGCACCATGTAGTCGGGAAGCATATGCGCGACATGACGGCGCAGCGTGTCCTCGTCAAGCGCGGCATCGCTCGCGCCAGGCCCGGCAACGTAATACGCGGCCAGATAGCGCGCCTCGCCGTCGCCCCACACCCGGCATGCAGCATGCGCGACACCCGGCGCGGCCGCGATGCAATTCTCGATCTCGCCGAGTTCGATGCGAAAGCCGCGCAGCTTGATCTGCGCGTCGTTACGGCCGAAGTATTCGATCGTGCCGTCGGCGAGAAAACGGCCGAGGTCGCCGGTACGATACATCAGCGCGTACGGTGCATCGCGAAAAGGGTCGACCACGAAGCGCTCCATCGTCATAGCCGACTGATTGATATAGCCACGCGCGAGATTCTCGCCGCCGATGTAGATTTCCCCGACGGTGCCGGGCGGCGTCAGTTGCCGCTGGGCATTCAGCAGATAGAGCCGGTAGCCCGGCAACGGTTTGCCGATAATGCGGCTGCGCCCGCCCGGCAACACTTGCCCGCACGATGCCATCACCGTGATCTCGGTCGGGCCGTACAGGCTGAACAGTCGCGTGTGTTCGCTCCACCAGGCGGCGCTCGGTTCGTCCAGTGTATCGCCGCCGAAGCCGAGCAGTTGCAGATCGGGCAGTGGCTCGCGCGGCAAGCTCTGCACCACCACCGGTGCAAGCGATGTGTGCGTGACACGCTCCGCCCTCAGCAACCTGTGCAGCAGCAGCGGATCGCGGCGCGCCTCCTCTGGCAGCACGATAAGCGTGCCGCCGTGCAGCAGCGCGAGGAACAGATCGAGCACGCTCGCGTCGAAATTGGTGGACGCCGCCAGGGTGCTGACGCTGCCCGGCGCATAGCCGAGCGCGCGGCTCGCGCCGGCCACCATCCGAACGACGCTATGGTGTTCGACCAGCACACCCTTCGGCTTACCGGTCGAGCCCGAAGTATGGATCACATAAGCGAGCGCCTCCGGGCCGACAACTTGCGGCCGGCGCATCTGCCCCGCCGGTTTATCGGCCTGTCTATCGGCCAATCTATCGGCCTGTTTATCGGCCTGTTTATCGGCCTGTCTATCGGCCTGCTTCTCTGCGTCGGTCTGCGCCTGAGCCAGCATTTCCGCCCCGGTGCACGCATTCCCCTTCGCCAGCGCCGCCGGGTCGATCTTGCGCAACTCACCGAGGCCGGCGGCCTCCAGCGCGCGACGGCTCGGTTCATCGGCGAGCACCGTCTCGACCGAGCAGTTTTCGACGAAATAGCGCAGGCGCTCGGCGGGATAGGCCGGGTCGAGCGGCACGTACGCGCAACCCGCTTTAAGCACACCCAGCACGCTCGCCACCAGCAAGACGCTCTTCTCCATGCTCAAACCGATGCGCGTGGCGGGCGGCACATTGGCTGACAAGCCGTGGGCGATCGCATCGCTGAGCGCGTCGAGTTCGCGATAGCTGAGCTGCTGCTCGCCGCAGCGCACGGCAACGCGCGACGCGTGTGCCGCCACCACCTCGGCGAAACGCGCGGGGATCGACTGCGGCGCATCCGGTAGAGGCTCGCCGCAAGCGAAGCTCAGACATTGTCCATGTTGCGCGTCACTCAGCCAGGCGAGCTCGCCGACCGCCGCATCAGGCTGGTGAGCCGCGGCGTCGCACAGTGTCATGAACACCTCGGCTATCCGCTCGACCGAGGCCTCGTGCAATACCGAGCTATCGTATTCGAAACGCCCGTCCAGACCGCCATCGGGTCGCAAATAGAAAATTGCCGATAGGTCCGCTTTCGACGTCAGCGGAGGGCGTTCCTCGGCGTGATAAGCCGCGTCGCCGATGTGGCCATTCAGCTCGATGCCGTTCTGCAAACTGAAAATCGTGTTCAGCGCACCAAGCTCGCCATTATCGGTGTCATAAGGCGTGGCGAGCAGATGGTCGCGATCGTCGAGCATCTGGCGTTGCACCGCCCGCGCCAGCTCGCCGAAGCTTTGCCGCGTGTCGATGCGCTGCACCAGCACCGCCATCGAGACGAACATGCCGTAGATC
Organism: Paraburkholderia sp.; assembly: GCF_035656215.1. GTDB lineage: Bacteria > Pseudomonadota > Gammaproteobacteria > Burkholderiales > Burkholderiaceae > Paraburkholderia. The sequence goes on from NZ_DASRSY010000305.1 coordinate 3,570, forward strand.
CCCTCGCTGCCCGGGACATCGCGGCCCGCATAGGGATAGGCGCATGCCAGTTGCTGCTGGCCGCTCACGCGCCACAGCCATACAAGGTACAGCGCGAACAGCACGGGCGGCAAAGTCATGTCGTGCGCATCGGCAATCTGCTTCAGGCGCCGCATCTGGGCGGACCGCACATGCAGCGCCAAAGAGCGGTTTGCGTTGGGCTCGCGCTGCAGTGCGTCGAACGGCAGTTCGGTGCGCAAGGTAACGGCGTCGAGTTTGCGCATCCAGTAGTCGCGTGCGGTGGCAAGGCGCGGCGACGCCGCCAGTTGCGGCACCCAATGGCCGTAGTCGAACCACGAGAGCCGCCCTCCTGAAACCGGCTTGCCTTCGTAGTGCGACGTCAGTTCATCCAGCAATAGCTTGAACGACCAGCCGTCAAAAATCGCGTGATGAATGCAGAGCAGCAAGGTGGTGCGGTTCTCTTGCGGAGACATCAGCAGTTGCGCGCGCCACAACGGCGCACGGTCGAGCGGTAGACGCAGCGCGCGCATGGCATCTGCACGCGCGTCGATAGCACTGGCATCGCAGCTTTCTAGCGGAATGCTCGAATCCATCGGCATGGCGGGTGTGCCCGGCAGCACCAGCAATTGTCCGCCGCGCTCAACGAAGCTCACATTGAAGATCGGGTTGTGCGCGAGCACGGCGACGAGCGCCTGATGCAACCGCAACGGATTCGCTGCACCGCCGAAGTCCACCCGCATCATGATGTTGTACGCGTTATCGTCAGGCTTGCCGAGCGCGCGGGTGTGCATCATCCGTACGAGCCGGTTCGCCACTGGCGCGGGCATGGGCGCACCTGATTGCGCGACGAGCGGCGGCAGCGCGGCGCCTTGCTCGACGCTCTGCCGCGCCCTTGCGCAGAAGACATCGAACTGCGGATGCTCGAACAGCGTCTTCAGCTTGACCGGCGCGGACAAGCTGGCACTGACGCGGTTGCACACGAGCGTGGCGAGGAGCGAGTGGCCGCCTAACTGGAAGAAGTGGCTGTGCTCGCCGACACTCTCGAGCGGCACGCCCAGCACCTCGGACCAGATCGCTTGCACCGCCAGTTCGAAGGGGTCGAAAGCGCGGTTCGCATGATCAGCCGGACCGGCTTGCGGCGCAGGCAATTTGCTTCGGTCGATCTTGCCGTTCAGCGTCAGGGGCAGCGCCTCGATCTGCAGCAGGAACGCCGGCACCATGTAATGCGCGAGACGTTGCGCAAGACGGCTTCGCAGCACCGCGGGCTCCAGCGCGGCACCCACATACCAGGCCACCAGCGCCGGACCGCCCTGACGCGCGCACGTGCCGACACAGGCGCTGCGCACCTCCGGCTGCTCGACGATGCTGGCCTCGATCTCGCCGAGTTCGATCCGGTAGCCACGAATCTTCACCTGAAAATCGCTGCGGCCGAGGAACTCGATCGCACCATCCGGCTGGAAACGACCGAGATCGCCGGAACGATAGAGACGGCCAGGACCGAATGGATTCGTCCGAAACTTCTGTCCGGTCAGTTCGGGCCGCAGCAGATAGCCGCGCGAAACAGCCGCGCCGCCGATGCAGATTTCGCCGATCCCCCCGAGCGGCACCGCTTCGCCCTCCTCGTCGAGCAAATGGATCTGATAGCCGGGGAGTGGATGGCCCAGTTGATTGGCCGGCTTGTCGCCATCGAAAGTGTTTTCGGTCGCCATCACGGTGGTCTCGGTCGGCCCGTAGATGTTCGACAGGCGCAGCATGCCGGACCAGAAGCGGATCGTCTCGTCGTCACTCGCTTCACCGCCGCACAAAACCGTCTCCAGATGCGGCAGCGCGCGTCGCGGCAGCAGCTTGAGAATCGCCGGCGGCAGGAACGCATGCGTGATGCGTTCGGCGCCAAGGAAACCGAACAGCGCATCGGCGTCGGTGCGCACCGCTTCGGGCGCGACGATCAGGTGGCCACCGTACGTCAGCGGATTGAAGATCTCCAGCACGCTTGCGTCGAAATTGACGGATGCGAACTGTAGCCAGCGCGTGCTTGCATCACGCCGATAGCGGCCCGTCAGCGAAGCAATCAGGTGCGCCAGCATGCCGCGCTCGATGACGACACCCTTGGGTTTGCCCGTTGTGCCGGAGGTGTAGATCACGTAGGCGGTGCGCTGTGGATCTGCCGGCGCAACTTGCGCAGTGGCTGCCCCGGCTACGGGGTCTTTCAGTAGATCCTCAATCCGGTACAGCACGCAATCGGTCAGCGCGCTCAAGCGCTTGTGCGTCGCCGCATCGACAATCACCGCTCGCAGTTGCGCATCCTTGACGATGTAGCGCAAGCGCTCGTCTGGCATCTGCGGATCGAGCGGTAAATAGCCCGCGCCACTGGCGAGCACGCCGAGCATCGCCGGAACGATGCGCGCACCGCGCGAGACGCAAATGCCGACCAACGTGTCCCGCCCAGCCGGTGCGGCCGGCTCGGGCGCGGTAAGGGCTGCGCCCACACGCTGGGCAGCGAGAGCCAGTTGCGCGTATGTGAAAGCGGCGTCCGGGCCACTGACCGCCGGACGCTCGGCGTGCTCGATCGCTGTCTGCGCGAACAGATCGAGCACGTCGCGCGCGGGGGTCGCAAGCGGGCCGCCATCGGACCATGCCGCGCAACGCTGCCGCAACGCCGGCGTATAGAGATCGATCGTATCGAGCTTCAGCTCGATACTCTCGCCGACGTGCGCGAGCAACGCCTTCAAATGCTCGAACGCGAGACGCAAGCCGTCGAGTTCCTGGGGATAGCGGCTATGCACGTGCAACGCGATCTCGTCGCGCACATCGAGATAGACGCCTATGTCTTCGTGTGCGAAACGACGTGAGTACGGCGCCAGCAACGTCGCAGGCAGCGCGTCGAGCGCGAGCGCGTCATAGGGCAAGCTATCCGTCTCGCACACGATATTGGTCGCGCGCACGAAACCCGGCTCGCGCCGCTCGATGTCGTGCAGCACTTCGAAGGCCGGAAGTTCGGTATGAAAATCAGCCATCTCGGCGCGCGCCGCCGCGTGCCGTAGAAACTGCCGCAGCGTCATCGTGTCGTCGAAGTCGGTTCTCAGGAAGCGCCGCCGTTCGTCGAAACCGATTGTCTCGTCGCGCCGGCAGCGGCCACGCTGGTGATGCGCGGTGAGCACCGCGCGGCTGCCGGTCATGCGGCGCAGCAGCACGTGAACGCACAGTTTGATCAGCACCTCCAGCGCGACGCCGAGCGCTTTTGCCTCATTGCGCAATGCAGCGCCTGTTTGTCCGTCGAGGTGCACCGTAAAGCTGCTGTCCGCGAGCGCGTTCTGCCGGCGCGGCGCATGCCATTCGAACGAGGCGTCGCCCATCTGGCCAATCCAGAAATCGAGGTCGGTCTGCAAACGGTCGCTCGTAAGGAGTTCACGCTCGGCGTCGAGCAGGCTTTGCTGATCGATGCCGAGCGGCGCACCGCGCGATTCGCCGCGATATATCTGCGAAAGCGCGTTGAACAATGGCGTCAGCGAAAAACGGTCGAGCAGGACGGGATGGCAGGCGAACACAAGATAACTGTGTGCGCCGGCGCCTAGCAGCGTGAAGGCCCACGGCAGTCCGGCGTCCATGCGAAAGGCACGCGCGCATAGGCCGTCGATCAGAGACAGCACGGCTGCTTCGTCGCGGGCGTCACGCCTGTCGAGATCGATGACGTCCAGTTCCGCGCGCACATCACGTCGGATGACCCAGCGCATACCCTGTTCGGCTTCGACGAGCCGGTAGGCTAGTGGCCGGCATTGCGTCACCAGTTGTGCTACGGCGGCGGACAGACGCTCGACGTCTGGACGGCCGTCGATCCGGTAGACGGCGCAGAGATTGGGACCGGCGGCGGCGTGCGCCAACGTGCGGGATTGCGTGCGCGTCAACGCAAAGGAGGATTGTTCCAAACGATACCTCGTTGTCGGGATGGACAGGTCCGATCGGCTCGCGTAGCGCCGATAGCACGCGACTCATGATCGCGTTGCGGCGCTTCGCCCGATGGTCCGGCACACGCTATTGACGTGAGGCTGTTGCGACCATAGGAAAACTCTTAGAACTCCTGTTGTGCGCGGATTGGTGTAACAGACTTTGTTTAAACACGGTTTATGTCAGGCGGATCGCATCAGACTGAATGCGCTCATGCATGCAGCAGAAAGGCAATGGAAAGATCGCCGGGCGTCGCGTTTCAACGAGCCGAATCAGATGACTCCGGATCGACAGACAGGGTGAACGACAATTGCATCCTGCCGCTTTTTGACTACCATCAAGTTAGACCCTGTCTCAGTGCTTTCCACGACGATGCTCAGCCGCACGCGTCACCTTCGCCGCTTGACCGGACGCTTCGCTCCCCGCGTGGGCGCATCTCTATTGCATGCACGTGGAGTGACTTCGGCGTTGACGGTGGCTTCGGTTTTGGCGCTCGCAGCCGCGGCAGGCTGCACGATCACACCGCCGCAACGCCCGCTCATCATCGCGCCGGCTGCGGCCCTCAACAGTGCCACGCTCGATCAGTACCGCAGCGCGGTCGCCCAACGCATCATCGAACGCAGCCCGTCCTATGTGTTGCACGGCACGCCACAGGCGATGCTGCGCTCGCTGGTCGTGGTGTCGTTCACGGTGGATCGCAATGGTGAGGTGCTGGCGTCGTCGGTGTATCGCACCAACGGCGACGACGAAGCCGAGGGCACTGCGCTCGCCACCTTGCGACGCGCCTCGCCGCTGCCGCAGCCGCCCGGTAAATTGCTGAACGGCCGTGGCCAGCTCGAACTGTTCGAAGACTGGCTGTTCAACGACAACGGCAAATTCCAGCTGCGCGAGTTCGCCTCGCCGCAAGCACAGACCATCGACTGAACGCGGCGCCGAAACCGCGCCCTCATGGGCAAGACGCGAGGCAAGTCATACAGCAGCCTTGCTGCGCCGCCGCCGCGCTCGCTATAATTTTCCGATCCCCCACGCCGGAGCCTTCCGGCACAGCTCACGCCGCCCGCGCACCTGTTGGCGCGGCGCGAGTCCGATTGCAGCGCCGCCGCTCCATCCGCGTGGGCAGCCTGCCGTTGTAAGCTGTCGCTTCGTCGCCTGCGCCGGGTATGGCTTCACCCGTCGGCGAGACGCATCGAAGCGCACGAACTTAAACAAAGATGCCGCTTGACCACGCGCCGCCCGCATATAAAAGTACGGCGTCCAACGGCATCACGACATATGGAGACCCTGCATGTCCACTTCGCCGATTTCCGCGGCCCAGCCCAATGCGGCCGGGCAGAACAGCAGCGCGCGGATCATCTTCGCAAGCTTCATTGGTACCGCGATCGAGTTCTACGATTTCTACGTCTACGCGACCGCCGCGGCGCTCGTCATCGGGCCAGTGTTTTTCCCGCATGGCTCGGCGACCGCCCAGGCTTTGTCGGCCTTCGTCACGTTCGGCATCGCGTTCGTCGCGCGGCCGATCGGCTCGTTCATCTTTGGTCACTTTGGCGACCGGATCGGACGTAAATCGACCTTGGTGGCTTCGCTGCTGGTGATGGGGGTGTCGACCACGCTGATCGGTTTCGTACCGGGCTACGACTCGATCGGCAGCCTCGCGCCGATCCTGCTGTGCGTGTTGCGCTTCGGCCAGGGGATCGGCCTCGGCGGCGAATGGGGCGGCGCCGCGCTGCTCGCCACCGAGAACGCGCCGGCCGGCAAGCGCGGCTGGTTCGGGATGTTCCCACAATTGGGACCGTCGATCGGTTTTCTGGCTTCCAACGGTCTGTTCTTCGCGTTGGCCTTGTCGTTGAGCGATGAACAATTTCGTAGCTGGGGCTGGCGCGTGCCGTTCCTCGTCAGCGCGGTGCTGGTCGCGCTCGGCTTGTACGTGCGCCTGAAAATCGCCGAGACGCCGGCGTTCAAGGCCACCATCGAACGCGAGGAACGCGTGAAGGTGCCGATCGCCACGCTGTTCTCGCAGCACTGGCTGCCGACCCTCCTCGGCGCGCTGGCGATGGTCGTCTGCTACACGCTGTTCTACAACGCCACGACGTTTTCGCTGTCGTACGGCTTGTCGGTCCTGCATATTCCCCGGCCGACTTTCCTCGGCATGCTGTGCATCGCGGTCGTGTTCATGGCGCTCGCCACGCCGCTGTCGGCCTGGGCGAGCGACCGTTATGGCCGCAAGCCGGTGCTGATCGTCGGCATCATCGCAGCGATCCTGTCAGGTTTCACGATGGCGCCGTTGCTCGGCAGCGGACAGACGCCGCTGGTGCTGCTGTTCCTCGTGATCGAATTGTTCCTGATGGGCGTGACTTTCGCCCCAATGGGCGCACTGCTGCCGGAACTGTTTCCGACCAACGTGCGCTATACCGGTGCAGGCGTGTCGTACAACCTCGGCGGGATTCTCGGTGCATCAGTCGCGCCGTATATCGCGCAGGTGCTGGCCGCGCACGGAGGGTTGCCGTGGGTGGGCGCTTATGTGTCGATTGCGGCGGCAGTCAGCATGATCGGTGTGCTGTGCATGCGTGAAACGCGCGACGCACGTTTGATGTGAAAGAGCGAAAGGAGCGAAAGACGGGCTGGTAAATCCCCTGCCTTGCGCGTCTTTTTGACTTGCCTATACTCGAATCAAATAACCCTATGGCAAGCAGGGAGGCTCTGATGAATATTCATCTCCACAACGCGGATATCGTAATGATCATCGCGCTGGCGTTGCTGTGTTCGCTGTTGTTGGCTTTGCGCTTTCGTCCCGCGACGTGGAAAGGCATCGTCGTGGAAGCGCTGGCCGCGAACGCGACCGCCATCGCCGCGGTGATCGCTTTCGAAATGCTGCTCGCTTAAGCGGTCGAACGGAATGCTGCGACGCCCGGTTGGGCGCAGCGGCGGAAAGCGGCCTGACGTCATCTGAAGCGGTTGAACGACTGCCGCTTGCCTGCGCAGGCAAGCGGCAGCCGTCATGGCCGGGCGCTACGCCTAAACCCCGGGCGCGCGCCGCAAGCCGTTACCGGTAGTAGTAGCCGCCGTGATGGTAGTAACCACCGCCGCCGTAGTAATAGCCAGGCGCCGGAGCAACGATGCAGCCTCCGAGCGCCGTTGCGAGCAGCGTGCCTGCGATCAGGGTCAGGATTAAGCGTTTCATATTGTTCTCCTTCGAGTCAGATTCATTCGAGCCGAAACCCCGAATGACTCGATTGAACACGACCCTGCCTCGCGCGAACGTAGCCATTTGTAAGGGAACATCACTGAGGTGTTACACGTCTCTGCCGTGAAGGCAGTCGCACCTCTGGCACGGCAACGACAGATTCACGTCAGACGAAAACACCACCTATACTGCTTTAGACATACGGGCTCCGTGCAAGCCCTGCCCATGGCGGGCGCGCGGATCGAGACGCGGATGATGGGTATGGGTAAGCGCTTTCATGCGCCATGGGTAAGTCAATGGCCACGCAAAAGAAAGCGCGTGTAGCCAATTAGGCACTCAACGAAAAGCGACAGATTTAACAGGCGTGTAATGCGCGATGCTTATCCGAACGCAGAGAGCGGCCATAAAGAGCGGCGGCGGGACGTTGGTGAGCGGCACTCGAATCTGTCGGCACTCGCTCGGCATGCCTCGATGAATGCACTATTGAACTCGACCGCTCGTGGGCGGTCTCTTTAGAACCGAGCCGGTTACTCGATGTGGCCGCTCAGTGCATCAATCAGTTCTTGAATCAGTTTGTTCATTGCAGCGATTCCTCTTCGCCCGTAGTTCCCCGACACGGGCGTTTTTCGAGGCGTTCCGTGGCAGCGCTCGTTTGATTGGGCGACTGTGCGTCGCGCCTCTTTTCTTTTTGCCAAACGATTGCGCGAAGGTGCGAGGAAGCTGCGCTCAGGCTGTAGCCGATCCGTGCTGCATGGCGACGGTGCGCGGCTCGCTGTGCACGTAATCGATCGCCCCCAGCGCTTCAGCGATCGACGGCACTGAATGGCCGTCGCCGATGGAAATCGAGCGGAATGGCGCTTCGATGCCGCAATGCGACGGTGAAGTCGCCACAAAAATCATGACCGTGCGCTTCTGCAATGCATGCGCCAGATGCACGAAACCCGTGTCGGTGCCGACCACCAGTGCGCACGTGTCGATCATCTGCGCGATTGCGGTCACGCTCAGCTTCGGTAGGACGGTTGCCCCGCATTGCACTGCGGACGCGGGCCGAAGCGCCCGGTGTAGGCAAATGCGGCGCCCCGCTCTCCCAGATCCTGGGACTGGTAGCCAATTCGCTTCGACGAGCGGGCCAGAAAAGCGATGATCGCGCTCTTGTACACGCCGTGAATATCGATGATGAAGTCGTAGCGGTAGGCGCGCAATTCGGCAATGGAAGCCGCGATCGCCCGGAAATCGCCCCAGCGGCGCGCTTTCTTGAAGCGGCGCAGCGGCGCGCAAAGCACGCGGTCCACGCTCTCGCTCCAATGCACCACTTCGGCATACATTGGACGCCTTACAAATAGCACTTTTACTATATTTCATAATACTTTCATACCGTTATATCGATGCGGCACGCTTATAATTCATTCTTTGCGCCAGCACATCCTCATGTCCCGGGCATTTCTCCCCCTCTCATCCAGCATCGTGCGGCGCGCCAGACGCCTGTGGCGGCAATATGGTGTCTTCTGGCTCGGTGCGATCGCAGTCGGCCTGGTGGCGGTGCTGTATGCAAGGCTGATCGACTGGGGCTACGGCGAATTCCGCGCAATGCAGCAACAGCACGTGTGGGCCCCTTTGATCGTCACGCCCGCGGTCGCGGCGCTCGCCGTCTGGCTCACGCGGAAATTCTTCCGTGGCGCCGAAGGCAGCGGCATTCCGCAGGTCATCGCCACCCTGCATTCCAAGCCCGGTGAATTCGGCGCACGGCTGCTGTCGTTCCGGATTCTGTTCGGCAAGATAGCCGTGTCGTTTCTAGCGATTCTCGGCGGCTTCACGATCGGCCGCGAAGGGCCGACCGTGCAGGTCGGCGCGGCGCTGATGTTCAATCTGCGGCGGCTGTATCCACGCTCGAACGCGCAGATCGAACGGCAATTGGTGCTCGCGGGCGCGGCAGCGGGCTTGTCCGCGGCGTTCAATACACCGCTGGCGGGGATCGTGTTCGCGATCGAGGAGCTCACACGCAGCTTCGAGGCCCGCGCGAGCGGCGTGCTCATTACGGCGATCATCATCGCCGGTGTGATCGCGCTCGGGCTGAACGGCAACTACACCTATTTCGGCACCATCCAGATCGGCGCGCACTTCCCCGACCTGCTGGCGGTGGCCGTTCTGCTCACGGCGATCGTTACCGGTATTGCGGGCGGCGTATTCGGCTGGCTGCTGCTGAACACCGCGCGCTGGATTCCGGCGCCGCTGCGTCAGTTGCACGGCGAGCGGCCGGTCGTGTTCGCCGCGCTGTGCGGTTTCGTGATCGCGGTGGTCGGCCTCATCTCCGGCGGCACGACCTTCGGCAGCGGCTACGCGGAAGCACGCGGGCTGCTCGACGGGCATGAGCATCTGTCCGTGTTCTATCTTTTTCTGAAGATGATCTCGATGGTCGGCTCGTATCTGCCGGGCATTCCAGGCGGCATCTTCGCGCCGTCGCTGTCGATCGGCGCGGGCTTCGGCAATCTGCTGCACATGGTGTTCGGCTCGATGCAATTGCCGATGCTGATCGCCCTCGCAATGGTGGGCTATCTCGCCGCCGTCACGCAATCGCCGATTACCTCGTTCGTGATCGTGATGGAGATGATCGATGGTCATGCACTGGTGATTTCGCTGATGGCCACCGCGTTGATCGCGAGCCGCGTGGCGCGTTTCTTCGCGCCACCGTTGTATGAGTCGCTGGCGGAGCGCTATATGGCACCCCTGCCGCATCCGGCACCCGCACCGGTGCCGGAAGTCCCCGAAGTCGAGGCGCCCGAACCTGCGGTGGTCGACGAGATCAATGGCGATGCTCCCGCCGAAGACGGCGCCCCGCGTCAGTAGACGACAACCCCCGGCGCGCGCAGATAAAGCGGCCGCGCCGGCACAACTACGCAACCGGCCAGCATGACCGCCAGTACGGCGATCAGAAGCAGATTCTTTTTCATCATGTGTTCCTGTGAGACACGGGCGAGCGCCGCGTCGAGCATGTGCGCGACGCCTGTGTCGTCAAACCGGTGGGAGTGACACGGGCGGGATCAACCACACCGTGCCGCGCACTGCTGAAACCCGTCGACTTACGCCCAGTGGCCTTGGACCCAGCGATAGTTCGGGCCGTGTTCGACCCAATGGCCCGGCACCCAGTGGTAGCCGACACGCTCGGCCTGCCAGTGACCCGTGACCCACACATAGCGGCCGTGGTCCCAACGCCAATGACCGTGATCCCACACATAGCCGACGCGCGGCGCCGGCACGGCTTCGTAACGCACGGCCGGCGGCGCGGACGGCGCGATCACAACGACTTCCTCGGCCGATGCGGAGGCCACAGCGGACGCGCCAGCAGCGATCAGAACAGCGTTGGCGATCAGCAAGCGAAAGGTCTTGTTCATGGTTTCCCTCTGTAGTTGGACACCGAATACGGCGTTATCCGTTTAATGCGCGAAGGGACAAAAGCGCTGACTGCGGCCGTGTAACGGCACACGCTGAAGTGCAACGGATTATTTCGCCGTGCATTTCGACGGGCGGCCGAGCAACGTGCGGACTTATGCGGCCGCACGCGGCGAAGCAGCGCGTTCGAGCAGAAGGGAAGAACGAAGGGACTGACGGCGCGTAGAACCCGCATCCGCGCGTCAAATTGAACAGCAGAAAGAACAACAGAAGAAACAGCGAGAGGACAGCGCTTACGCGCTCCGCCTCGTCACGTCACATCGACGAAACGAAGCGGAGCGCGCAGCGCGTTATGCGGAACCAGCCTGCGGTATTTCGATCTTGACCTCGAGCACTTCGAGGTCGTCCTGGCGCTCGAGGCTCACGCGAATATCGTCGTTGGAGATCTTCACGTACTTTGAAATCACGGCCACCAGTTCGCGTTGCAACGCAGGCAGGTAATCGGCAGGCGCATGGCCGCCGGCGCGCTCGTGCGCGATGATCAACTGCAGGCGTTCCTTCGCTACCGACGCGGACTTCTTCTTCTCGCCCAGCAAAAACGAAAGAATCGACATGACGTACGCTCCCCTTACTTGGTGCCGAAGAGGCGCTGCAGCAGCCCTGGCTTCTGGTAATCGGTAAAGCGAAGCGACTTCTGCTCGCCGAGGAAACGCGACACGACATCTTTATAGGCTTCGGCGACATCCGTACCGTCCAGGTGCACGGCCGGCAGACCCTGGTTCGACGCATGCAGCACCGCTTCCGATTCCGGGATCACGCCGATCAGATCGATGCGCAGGATTTCCTGAATGTCGGTGAGCGACAGCATTTCGCCTTCGCTCACGCGCTTCGGGTTATAGCGGGTGATCAGCAGGTGTTCCTTGATCGGCTCCTTGCTTTCGATCGCGCGCTTGGTCTTCGACGACAGGATGCCGAGGATACGGTCCGAGTCGCGCACCGACGAGACTTCCGGATTCGTCACGATCAGCGCTTCATCGGCGAAGTGCATGGCGAGCAGCGCGCCCGATTCGATACCGGCCGGCGAATCGCAGACGATGAATTCGAAGTCCATCGCGATCAGGTCGTTGATGACCTTCTCGACGCCTTCCATGGTCAACGCGTCTTTGTCACGCGTTTGCGAGGCCGGCAGGATGAACAGGTTCTCGCACTTCTTGTCCTTGATCAGCGCCTGGTTGAGGTTGGCTTCGCCCTGGATCACGTTGATCAGGTCGTACACCACGCGGCGCTCACAGCCCATGATGAGGTCGAGGTTACGCAGGCCGACGTCGAAGTCGATCACGGCGGTTTTGCTGCCACGCAATGCGAGGGCCGATGCAAAACTCGCGCTCGTGGTCGTCTTGCCCACGCCACCCTTGCCCGAAGTCACCACAATGATTTTTGCCATTACCCTTACCTTGTGTTCGTCAAATTCGTCAATTATGTGCGGCCATATTAGCCGTGGAGCGCCGCGTGCCGTGACCGTTCAGGACAGCGCGCGCTTCACGTCGATCAGGTGAGCCGCAGCGGTTCAATCATCAACTTTTCTTCTTCGAGCCAGATCTGCACCGGCTTGCCGAGCACGTCGGCCGGCAGCGGGTTCTCGGTCGTACGATAGATACCTGCGATCGAGATCAGTTCCGGTTCGAGACACGTGCAGAAAATGCGCGCGTCGTGATTGCCCTGCACGCCGGCCAAAGCCCGGCCGCGCAGCGGCGCGTAAATATGGATGTTGCCTTCCGCGATCACTTCCGCGCCGTAGCTCACCAGACCGAGCACGACCAGATCGCCCTTTGCGTAGATGCGCTGGCCCGAGCGCAACGGCTTGTCGACCACCATGGTCTGCGACGACGTGGCGAGACGCACGGGCTCGGCAGCGGGTGCGGGTTCGACCGCGGCGGCCGTGGCCGGGGTGCCGCTTTCCGGGCGCGTGCCGGCCGGCGTGAGCGCTGCGGCCTCAAACAGATCGGCCGGAGGCGTGGCCGTCGCGGCGGTAGCCGCCGGTACTGCAGCAGCGGCATGGGCGCCTTCTTCGTCGGCCGACTTCGCGGCAGCGCCGCGACGGTCGCGCGCCTCGAGCAAGGGCAGCGCGGATTCGGCCGCCCACCCCTGCTGTGCATTGGCCACCACGCCGACCGGGCGCATGCGCACGCTGTCGAGCAGTTGCGCGATGTCGGCGAGCGGCACGCGTTCGTTCTCGGCGAGACGGCGCACGTCGATCGCGACGACGTCGTTAGCGAAAAATTCGGGGGTCGCCTCGAAGCGCCGGGTCAGTTCGGCACGCATCGCGTCGAGGTCGGTTGTCTTGACCACAAACAGGAGCGTGTCGACAGAGCCGCTGCGGAGTTCGAAAAAGGGCGATTTCTTGGGCGACATAGCGTTCGGCAAAAAATTTTGCGTATTTTACAGGCGTCCAGGCGAGCAGCGAGCTTTTTTGCCGAGAGAGCACGCCGCCGCCGCCTGAATACCCATGGACGTGGCCGCGCCTCGGCCATTCAGGCCGCGTTTAGGCCGCTTATTTGGCCTTGGCCTCGGCCATGAACGCTGTAGCGACGCGGATGGGACTCGAGCGGCAGGCAGACGCGCCGCTCGCGGGATCACTGCTGAAAAACCTGCGATGTGGTCGGCACGTGGCGCACCAGCAGGCTTTCGGCCTGCTCGGGCGCACGCGCGACGCGCCGATGCTCGCCGGTCGGACCGAAACCGAGCGCCTCGTAAAAGCGCATCGCATTACGGTTGGCGTCGGCGACCCACGCGAATATTTCCGTGGCGCCTTCGCCGGCGAGCCAGCCACTGGCGGTGTCGACCAGCAACTCGCCGCCTCGCAGATGACGCACCGCCGGCGCCACCCACAACTCGCACACGAACGCGCGGGGTGCCGCGGTGTCGTCGAAATAGGCTTCGATCAATCCTGCCGGATGGCCCTCGGTGTAGAGGATGAAACTGGTGACGGTAAACGAAACAGCGTGTTCGGTGGCGGTAGCGTCGAAACTGGCGGCATCCGCAGACAACGCGTCTTCTAGCGTTTCGCCGAAGGCATAGGGCGCCTCCCGCAGTGACGCAGTACGGAGTTCGCGGAAAACGGCGCCCTGATCAGCGGCGATACGGCGAACGGTCAATGACGGACTCATGCAGACGAAAACCCCTTGAAACCCTAAGGCGTAGCTTTAACCGAACCGGCGCGCGAGTCAAATCCTTATTTACTGGATCGGACTGCGGCGCAGGTCCAAGCTACAGGAGCTGCGCACCAATGGCACAGCATTTCGCGCGTCCACCGTCTTGAAAAGCCGGTTCGTGAGGCGCGCGGACCACCACCTTCAAGGCGCTTCGTAGTCGCCGGTGCCGTCCGGCCAGGGCGTGAGCAGCTCGTAGCCCTCTTCGGTCACGGCGATCATATGCTCCCATTGCGCCGACAGCGAACGGTCTTTGGTGACCACCGTCCAACCGTCACGCTGCACCGTGGTACCGGCGCGGCCCGCGTTGATCATCGGTTCGATCGTGAAGATCATGCCCGGCTTCAGACGCACACCCTGGCCCGGCTGACCGTAGTGCAACACTTGCGGGTCTTCGTGATAGACACGGCCGATGCCGTGCCCGCAGTAGTCGCGCACGATCGAGAAGCCGTCGCGCTGCGCGATCTTCTGGATTGCGTAGCCGACGTCGCCGAGCGTGGCTCCTGGCTTGACCTCACGGATGCCGGCAAGCATCGCTTCATAGGTCGTGTCGATTAGCTGGCGCGCCACGGTGCTCGGCTGGCCGACGCAATACATGCGGCTGGTGTCGCCGAAATAGCCATCTCTGATGATCGCGACGTCGATATTGATGATATCGCCATCTCTCAGGATTTCGCTGCGGTTGGGAATGCCGTGGCACACCACCTGGTTGACGGACGTGCAGACCGTCTTCGGAAACCCCAAATAGCCGACATTTGCCGGAATCGACTTTTGCGTGTTGACAATGTAGTCGTTGCACAGTGCATCGAGCTCGTCGGTGGAGACACCGGCCTTGACGTGCTCGCCGATCATCGCCAGTACGTCGGCCGCGAGGCGGCCGGAAATGCGCAGCTTGGCGATGTCGTCGGGAGTCTTGTAGGTAATGGCCATGAATTCGGTCGGGGTGAGTCGATGTTGACGATCGGCCAATTGTACAGAGGATCGCCGGACAGCTTCCACGAGCCGGGCCGAGCCTGCTCGCAGGATGTTTTCCGCATTGACGCCGATGGACGTTCAGGAACCAGCAAAACAGCGTTAGCCGGTCTCATGCTGCGAGCGCACACAGAAATCTTTTGTGAGGTTTGCATCCGGCAGCGTATTCGCTTCGTAAAGTCGGTTGAGGACTCGCTCTTCTCGCTCCATCGTTTAGTTCTTCTCTGAAGAACGGGGCCCTCTTTTGCGTCCGCGATTTGCGTTTGTGCATCGCGTGAGTAGCAGTTGTCCGCGCGTATGCGTCGCGAGTCCGCGGCATTGGCAGCGAACCATCTGAGGAGCATCGCCATGTCAGAGTCCAGCAACAACTCAGCAGAACTTATCGATGTACTTGACCGCCGGGTTGAACGGCGCCTGCAACGCAGACAGTTTTTCCGCAACGCTGGCGGCCTCGGTCTAGGTTTAGTCGGCGGCACGCTGATCAGTGCGTGCGGCGGCGGTTCCGGCTCAAACGTGTCGGCAGCCAGCGCACCAACCGATGCGGAGATTCTGAACTTCGCGCTGAACCTGGAATACCTCGAATCGCAGTTCTATACGTATGCGACGTCGGGTTCGGGGCTGGCTGCGAGCATGACCACCGGCGTAGGCACGATGGGCATGGTGATCCCGGGGCAGCAAGTGCCATTCCAGGATCCCGTGGTGCAGGCCTACGCGAACGAGATCGCCAACGACGAACGCGAGCACGTCACCTTCCTGCGCTCCGCGTTGGGCAGCGCAGCGGTGGCGATGCCCTCGATCGACATCGGCGGCACCAATCCGAACG
This sequence comes from Paraburkholderia sp., assembly GCF_035656215.1. Lineage (GTDB taxonomy): Bacteria > Pseudomonadota > Gammaproteobacteria > Burkholderiales > Burkholderiaceae > Paraburkholderia. The sequence continues at coordinate 19,084 of NZ_DASRSY010000305.1, forward strand.
GTGCGTTCTCGAATGCGGCGCGCGCAGCCGGACTCGTGGGCGCGGGTGTCGCCTTCAATCCGTATGCGAACGACAATAACTTCCTGCTTGGCGCATTCATCTTCGAAGACGTTGGCGTGACGGCCTATAAGGGTGCCTCCCCACTCATCACCAACAAGACCTTCCTCGAAGCGGCTGCCGGCATTCTCGCGGCCGAGGCGTATCACGCAGGCCTCGTACGCACGGTGCTGTTCTCAAAGGGCGTCGACACGGCAAGTATCTACACTGCCGCCAACGCGATCTCCGCCGCGCGCGCCAGCCTCGACAACAACGGCCACGACGACCAGGGCATCACCGGCGCGACGGCCGGCGCGTCGAACATCGTGCCGCTCGACAGCAACGGCCTCGCTTTCAGCCGCGGCTATGGCAACGTGCTCAACATCGTGTATCTGACGAGTTCGGTCGCGACCAAGGGTGGCTTCTTCCCGAACGGCGTGAACGGCACGCTCAACATGAGCGCCTGAAGCACGTCACATGCTGTGCCAGCTGCACCGGCAGCGGGTCGCCGCGATGACGATCGCGCTCACCCGTTGACCGGCCTTCATCTGCATTGCCTTGAACGCTTGAAGATGGACAGGAGCAGTCATGAACGAAGCGATGAGTCAGGCCGCCGTGCCTCTGACCCTCACCGAGCAGACCTGTTTCGACATCCGCGAGACGCTGGCCGGACGGCGCCGCGGCTTGCGCGCGATACTGCCTTTCGTCGGACCGGCGGTGGTGGCCTCAATCGCGTATATGGACCCGGGCAACTTCGCCACCAATATTCAGGCGGGCGCCGGCTACGGCTATACGCTGCTGTGGGTGGTGGCGGTGGCGAACATCGTGGCCATGCTGTTTCAGTCTTTATCCGCCAAGCTTGGGCTCGTCACCGGCAGCAATCTCGCCGAGCTATGCCGCTCGGCACTGCCGCGCCGTTACGTGCTCGCGATGTGGGGCATCAGCGAAATCGCGGCGATGGCGACCGATCTGGCGGAATTCGTCGGCGGCGCGATTGGCGTTTCGTTGCTCACGCATCTACCGATGATGCCGAGCATGCTGATCACCGCTGCCGTCACCTATGGCTTGCTGCAGTTCGAGAAGCGTGGCTTCCGCCCGCTCGAACTGGCAATCGCGGCGCTGATCGGCGTGATCGGGCTGTCGTACCTCGCAGAGTTGCTGATTGCGCCGGTGCATTGGCCGTCGGTGGTCAGGCATACGTTCACGCCGAGCATGCCCGATAGCAATGCGTTGACGATTTCCGTCGGCATCATCGGCGCAACGGTGATGCCGCATGTGCTGTTTCTGCATTCGGGACTCACGCAGAATCGTGTGAAGCCGCGCAATGAAGGCGAACGCTCAAGGTTGCTGCGGTTTTCGAATATCGAGGTGGTGGTTGCGCTCGGCGTCGCCGGGCTCATCAACATGGCGATGGTGATCATGGCGGCGAGTGCGTTTCATGCCGGTCACGCGGAAATCGCCAGTATCGAAACGGCATGGCGCACGCTCACACCGCTGCTCGGTGGCGCCGCGGCGGGTCTCTTTCTCGCGGCATTGATTGCGTCCGGTGTGTCTAGTTCGGTGGTCGGCACAATGGCCGGGCAGATGATCATGCAGGGCTTTCTCGGCTTTCATATCCCGGTGTGGGCGCGGCGGCTCATTACGATGGTCCCGGCCTTTGTCGTGGTTGCCTGCGGGGTGGATGCGACGCGTGCGCTGGTGCTGAGCCAGGTGGTGCTGAGCATCGCGCTGCCGGTGCCAATGATCGCGCTAGTGTGGTTTACGTCGCGCGGCGATTTGATGGGCCGCTACCGGAATCGCCGCTCGACGACGATTGCGGCGGTGACCGGCACGGTCGTCGTGCTGGCGCTCAATATCGTTCTGCTGCTGCAAGTGACTGGCATTATGTCGTGACCGTCGTTCCACGCAAGGTGGGAAGGTTGCGCGTGTCGGCTACGGTAAAACTCATCGTGCCGTTTGAGTTAGTCTTGCCGGCTAACCGAGGCCAGGCCTCTGCATCCGGTTCCCGGATTAGCGCGTACATTGTCGAACGAATCTTCCCGGACCGACCCGACTCTCATGCCTCGACGCCTGCTTACCCTGACCGCCACGCTGGCACTCGCCGCTCTGGGCGGCTGTAGCGCCGCTAGCGTGCTCAACGCCACCGTATCGCACAAGAGCTTCCATGCCGAAGACTGCCTCGCGTACGGCAGCGCGCCGCGCCAGAAACTCGACGTCTACATGCCGACACCAGCCGGCGCGCCGCAAACCGGTTCGCACGGCCGTCCGATCGTCGTTTTCTTCTATGGCGGCAGTTGGCAGAGCGGCTCGCGCGACAGCTATCTGTTCGTT
>NZ_DASRSY010000306.1:0-16347 GCF_035656215.1 Paraburkholderia sp.
CTTCGCGCGTGCTTATATCCTCATATTCCGCGGCTCGCCGCTGTTGATCCAGATGTTCCTCGTCTACTACGGCATGGGCCAGTTCGGCGTGATTCGCGAGAGCTTCCTGTGGCCGGTGTTGCGCGAGCCGTACATGTGCGCGGTTTTGTCGTTGGCGCTGTGCACCGCCGGATATACCGCCGAGATTATCCGCGGTGGTTTGATGGCTGTGCCGGTCGGTCAGATCGAGGCGGGTTATTCGATCGGCCTGTCGGGTTTCGCGCTGCTGCGCCGCGTGATCGGTCCGATTGCTTTGCGCCAGTGTTTGCCCGCGTATTCGACAGAGGCCGTGCTGCTCGTCAAATCGACCGCGCTCGCCAGTCTTGTCACCGTGTGGGAAGTGACCGGTGTCGCGCAGCAGATCATTCAGCAAACGTACCGCACCACGGAAGTATTCATCTGCGCCGCGTTGATCTATCTGTTCCTGAATTTCGTCATCGTGCGTTTGCTCGGTTTCCTTGAGATACGTCTGTCGCGCCATCTGCGTACGGCGCCCACGCAAAGCTCGCCGAGCCGGCCGGTTTCGGCCACGACCGAAGCACGCCGCGCCGCGCCCTGAACGATTGCACATCTTGCAGAATCTGGAGAATCCCATGAACGCTACGGCACCTGTTGCACTGTCGGTCAAGAACATCCATAAGTCGTTCGGCGACCACCACGTGCTCAAAGGCATTTCGCTCGACGCCCATCAAGGCGACGTGATTTCGATTCTCGGCGCGAGCGGCTCCGGCAAGAGCACGTTTCTGCGCTGCCTGAATCTGCTCGAAACGCCGGATGACGGCTCGGTGGCGCTCGGCGGCGAAGAGCTGAAAATGAAGCGGCGCGGCGACGGCAAGCTGCATCCCAGCGACCGCCGCCAGGTGGATCGTGTGCGCTCGCAACTCGGCATGGTGTTTCAGAACTTCAATCTCTGGTCGCATATGACCGTGCTGGAGAATCTGATCGAAGGGCCGATGCGGGTACAAAAGCGCAGCCGCGCCGAATCGGTTGAAGAAGCGGAAGCGCTGCTCGCGAAAGTCGGTCTCGCGGAAAAACGCGGTCACTATCCGGCGCATCTGTCCGGCGGTCAGCAGCAACGCGTGGCGATCGCGCGTGCTTTGGCAATGCATCCCAAGGTCATGCTGTTCGACGAACCGACTTCGGCGCTCGACCCCGAACTGGTCGGCGAAGTGCTGCGTGTGATGCGGTCGCTCGCCGAAGAAGGCCGCACGATGCTGGTCGTCACGCACGAGATGGGGTTCGCGCGCCATGTGTCGAATCGCGTGATGTTCCTGCATCAAGGTCAGGTAGAAGCCGACGGTACACCAGACGAAGTGTTCGTCGAATGCAAGTCGGACCGCTTCCGCCAATTCGTGTCGAGCCACCAGGATCGCACGACTAACTAACTGACCGGCACACGCTGGTCACCACCTCTTCACTTCACCGGGCAGCGCACTATCATGGCCGTGATCCGTTCCGATTGTTCCCTCAACTGGCATCAGGTTGCAGCGGTTGCTTCCAGCGAGCCGCTTGAGCTTTCCGCTACTTCGCGTGCACGGATCGCTGCGTCGCGCGAGCTGGTCGAGCAGATCGTCGCGCGCGGCATTCGCGCGTATGGCGTGAATACCGGCGTCGGTGCATTGTGTGACGTGATCGTGTCGCCGGCCGAGCAGCATACGCTGTCGCGCAACATCCTGATGAGCCATGCAGTCGGCGTCGGCGTGCCGCTGGGTACGGCTGAAACGCGCGCGATCATGGTGGCGGCCGTCAACAATTATGCACACGGACATTCGGGAATTCGCCTCGAAGTCGCCGACCGGCTCGTCGCGTTGATCAACGCCGATTGCCTGCCCGAAGTGCCGACGTTCGGCTCGGTCGGTTATCTGAGCCATATGGCGCATATTGCGCTGGTATGCATCGGCGAAGGTCATGTGCGCTATCGCGGGGAACGGCTCAAAGGGCGCGACGCGTTGCAGATGCTCGGGCTCGAACCACTCGTGCTCGAAGCCAAGGAAGGCCTCAGCCTCGTCAATGGCACGCCATGCGTGACAGGTCTCGCGGCGTTGGCATTGGCGCGCGCCGAGCGACTGCTCAACTGGTGCGACGTGGTTGCCGCGATGAGCTTCGAGAATCTGCGTGGCCAGCTCGCCGCGTTCGATGCCGAATCGCTAGCATTGCGCATCTCGCCCGGCCTGAACCTGGTCGGCGAACGGATGCGCACGGCGCTCGCAGACAGCGGCATCCTCGCTGCGGTGGTCGGCCAGCGCACGCAAGACCCGTTGAGCTTGCGGACCATTCCGCACGTGCATGGCGCCGCGCGCGACGTGCTGGACGCGACCGCCGAAGTGCTCAACCGCGAACTCGCTTCGATTACCGACAACCCGATCGTCGCCGGCACGCCGGAAAACCCGCGCGTCTATTCACAGGCGCACGCGGTGGGCGCCTCGATCGCACTGGCGATGGACAGCCTCGCCACCGCGATCGCACAAGTCGCGGCAATGGCCGAGCGGCGCCTCGACCGCCTCGTCAATCCGCTCGTGAGCGGCTTGCCGGCGTTTCTCGCGGAGCCGGGCGGCACCTGTTCCGGCTTCATGATCGCGCAGTACACGGCGGCCTCGCTCGTCGCGCAGAACCGCCGCCTTGCGATGCCCGCGAGTCTCGATGGCGGCATCACGTCCGGCCTGCAGGAGGACCACCTGTGCCACGCCACGCCCGCTGCGCTGAAAGCGCTGGAGATCATCGACAACGCCGGGCGCATCGTTTCGATTGAATTGCTGGCGGCTGCGCAGGCCTACGATCTGCAAAGCATCGATGCACCGCGCGCACCGCATACTGACGCGCTCTGGCAGCGCGTGCGCCGTGCCGTGTCGACCTATCGCGACGACCGGCCGCTTGCGGACGATATGACAATTGCGTTTCGCCTGATCGCCGATGAAACACCGCCGCCGCTGCCAAACCCGGGTAATATCCGGCCCGGGCTGGACGCTTCAGTCGGCGGCGCAGGTCTTGCCGCATTGGCGAGTGTTGCCGTTACGGGCAAGCTCGGCGCCGACCCGGCGGTCAACGATGGCCGGGCGGCTGCCCATGCAGGTTGAAGGATTCAGCTGCCGGGCTTGAGTTGCAGGGCTTGAGTTGCAGGACCAGGAATAATGGAGACAACGCCGGTGAGCGGGCTTACCCGCCGGTGAACCGGCCTGACGTGTACCACCCGTGTACCATCCGCGTACCACCCACGAGGTCGACGTGAACACTATTACAAACGCGCAAACCGCAGACACGCAGGGCCGCCCTGATCGTACCCATGAGACACCCGCCAAGGCGATGCCCGCCTATGAGCAGATCAAGCGCTATGTGATCAGGCGCATTAGCGAAGGGGACTGGAAGCCAGGCGGCTTGATCCCATCCGAAACGGAGCTGGTCAAGGAATTCGGCGTCGCGCGCATGACGGTATCGCGCGCGCTGCGTGAACTCACCACCGACCGCGTGCTAACGCGTGTGCAAGGCTCCGGCACATTCGTCGCGCCGCAACGCTACGAATCGACGGTGCTTGAAATCCGCAATATCGCCGACGAAATCGCCGCGCGTGGCCATCGCCATTCAGCGCGTGTGCTGACGCTCGAACCCAGCGACGATCCGCACGCGCTCGAAGCGCTCGGTCTCGCCGGCGGCCCGGCGTTTCACTCGTGCATCGTGCACAGCGAAGAGGGCGAGCCGATTCAGTATGAGGATCGTTACGTCAATCCGAAGGTATTTCCCGACTACCTGCAGCAGGACTTCACCGTCGAGACGCCGAATCACTACATGGTGCGGCTCGCGCCGATCCAGCGCGCGGAGTTTCGCATCTATGCGCAGAAGCCCGACGCGTATGTGCGGCGGCATCTGATGATGGATATCGGCGAGCCCTGCTTGCAGCTGTGGCGCCGTACATGGGTTGGTGACGATGTGGCGACGTCGGTGCAGTTGTGGCATCCGGCATCGCGTTTCCATCTGGCGGGCAACGTGTGAGTGGCAAGACGCGGGTGAGGGCACGGCGTTCGCGCCGCTAGCCCTGGCGCTGCGACAGATCCGGCGTGAACCGGCACCCCAGCCGGTACCGTGAGCCCGGATGCACAAAACGCGCGAACGTGACCGCAACGCCGCTTGTCCATGTGCGGCGCATCAGCGTCAGGCACGGTTCATCGACACGTATTTCCAGCAACTCGGCTTCGGCACGTGTCGGCAGGCCCGCGTCGACGATATGCTCGACGTCGTGCGCCGGGACGGTCTCGAACAGATATTCCGACGGCCTCGTCGTGGAGAAATCCTGCTTGAGGAAGTCAGGTGCCGTAACCGGATTGACGTAACGGTCTTCGAGCTGCACCGGCAAACCGTTCTCGCGATGCACGCAAATCACATGAAACACCGAAGCGCCGGGTGCAAGCCCTAAGGCGTTCGACACCGTCACGGGTGCGGTTTCGCGTTGCGAAAGGACCGAGTCGTAGCTGTATTCATGACCCCGCGAACGGATCTCGTCGCCGATATGGGCGATCATCAGCAGTGTCGATTGCGGCTTGCTTTGCGCGACAAAAGTGCCGACGCCGGACACGCGGGTGACGAGACCTTCGTCGGCAAGTTCGCGCAGCGCGCGATTCACCGTCATGCGCGATACGCCGAGTGTCGCGACCAGGTCCAGCTCGGACGGCAGACGTTCACCCGCTTGCCGTGCACCCGATTCGATAATCTGGCGGATGTGGTTTTTAACCTGTTCGTAGCGGGCGGCCGGTGCGTCGTTAGCCATGCGCGTGGCTTTTATCGCCACGGCAGACGGATGGTCGTGAGCTTTGCTGCGAACGGTGGAGGACATCGGCGGCCCTAGCGTTACTGTCCGCGCGAAACGGACAAATCACGCGAACCAGGCCAACCAGGCGAGCACGGGTGCAGATTCATACCGGCTCCACATCGTCAGGACCGCGCGTCCAGAACGCATTGCGGTCGAAGTAGTTTTGCAGGAACTGCCGCAAACGTGGCTGTCCTTCGTCATGAAAGACTTCGCGCGGCTTGCCTTGCACGGCGATGCGCCCCTGGTCGATGAACATCACCTTGTCGGCGACCTGCGCGGCAAAGCCCATTTCGTGCGTGACCACGGCCATCGTCATGCCGTCGCGCGCGAGCTGCTTCATGACCTGCAGCACTTCGCCGACCAGCTCGGGATCGAGCGCCGAGGTCGGCTCGTCGAACAGCATGATGTGTGGCTCCATCGCCAGCGCGCGTGCAATTGCAACGCGCTGCTGCTGGCCGCCGGAAAGTTTCGACGGGTAGGCATCGCCCTTGTGCGCCAGGCCGACTGTTTCCAGCATCGCGTTGGCGCGGCGGCGCGCTTCCTCACGCGACAGATGGCGCACACGCAGCAATGACTCCATCACATTGCCGAGCGCCGTCATGTGCGGCCATAGATTGAATTGCTGAAATACCATGCCGACGTTGCGCCGCACGCGATTGATCTCGCTTTGCGACGCCCGCCCGCGTTTTCCATTGCGCTCGCTATAGCCGAGCAGTTCGCCTTCGATGCGCACATCGCCTTGATCGTAGGTTTCGAGCGCGGCGAGGCAGCGAAGCAGCGTGCTCTTGCCCGAGCCCGAGGGACCGATGATGCAGACCACTTCGGAGCGGGCGATCTCGAGATCGACGCCGCGCAGCACTTCGACTTCGCCGAAGCGTTTCTTCAGGTCGCGCACCTCGATCAGCGGCGCGCCGGGCGGCGTAGCGAGGGCGGTGGTGGTCGCGGAAGAGGGCATGTCGGCGATTGCGTTCATAGGGTGGTCTGGATTTCCGTTCATGCCATGAAGCGCGCGATGCGGGTTTCAGCCCACATGCCCACGCGCGACGTCAGTTCGACCAGCGCGAGATAGCATACGCACAGCACCAGCAGCGTTTCGACGAAAGCGAACGTGGCCGAACCGATGCCGGTCAGTACGAACGTGAGCTCGGGGACCGTGACGATCGATAGCACCGCGGTTTCCTTGCTCAGAACGATAATCAGATTGGTCAGCGCGGGCACGATCAGCACCAGCATTTGCGGCACCTGAATGCGCAAGACGGCTTGCCAGCGGGTGAGTCCGAGACATGACGCCGCTTCGAGATGGCCCGGTGGCACGGATTGAAAACCCGAGCGGAAGGCTTCGGCGAAATACGCGCTGCCATAGAGGCCCAAACCGAGCACGCCGGCCGTTATCGGTTCGAGTGTGAGGCCGAAGGACGGGCCGCCGTAATACAGCAGAAACAGTTGCACCAGAAATGGCGTGCCGCGAAATAGCTCGATATAGAAGCGCAATACGCCGCGCACCCAGCGTCCGCAAAAAAGCTGGAGCACGGCGATCAGAAAGCCGATCAGGATGCCGATTGCCACGCCCGCGGCCCAGGTGCCGAGCGTGGTCGCGAGACCGGCGGCGATGGGCTGCAGGTTGTGCGTGATGACGGTGGGGTCGAGCTTTTGCATGGCTTATTTCAATGTCAAGCTCAGGGTCGGTCAGGCGTGCTGCAAACGATATTCGGCGGCGTGCGCGACAAGCGCCAGGCTTCCGCAGATCACGAAATAAATCAGCCCGGCGGCAACGTAGGCTTCGAGCGGCCGATAGGTACTGGCGGCAATGTTCTGCGCGGTGCGCGTCAACTCGGCCACACCCACCACCGAAATCAGCGACGAAGCCTTGATCAGCAGCACCATTTCATTGACGAGCGAAGGCAACGTCAGCCGGAACGCCTGCGGCACCAGAATGCGTCGCAGCATATCGAACGGTGAAAGCCCGAGCATGCGCGCGGCTTCGATATGACCCGACGGAATACTGAGGAAACCGCCGCGCAGAATCTCGGCGATATAGGCAGCGGAACACAACGACACGGCGCTCACCGCCGCGACGATGGGCGAGACATTGATGCCGGCGAACGGCAGCAGGTAGTACACCAGCAGCAGTTGCACCAGCATCGGCACGCCGCGGAAAAAGAACACATAGGCGCCGCCAAACATGCGCGCGGAGCGCTTTGGGGAGAGGCGCGCAGCGCACACGCCGATCGCGACGAAGAAACCGATCAGGAGACCTGTCAGCGAAATGCCGATCGTGGCGAGCGCCGCGTGCAGCAGCAGCGGTAAACCCTGGAGAAAGACGGTTGTGCTGAACATAAGCGTCGCACTCGCTAGAACGGGGAGGGCGATGCGGCTCGTCGAAACGTCCGCATCGCAAACATCATGAACGTGTGCTGCAAAACATCAGATGCATCGCTGCGTCAGGGCATCAATAGTTCGGCGCGGGCATCGTGGTCGGCGCATCCATTGCGACACCGAACCACTTTTTCTGCAAGGTAGCGAGACGCCCGTCATTGTGCATTTTCACGAGCGCGGCGTTGAAGGCGTCGGCGAGCGGCTTGCTGTCCGCATCTTTACGCAGGCAGTAGGCAAAGTACACTTTCGCGCCGAACGGCGGCTGTACCACGGCGAAGGCTTCGGGGCGTTGCTTGGCGACGTACGCGATGTTGGTCATCGAGTTCGCGACCGCCGCGATACGGCCGGCGGCGAGATCGGCATAAGCCTGATTGTTGTCGACGTATTCGCGGATTTCAGGCGGCTTCGGCAAGGTGGCCACGTAGGCCTTCAACTGGTCGAGCTGGGCCGAGCCTTTGCCCGCGCCGACAGTCTTGCCGGCGATATCCGACGATTGCTTGACGGAGGCGTCGTTGGCTCGCTTGAGCAGCGCGTCGGTGGCGTCCGCGATCGGCAGGGTGTACGTGTAGCGTTCCATGCGCGCTTTGGTGACCGTTAGCGGGCCGCCCACCATGTCGAACTTGCCGGCTTCGAGACCCGGCAGCACGCTCGGCCACGGCAAGTCGATGAAGCGCACCTTCACGCCCAATTCCTTGCCGACCTCGGCGAACAGATCCTTATTGAAGCCCGCTTGCTGGCCGTTTTCAAGGAAGTCGAAGGGCGCGAACTGCATCTCGGTGCCGACTACCAGCTCGCCTGCTTTTTTCACTTTGGCGAGCTGGTCTTCCGCGTGGGCGGTGACGCTTGCGGCGCACAGCGCCAGCATGACCAAACGACACTTCCAGCCTGCAAGGATGCTCATGGGATTCTCCGGTTGGCAAAGCGGTGTCGCGCGAAGGCGGTTCGTCAGGGAAGCCCTGCGCGAGTCATGCGAGGCAGTATATACCGCAGTTTTCGTGCGAAATAAATAAACGCGCGAGTAGAGAAAAGCCCTTACGTAAAGCCACGCGAAGCAACTTGCGAGTGCGCTTTTGGCGGTATATACAACTGGGATGCACGAGGCGCGCGAATTTGTCGCGAGTCATCTGGACGCCTCTTTCGTCAGTTGAATTGGCCGGCTTTTCAGGGAGCAATGCAATGCCCGTGACCCGCATTCCGATCATCGATCTTGCCGGCGTGCGCGCCGGCGACCCGCAGGCTTTGACGCGCGTGGCGCACGAAATCCGCGAAGCGTGCACGACGATCGGCTTCTTCTACATCGTGAATCACGGTGTGCCGCAAGCGGCAATCGATGCAGCCGAACAGGCCGCACGCACGTTCTTTGCGTTTCCGGTGGAGACGAAGCGGCGCGCGGCGGTCAATCAAAGGCATCGAGGTTTCAACGCGCTCGGCGACGCCACCATGTATCAGGCCAGGCGCCCCGACTACAAGGAGTTCTTCAGCATCGGCCTCGAGTTGCCTGAGGACGATCCCGATGTGCGCGCGGGCCAGGCGCTGCGTGGGCCGAACAACTGGCCGGATTTCATGCCTGAGCTGCGGCCTGCGCTTTACGGTTATTACGAAGCGGTCGCCGCATGCGGCGCCGATCTGCTGCGGGCGGTGGCGCTGAGCCTCGGCGTCGATGAGCATTTTTTCGCGCCGCGTTATACGAAGCGGATGCAGCGCACGCAGATGGTCTACTATCCGCCGCAGCCGCCCCAGTCGGACGCGGATCAGTTCGGCGTTGCGCCGCATACCGACTACGGCTGCATTACCTTGCTGTGGCAGGATCAGGTGGGCGGCTTGCAGGTGCGTGAGATCGCCAACGATACGTGGGTCGATGCGCCGCCGATTGAAGGCAGCTTCGTCGTGAATGTCGGCGATCTGCTGGCGCGCTGGACCAATGACCGCTTCCGTTCCACCTTGCATCGCGTGATCAATGCGTCAGGGCGCGAGCGCTATTCAATCGCGACGTTCTATGATCCCACCTACGGTGCGACGGTCGATCCGCGTGAGCTCGGTACGGGCGAAGCCGACCTCAAATACCAACCGGTCGCCGCGGGTGACTACATCCTCGGGCGGATCAACGATTCGATGGGTTATCGGAAGAAAGCGGCAGTTGAAGGAACGCAAGGAACCACTGCATGACAGATAACAATTCGGCAGACGGCGTAGTGAGTCGCGCAGGCAGCGACGCAACCCACCGCGCGGCGCCGCTTTCCGCAACACTCGACGCGCTGCGTGCCGCGCTCGGTGCCGACGCGGTGCGCGTCGGCGAGCAGATCGGCGAACGCGCGATGACCGACTGGACGCGCCACGATCCGACGCGTCCCGCCGCGCTGCTTCTGCCGCGCAGCACGGAAGACGTCTCGCGCGCGCTGGCCATTTGCCACGCGGCGCATCAACCGGTGGTGCCGCAGGGTGGCATGACCGGTCTCGCGGGCGGCGCGATTGCGCGTGCGACCGATATCGCGCTGTCGCTCGAACGACTCATCGGCATCGAAGAAATCGACGCAGCCTCGGCCACGCTAACCGTGCGCGCCGGCACCACCTTGCAAACCGCACAGGAAGCCGCCGCTGAAGCGGGCTTCGAACTCACCCTCGATCTCGGCGCACGCGGCTCGTGCCAGATCGGCGGCAATCTGGCGACCAACGCAGGCGGCAATCGCGTGATCCAGTCGGGTACCGCGCGCGACCAGGTGCTTGGGCTCGAAGTCGTGCTCGCCAATGGCGACGTGCTGACGTCGCTCGGCAAGATGGTCAAGAACAACACCGGCTACGACCTGAAACACTGGTTCATCGGTTCGGAAGGCACGCTCGGCGTGATCACGCGCGCGGTGCTGCGACTCCATCCTCCGCGCGCGTCGCGCCATACGGCGCTCGTTGCGCTCGACGGTTACGGCGCAGCTGTGAACCTGCTGCGCCGCCTGTCGACGCGCTTTGGCAACGACATCGGCGCGTTCGAGATCATGTGGCCGGATTTCTACGATTTCGGCGTGACACTGACGGGTACCCGCTCGCCGTTCGCCGACTCGCACCCGCTCTATGCCCTGATCGAACACGCGAGTTTCGACGCAAGCGACGACGGCGAACGCTTCTCCGCCGCGCTGACCGACGCGCTCGATTCAGAAGCGATTCGCGACGCGGTGATTGCGCAATCGGTGGCCGACGTACGCGCGTTATGGGCGATTCGCGAATGCACCGCCGAGTTTCCTGTGCGGCTGGATGCGATCAATTTCGACGTGAGCTTGCCGATCAGCGAGATCGGCGCTTTCGTCGACCGCTGCCGCGCGGCGCTCGATCAGCGCTGGCCGGGCAACGCGTCGTATTTCTTCGGGCATATCGGCGATTCGAATCTGCATGTCACCGTCGACGGCCATTCGATCCCCGGCGTCGATCACCGTGCGGTGTATGCGTTCGTCTATGAGATGCTGGGCCCGTTGCACGGTTCGGTGTCGGCGGAACACGGGATCGGTTTGCTCAAGCGCGAGTTCTTGCCGATCTCGCGCTCGCCTGCTGAGTTGGCCAGCATGGTCGCCATCAAACATGCGCTGGACCCGCACGGCATTCTGAATCCGGGCAAGCTGTTTTGAGCAGGACGTGCCGCGCGATTTACTGCGGCGCGTCTACGGCGTGCGTCAGCAGTTCGCTGGCGTAACGGCGGTAGAGCCATGACAGCGAGGCCGCCGCGAACACGATGAACACAGCATTCAACAGCGCCTGAACGATCGCAATGACGGCCACGGTCTGGGTCTGTTGTGCGGCCTGCATCTTGGGGCTGGCAAAGACGAGGAAAATGGCGCTCAGCACGAAGAGCGGCAAATACGTGACGAAGCCCACGCCGATCATGCTCCACACGTGCCCGCGGCTGTCTTTCCAGGCGGCGCGCAATGCGAACCTGCTACCGAGCGCAATGGACGGATAGAGCAGGATCAACCGCATGGTGACGAACAGGTAGATCACCAGCATGGGCAGGTAGATCAGGATACCGAGCCGAACAGCGCGCATGGCGAGGTAACCCAGAGCGGCAAACACCAGCATCGACAGCACGACAGTCAGCGAGACCAGCGCGTAGCGGCCGAGTGGCTTGCCATTGAGCGGCACGAGCGGCTGCACGCCTTCGCCGAGCAGCACGAAGCGATGGACCTTGATGGTTAGCGTACCACCCACCACCAGTTGCAGTGCGCTCCAGACGAGTGGCTGGAGCCCCTGGCCGAGACGCGCCATCGCGTCGACACCGTCGGCGGCCGTGGTGACAGGGTGCGGGCGGCCCAGCAGCGACGTGCAGGCCAGTACCGCACAAACGCCCAGGAACAACCAGGGCATCTGCGTAACGGCTTGCCACGAACTGATCCATCCTTTCTTGACGCAGGCCCCGAAGGTCAACTGTTGCATAGTTTTTAGTGAAATCGCTTTGACGTGTGAAGCCCCTCAGCCTGGCGTATATCGAAGGAGGGGGCCGATTCTGTTTCTCAAGGCAATGTGGATGCGATGCGTCGTGTTTACTGGATACCATACCTGGACCGACGCTGGAACAGCGAGCGGCGCGTGATCCATGCACGCGCCCGCGGGTTTTTCGATCCTGTGGCGACGCTGCCCTCAGCCTGCGTCAATGCGCATTCAGATACCGCGCAATCAGCGGATAGACATCCACCGCCGCGTCTTTGCCGAAGATACAGTCGATGTGGCCGTAGCCGGGAATCAGATGCCGCTCGTAAGGCTGCTCAGGGAAGTGCTCGACCAGCATGTCGTACGTGAGCTCGGTACTCTTCGGTAGATAGGTTTCGTTTTTTTCGCCGTGGATGAAACCGATCGGCAGGCGCATGCCCTCCAGACCTTTCATGCCGTCCGTGCCCGTCAGGTAAACGTCATCGCCTTGGGCATCGACGACCTTGCCCGCTCGTACCATGGCGGCCAGATGCTTGAACACCTCGACGTCGTGTACGCCGAACAATTCCTGCAGGTTCGAGTGAAGCGTCTCGCTCAATTGTCCATGTTCGTAGAGCAGGCCGTACAGGAAGGTCGCCCGGTGACAGATCGGGCTGCCGCAACCCTGCTTGTGATTGAGCGGGTAGAGCCGCAACGCTTCATCGAGCAGGTTCTGGGGCCACGACCTGTGCTCCGTAAATGCGGTCAGATCGAGTACGCCGAGATGCCTCATGATGTCCGGCACGTGCAACCCGCACTTGATCTTTTCCAGGGTGCCCGGCACCGGGTGTGCCGAGACCTGCGATATGACTGCCGAACGCACACCCTTGAGGCCGTATAACAGCGACATGGTCAGTGCCATTCCACCCATGCAATGGCCCAGCGCCTGAATGTCCGGCACACCGGTCAACTCCCGCACTTTGGCGACCGCGCTCGTAATGTCCTCGCGAGCGACCTTGTCGACATTGGTCGGCACCAGCACGCTCGGCATTTCGATGCTGACGCGCAGATCGACGAGCCATACGTCGTAGCCGGCCGTACAGAGAAATTCCACCAGGTTGGTTGCGATCAGATCGGTGGAATAGATCCGGCTCGATACGCCCGAACCGTGAATCAGCAGCACGGGACGCAGCGGTTTGTCGGACGGCCCGGCGTAGCGCGTGAGTCGCAGCGTGGTCCCGTCGGGCGTGTCGAAGAAGACCACTTGCGGCACGGGCGCGCGCAGTGCACGCTTCAGACGCGGCGGCGTTGTCGGGTCATAAAACTGTAAAGGCGCGGCCACGCCGCCATATTCGGTGAACAACACGCCCGCGAAAAACTTGCCGAACTTCAGGGTCCATTCAAGACGCGTTGTCAGATCGGGCGTGTTGGTGACTTCAAGCGTGCGTTGCTGTTTGAGGAAATTCTCGGGCGTGATGATCAGCGTTGCTTTGCCGATCGCCGGCGCATCTGCTTCTTCCGACGCGCGGATTTCGGCGTAGAGCGTGTTGGTCTGCTCCCACAGATTGATTGGCGACGTACGCGTGATGATCTTCTGTCCGCTCAGGTAGTACGGTTTGCCTTCGATGGAATTGAGCGTCATGCGGTAATTCATGTTGCGCTCGTCCACGTCCGATTCGTTGACCACGAACAGGTTGAAGGTGCCGTTGGTGATCGTCATGGGTTGCGCGGAGAGCGCGGGGCAAGTCAGCGTGCCGGTGGTGTGAGCCAGATGTTGCGGATTGCTGAGCATATCGGCCAGATCGTCCGATTCGACGGTCAGCGTGAATTCAATCGGACTGTTGGCGACTTCGCCCACAACGGCCGGCGTAAAGGTGCCGATCATCGTTTCGGTGAAGCGCAGGCCGATCTGTTGCGGCAAGGGCGTCGCGGCGGTTCCCTTGGACATGTAGTCGATCGTCCAGCCTCGCGCGTTTGCGAGCAGCGCGCAATTGCGTTCCGCAAGCGCGGAAATGGTCAACAGCGGATTGACGCCGAGCGACATCGGCATGACCGCGCCATCCATCACATACAGGCCGTCGTGCACCGCATTACCCGTCGTGCCGCTGAAAACTCGCCCCTGCTGGTCGACGACGCCGCGCTCCGCATCTTCGCCCATCCCGCAGCCGCCGAGCGGATGCACGGTGACGGTGCGGTTCTTGAGCAGGTTGGTCGAAATCGGATTGCGCACATATTTGCCGCCCAGCGGTGCCTGCGACTTCTCAAGCGTTTCTTCGACGGTACTGTAGATCGGTTGCTTACCGGCGTTCGGCCAGTCGATGCGCGCCCTGCCTTTGTCATTCACGCTGATCTGGCCGCTTTCGTCGTCATGCGCCATAACCAGATAGGCTTGCGTGTGGTTGAGGGCGCCGTGATAGGGGCCGCGCAGGAAGCTTTCGATCACGCGCGCGTCGTAGCCGGGGCGTTCCCCGGCTGCGTGCGGCGCGGGAATATCGACGCCTTCGAATGGAGCAACGCCGCCGAGCAGGGCCACCATCGCGGCGCCGATCGGCCCGGCGAGCGAACCTTCTTCGATCACGAAGCCGTCTTTCACGTCAGGGGTGTTGCGGTGGTCGATGATGCCGGTAATGGTCGGTCCGACCGGCGGAATGTCGCCCTTCAGGTGCGCACCCCAGCCGACGCCGTTGATCACCTCGTCTGTGTTGTACGCGAAGGCCAGGACGTCGCCGTTCCCGGTGAAGTGTTTGCCGAGCATGCTCGAAACGGTCAGCCCCGCCTCACGCGAGCGCAACAGCAGGGCGCTCGAACCGATCGTGCCGGCCGACACGATGACGATATCGGCGCTCACGAACAGATCCGGCGCGTCATAACTCTCGCGGCCCAGCTTCACCTCCTGAAAGCGCACGATCCACTTTTGCGTGGCTGCGTCGCGCAACACCGAATGCACCGCCGTGCCCGTGAAAATATGTGCGCCGTGCGCGACCGCATCGGGCAGATAGTTCATGTGCGTCGAATTTTTCGCGTCGTAGTTGCAGCCCGAGTTGCAATCGCCGCATCCGACGCAGGCTTTCTGCTCGACGCCCGCCGCGTTGATGCAGTCCTTGAAGGTGACGGTGACCGGCGGGGGGTAAAAACGATCTTCCATGCCGAGTGCCTGCGCGGATTTTTTGAGCGCCTGCAGTTTCGGCAACTGCAGGAAATCGCCCGACACCGGCGACGGCTGCAGCATGGCGCGCGCAAGTTCGTAGCCCTTGTCGCGTCCCGCCTTGTCGGCGCGCAGCGCGGCGGGCCAGCGGTCGTCATTCCATAACCGCGGCTCGGCTTCGAGCGCGACGTTCGCGTTGATCAGCGACGTGCCGCCCAGTCCGCAGCCCACCACCGCATTCACATCTTCATTCACATGCACTTCGAGCAGCGCGAGCGGCGAGCCGATTTGCGCGAGGGCGGTGTTGTATTGCATCTGCGCCGCGCCTTCGATGGGCGTGCGCGGATAGTCGCCGGCCATGAATTCGCGCCCGCGTTCCAGCACGCACACGCTTTGGCCGGCGCGTGCCATGCGGCTCGCGGCAATCGCACCGCCATAACCCGAACCTACTACCACCACCTCGTAATGCGATTGCATCGCCGTCAGGGCGCTCGATAAGCGGTTCATTAAGACCACCTCGTCAGGAATGGGATGCCGGGTGGGGGAACCCGGACTTCGGAAGGAAGACGGTGTGCGGCTAAGGCTTTTTTATCGTAGGCGGTGCGCGAAGACAAAAAAAGGCGCATCGTACGTGGCGCGCGGGCTATGCGTGCGGCGTGCTCGACTTCCTGAAGGAAAAAAGCCGCCGGCGGCCCACGCCAGTGTGCGGATGCGCTATTAGGCGGCTACTTCATTCATTTCGCTGTCACTCGATTCGGCGGCGAGCAGGTTCAACGCGAGCAGAATCGCCTCGCGATTCTCGATGTCGATCTCGATGCCGAGCACGTCGATCAGCCAGCGGCCGATCTTGGTATTGGAAAATTCGTCGGCGCCGGCCGTCTTTTTCATGGTGACGCCAAGTTTGACGGCGCGATAGTGATACGAGGGCACACGATGCTGAGCAGCGACTGCCGACAGGCCGCCTTTTCCTTCCGAGCACCAGCCGAGGCTGCCGGCCAGCACGATACGCTCCGGCTCGTCGAGGCTGTCGATAAAGGTGCGCGCCGCGAGCCGCACGCGTTGCTCGTCGAGGCCGTATTGCAGCAACACGCTTTCGACGGGGTCTTCCAGCGCTTGCGCGTGCAGATCGATTTCCTGCGCCATGCCTTCGTTTTCCATCGACACGTTGCGTTGATGGCAGGCGCTGCGCAGGCAGTCGATCAGGTAACGGCGAAAATACGCGCACAGTGCGTAGCCGTTGGACGGCGCGCTGTCGGCGCAGGCATTGGTTTCCGTGTGGCCGGGCGCGAGGCGCAGTACTTTCGAGTAGATGAACTGCGCGACCAGTTCTTCCTTGTCGTCGCCGAGCGCCTGCAATTCCAACGGGTGATAGGTGCGCAGCGCCCGCTTGACCAGATCGACCATCGACACCATTTCATCGGCGGACAACTGGGTACGCCGACGCCACAGGTCGGGCAGGATCGCATCGTCGAGAGTGCGGACGAACGCGTGGCTCGGAACTGCGCCCATGAAAACCTCCGTAAGGGGTAAAACCAGGAGCGCGGGAGCCTCGACTGCAGGCAAAGAAGGGGGGGAGCTTTTAAGCCGCGCTGGAATGTGAAGC
>NZ_DASRSY010000307.1:0-9425 GCF_035656215.1 Paraburkholderia sp.
GGTTGTCGTCAGCCCGCGATCGACGGCCACCATGAAATTGGCCGGCGCTGCCGCGAATTGGGTGTGGATACGATCGTCGTATTCGACGTGCATTGGCTGGTGAACAGCGAATACCACATCAATTGCGCGCCGAAGTTCGAAGGTGTCTATACGAGCAACGAACTGCCGCACTTCATCAAGAACATGCCGTACGCGTATCCCGGCAATGTCGGGCTCGGCGATCTGATCGCGGAAGTCGCGAATGAGATGGGCGTAAAAAGCCGCGCGCACAGTGAGACCACACTCGAACTCGAGTACGGCACGCTGGTGCCGATGCGCTATATGAATAGCGACCAGCACTTCAAGACCGTCTCGGTATCCGGCTGGTGCATGTGGCACGACCTTGAAACCAGCGCGCGCTTCGGCCTCGCGGTACGCAAGGCTATCGAGGAACGTTATGACGGCACCGTGGCGATTCTGGCGAGCGGCTCGCTGAGCCACCACTTCGCCAACAATGGCACGGCCGAGCAGTTCATGCACAAGGTATGGAGTCCGTTTCTCGAACAGATGGACCGCAGGGTGGTCGAGTTGTGGGAAGTCGGAGACTGGAAAACTTTCTGCGAGATGCTGCCGCTCTATAACGAGAAATGCTGGGGCGAAGGCGGCATGCACGACACCGCGATGCTGCTCGGCGCGCTCGGTTGGGATCGTTACGACGGCAAGGTTGAAGTCGTTACGCCGTATTTCGGCAGTTCGGGCACCGGTCAGATCAATGCGATCTTCCCGGTGACGCCCCTGCCCGCTTAAGTCCTGAGAAAGGAGCCTGCCGTGCCACATTTGACACTCGAATACAGCGCCAATCTTGCCGGCGAAGAAAGCATCGGACAGCTTTGCACATCGCTTGCTAACTGTCTCGATGCACAACGTGAGGATGAGAAACGCATTTATCCGCTCGGCGGCATCCGCGTGCGCGCTTTGCGCTGCGAGCAGTACTGCGTTGCCGACTGCAGAGCCGACGCTGCGTTTCTGCACGCGAACCTGAAGATCGCCGCGGGTCGCTCGGACGCCGCCAAAAAGGCGACAGGCGATGCGCTATTTGAAGTGATCAAACAGCACTTCGCCGCTGAGTTTGAAAAACACGGCCTGGCGTTGTCGCTGGAGATCAATGAATTCAGCGAGACCGGTACGTGGAAACACAACAATTTGCACGCACGGCTGAAAACCTGATACCTAAGTCTGGTACCCCATCCTGGTAGCGGCTTAGGGAAAAGGCCAGGTACCCGGGTTTGGCAGCGGTTTACAGAGAAGGCCTGGCATCCGGGCCCGGCAGCGGCTTAAAGAGAATCCATCATGCTAGACGAACAGACTATCCGCGATCTCGCGGCGCAACTCGACAATGCCGAGAAAACGCGCACTCAGCTACGCCACTTCTCGGCCCAGTATCCCGAGATGACGGTCCAGGACGGGTACGCTATTCAGCGCGAGTGGGTGAAGCTCAAACTGGCCGATGGCCATGTGATCAAGGGCCGCAAGATCGGCCTGACCTCACGCGCGATGCAGCGGTCCTCGCAGATCGACGAGCCCGACTATGCGCCGCTGCTCGACAGCATGTTCATCGAAAGCGGCCAGGACATTCGCGCCGACCGCTTCATTGCGCCGCGTGTGGAAGTGGAATTGGCTTTCGTGTTGAGCAAACCTTTGAAGGGCCCCGGCATCACACTATTCGACGTGCTGGACGCCACCGCCTACGTGACTCCAGCGGTGGAGATTATCGACGCGCGCATCGAACAATTCGACCGCGAGACGAAGGCGCCGCGCAAGGTCTACGACACCATCTCGGACTTCGCGGCCAACGCCGGCATCGTATTGGGTGGCCGTCCGGTACGTCCGATGGACGTCGACCTTCGTTGGGTTGGCGCATTGCTTTACAAGAACGGTGCCGTTGAAGAAAGCGGACTTGCAGCCGCGGTGCTGAATCACCCGGCGACTGGCGTTGCATGGCTCGCGAACAAGATCGCCCCATACGACGAGATACTGAACGCAAACGACGTGATTCTGAGCGGCTCGTTCACGAGCCCGATCCCGGCACGAGCGGGCGACACGTTCCACGTCGACTATGGTCCGCTGGGCGGCATTGGTTTGAATTTCATTTGAGCTCATTTGAGTTAATCGACATGTCCCTACCGCAGAACATATTCAAGCGCGCGCTGGCTGAGGGCAAACCGCAATTCGGCCTATGGGCTGCGCTCGCCGACGCCTACGTGACCGAGTTGCTGGCTACCGCTGGCTTCGATTGGTTGTTGATCGACAACGAGCACGCACCGAACGACGTGCGCAGCACACTGGCGCAATTGCAGGCCGTGGCGGCATATGCATCGCATCCGGTGGTGCGTCCGGTGCGCAGCGACAGCGCGTTGATCAAGCAACTGCTCGACATAGGCGCACAGACCTTGTTGCTCCCGATGATCGACACAGCAGAACAAGCCGCGGACGCCGTAGCGGCCACGCGTTACCCACCGCAGGGCATTCGCGGCGTGGGTAGTGCGTTGGCGCGGGCGTCGCGTTGGAACCGGATACCGGACTACCTGAACACGGCGGCAGACGAGTTGTGTGTCCTGGTGCAGGTGGAGACGGTGCAGGGAATGGAGAACCTTTCCGCGATTGCGGCGGTGGAAGGCGTAGATGCTGTGTTTTTTGGTCCGTCGGACCTGAGTGCATCGATGGGATTGCTGGGCAAGCCAGGAGACGCGAGCGTACGCGAAGCGATATGCAACGGCATCAGGAAGGTGCGGGACACCGGCAAAGCGGCGGGCGTCCTGGCGCCGGATCCGGGGATTGCCGCTGAGTATATGGCGGCAGGCGCGACGTTTGTGGCGGTGGGGACGGACACGGGGTTGTTGAGCCGGGCAGCGGCTGATCTGGCGGCGTCATATAAGAAGACTGCGGAAACAGCAACGCCCGTGAAGGGCGGGTATTGAGGAATTTGAGGAATGGCTGTCTTGTTTGCCTGCGCGGCGCTTTCTTGTCTGCCTGCGGCGTTGGGCTTTCCTTGATCTGGCTTCTTTGGGCGTTGGCCTTTCCTTGAATTCTTATTGGATTATTAGCGTCGCCCCTGTGCGGGGCAGGCAACCAGACAACAAGCGCCGCACAGGCAAAAAACCAAACCCTTATTCCCCCGCTGGCCAAGGCAATCCCACCGCCGACCAATCCAGCTCCACCCCAATAACAGACCGCTCCGCAGCAAACTGCAAAGCCAAAGTAACAGCAATGCAAGGCCGCCCACTGGCCAAAGAAAGATAAGGATTACTAGCCACAGCAACCCCTGGCAACAAAACCGCATTGCGAAAATAAGGCCGATGATCCCATCTCGCATTGCGAGGATTAGCCACAGGATGCAGCGAAGCTCCTTCGCTACTCCACGCCGGCCCCGGCACCTCATGCCCGATCTGCCGCCCCGAATCATCCAGAATAAAACAACTGATACAGCGATCAAACGTAGCCAACAAAGCAAACGCCTGATCCATCAAAGCGCCAGCCAGCAAATCATCAGCCGCACGGCTCAAAGCCGACCGATAAGGCTCGACCTCCGACTCGAACAACGCATACTGATGCGCCCGCCCCTGAGCAATCACATCGAAAGCATCATCGATCCGCCGATGCACCGACTCCGGCGGCGCAATCTCCGCAGCCGGCCGTCCAAGCAAATACCCCTGCGCGAAATCCACATTCGACTCAACAGCAAGAATCAACTCTTCAGTGGTCTCCACGCCCTCCACGACAACTAGCATCCCTGCCTGATGCAACAGCGAAACGAGCTTCGGCAAGATCGGCTGCCCGGAGCCGTGACTGGTCGCTCGAATCAGCTCGCCGTCGAGCTTCACGAGATCCGGCCGGATTCGCAACAGCCGGTCGAGGTTCGATTGACCCGCGCCGAAATCGTCGACGGCGATCAGGAAGCCGTGCTCGCGGTACAAAGCCGCGGCGCGCGACATGTCGTCGACGCTGCCTCCATGCGATTCGAGAATCTCGAGAATCACCCGCTGAGGTTCGAGCCCCACCGCCCGAACGATCATGGCAAGCTGATCCGCATAGCCTTCGGCGATAAACGTGGCAGGCAGAATGTTGAGGAACAGCCACGCGTCGCCGGGCAGCAATTTGCGCGCATTGGCCAGATGCACGGCATGACTCGCGCGATCGAGCGCGCCTTCGTCGCTGGACGGCTTCGGCGCGAACAGCACCACGGGGGGCACCAGCGTGCCGTCGCTCTGCTCGCCTCGCAGCAGCGCCTCGAAGCCCACCTGCTTCTGATGCGACAAACTATAGAGCGGCTGAAAGTGCGAAGTCAGGTAATAGTCATCCCAGAGTTGCCGCGGCGCCACCACCTCGCCCTCCGCAGAAACATCGGCGGAGAGCTTTTTTAGCGCATCGAGCGGCAACGCGCGTTCGGCGCAGACGCGGTTTCTGCCTGAATGCTTGGCGCGCAGCAAAGCTTCATCGGCGCGGTCGAGCAACACCATGATGCTTTCGCCGCTCCGGCGTTCGGCCACGCCGAAGCTCGCGCTCAGATGGCCGTCAGGGCGCTCGATCACGGCAATCGCGCCGCGCAGGCGCTCGGCTAGCGCCAGTGCGCCGGCCAGGTCGTCGCGCAGCAGCACCGCGAACTCCTCGCCGCCGATCCGGCTCACACTGTCGTCCGCGGCGGTCACCTCCATCAGCACCTGAGCGACCTGATACAGCGCATGGTCGCCGACCGCGTGGCCGAAGCGGTCGTTCAGCGATTTGAAACTATCGATGTCGAGAAAAATCGCGCTGACCCGCGCATCGGGTGTCATGGCTTCGAGGCGACGCTCGGCCTGCTTCACAAACGCACGGCGGTTTTGCAGGCCAGTCAGCGGATCGGTCGCGGCGAGTTGCGCCAATTGACTCTCGAGCAGAAAGTGGTTGCGCCGGAACCGGTAGAAGCTGAAGTGAAACACTGCGGAAGTCGGTATGCCGATCGCCACGATCCACGTCCACACGACCACGTCGACGTCAGCCGTGCGCGGCGCTCCGAACAGCAAGGCAAGCGCTGCCGCATAGAAAATCCCACTGCCGACGAGGAAATGCATCGGCGTAAGCCACAGCGGCGCGGCGCAGATCGGGATCGCGACCATGGCCGGCAGTATCCACAACAACGGCTGCTCGACGCCGGAGACGTTCAGCGCGAGACCGGCCACCAGCACCAGCGAGTACACGACACCGATGGCGCCGAACGTCCAGGTCGAACCGGCGCGTGGAATCGCCAGCACCAGCAGCGCGAGCACGAGCGCGCAGGCGAGCCGGTAAGCGAGCGGCGTCGCCGGCCCGTTGACCAGGTTGCGCGCCCCCACGAAACACAGGAACGCGACAACGGTAAACGCCATCGTCACGGTCGAAAGTGGACGTTGGTGTTCCAGCGATCGTTTATGAAAGCGATCGCGCAAACCCGGATCGGACAGTTGCTTCGTTGAGGTGGAAAGCATATTGATAGATATCAGGCTGGCTCCGCTTACTCGGCCAATGTATAACGGCAAACGTCTGATAAATATTTATGCCCTGCCCGCAAATAGAATTGCGCCCCGCCCAGTAAGGGCTACACCGCCATCACGCGATTTCGTCCCGAGCCCCTCGGCGGCGGCGAAGCGTTCGGCAAGCCGGACTTCAGTGGCACACCAACGCTATCTATGAGGCGTGAACATGCCCCGCGCATAACAGCATCGATCACAAACACTTTCCTGTGGACATTCACGGTAAGGAAGGGCGAAAAGCGCTTCGGCCGGCAAAAATTACGTGATTAACAGGCACCCGCTGCAATCGTTTGCGGCAGCAATGGTTCGGCTAAACCCGCAGAGCCCCTTCTGATACGTCACCAGGCACGCGTTGTGACCTACAATTATCGCTGCCGCCCGGCCGCTTCGCGCCGGCTCGCGGTGCACGGCAGAAGATTCATCCCGCCTCCTGCTGAACATCAGCGCGCACTATGCGCGCCGGCAGAGTGGGGACACACCCGTTGACGTGATCTCTGTGGAGCGCAGCAATGCCCTTTCCGGCACAAGACCATGGTTGCCCCGGCTGGAACGGGGAAATGGCGCGTCGCATCAGCGAATTCGACTGGGCCGTGACCGACCTCGGCGCCATAGAAAGCTGGCCGCGCAGTCTGACCGCCACCGTTCAAATGCTGCTCGCCTCGCCGGTGCCCCTCGTGCTTCTATGGGGCAAATCTGGCTACATGATCTACAACGACGCCTACGCGATATTCGCGGGCGGACGGCATCCGTATCTGCTCGGCTGCCCGGTCGAACACGGCTGGCCGGAGGTCGCCGATTTCAACCGGCATGTGATGCTCACGTGTCTCGCCGGCGGCACCCTGTCGTATCGCGACAAGGAACTGGTCCTGCTGCGCGACGGCAAGCCTGAAAACGTCTGGATGGATCTCTACTACAGCCCGGTCGCCGACGATAGCGGTGCACCCGCGGGCGTACTCGCGATGGTCGTCGAAACCACCGCACGTGTCCTCACCGAACGCTGGCGGCAACACGCCGAAGCCGAACTGCACGAGACCAACGAACGGCTGCAACTCGCGCTCAATACCGGCGCCGTGCTCGGCACGTGGGTGCTCGACGTGCGCACCGGCACCGTCACCGGCGACGAACGTTTCGCGCGCACCTTTTCGTTTCCGCTCGAAGAGGCCGCGAAAGGAGTCGAGCGCAATGCCGCGACACAAGTGATCCATCCGGACGACCAGCCGCTGAACGAGCGCCTGACGATCGACGCGATGCGCACTGGCGAGCCGTTTCGCGCCGAGTACCGGATTCGTCGCCCCGATGGCGACTATATGTGGGTGCAGGCGAACGGCCAGTGCGAGTTCGACGAACAGGGGGAGCCGACCCGTTTTCCCGGCGTGCTGATCGACATTCACGAACGCAAGATCGCCGAACAATCGCTGCGCCAGCTGACCGAAACGCTCGAACAACGCGTTACCGATGAGGTCGCGGCACGGGCGGTCGCCGAAGAGCAATTGCGTCAGGCTCAGAAGATGGAAGCAATCGGCAGCCTCACAGGCGGCGTCGCGCACGACTTCAACAATGTGCTTCAAGTGATCAACGGCAATCTGCAGATGCTCGCCGTCGATGCCAATGACAGTCCGGCCACGTTGCGGCGTTTGTCCGCCGCGACCGATGCCGTCAAACGCGGCGCGAAACTGGCCGCGCATCTGCTCGCCTTCGCGAGGCGCCAGCCGCTCTCGCCGACCGTGCTGAACCCGCGCCGCCTGCTCGCCGGCATGAGTGAGATGCTGCACCGCGCGCTCGGTGAGACCGTCAAGATCGAAACGGTGTTGAGCGACGACCTGTGGCACGTGCAGGCCGATCGCAATCAACTCGAAAACGCGCTGCTCAATCTCGCGATCAATGCGCGCGACGCGATGCAAGCCGACGGCACGCTCACCGTTTGCGCGACGAACCGCGTGCTGGACTCGACGTTTTGCCGCGGCAAGCCAGAACTCTCGCCGGGCGAGTACGTGGTGTTCTCGGTGACCGATACCGGTGCCGGTATGAAGCCCGAAATCCTGGCGCGCGTGTTCGAACCGTTCTTCACGACCAAGCCCGACGGCCATGGCACCGGCCTCGGCCTAAGCATGGTGTTCGGTTTCGTCAGACAAAGCGGCGGCCATACGTTGATAGACAGCCAGGTGGGACTCGGCACCACCGTCTCGCTGTTTTTCCCGCGCTGCTGCGAGCCGGAAACAGCCGAAGCCGTCGATCAGACCGCGGCACCGGTGGGCGGCGGTGAAACGATTCTGGTGGTCGAAGACGATGCGGATGTGCGCCTGACCGCCGTCGAAATGCTCGCGCAACTTGGCTACAAGGTGCTGACGGCATCGAGTGGCGACGCAGCGCTCGAATTCATCGATAGCGACGTGCCGATCGATCTGCTGTTTACCGACGTCGTGATGCCAGGCCAGGTGAAAAGCGTGGAACTGGCGCAGCATGCAGCGGCGCGCTCGCCCTCGGTGCCGACACTCTTCACCTCGGGCTATACGCGCGACGAGATCGTTCATCACGGCAAGCTCGACGCCGGCATCACGCTGCTCTCCAAGCCGTACCGGCGCGACGATCTCGCGCGCAAAGTGCGCGGTGTATTGCGCGTTGGAGCCGCCGACATGAGTGATGGGCAGATCGCCCCCTGCGTGCCGCGCACGGTCTACGATCCGGCCAGCGTGTCCGCAGCGTCCGATCCACGCGAAATCCTGCTGCACGCGTCAAACTCCGCGGGAGAAAACTTCCTCGCCAACGGCTCGGCAAGTTCGCTCGGGAATTCAATGGCAAGTCCGCCGTCACACCCACCCGGCACGCCGGCTCGCGTGCTGCTGGTCGAAGACGACGCCGATTCGCGCGATGCGGTCAGCGACCTGCTCGGCGCGCTGGGTCTCGACTGCACGGCGGTCGGGAGCGCCGAAGAAGCGCTGCCGCTCGTGCCCGCGCAACGTTTCGACATCCTGTTCACGGACCTGACCTTGCCCGGCATGTCCGGCGACAACCTGGCGCGTGCGGTGCTACGCCAGCAGCCAGACATCCGCGTGTTGCTGGTGTCGGGCTATGGCAGGAGTGCTGAGATTGGCGACGCCATCCCGGGCGCACGGCTGCTTGGCAAGCCGCTCGATATCTCGCAGTTGCGGCGCGAACTCGCGGAATGGCTCGATCACACGGAGGCTGCTTCGTAGGCTCGCCTCCGTTAATTCCGCTGCGTCACCTCACATTCCTTATTACCCGCGGTGGGGCCAGGCCAACTCGATATCGCCATCACACCGGTACCCGAACGTTTCGACGCCACCGGGCTGCATATCATTCCGCTCTTTCCAACCGAACCGTCCATCGTCGGCCCACGCGATCACCCGCTTGCGAAGAGCCGCTCGATCAAGGAACTGGCCGATTGTGAATGGGTTATCACAGGGGTGGCGGATAGCCTTGGCGTGCCAGGCCGCCGCTATCGCCGATCGCGGCGGCGCTCACGTCCATGCTGGTGTCGTACGCGAAAATCGGGCGTGGAATCAGGGGGCGTGAGTGCGCTGTGGCGACGGATGCTATTGGCCAATTTAGTAAACCACGACGGAGCGGATCGACTCGCCTTTCTTCATCAGGTCGAAGCCTTCGTTGATGCGTTCGAGCGGCAGACGGTGCGTGATCAGGTCGTCGATATTGAGCTTGCCTTCCATGTACCAGTCGACGATCTTCGGCACGTCCGTGCGGCCGCGCGCGCCACCGAATGCCGAGCCCTTCCACTCACGACCCGTCACCAGCTGGAACGGACGCGTGCTGATTTCCTCGCCCGCCGCCGCCACGCCGATGATGAACGACTGACCCCAGCCCTTGTGCGTGCACTCCAGCGCCTGACGCATCACCCTGGTGTTGCCGATACATTCGAACGAG
>NZ_DASRSY010000308.1:0-14245 GCF_035656215.1 Paraburkholderia sp.
TTCGCGCAAGCTGATCGACGGCGTGATGCAGGAGGTCGACGTCAGCTATTGCGAGGAGTGGAAGTTCGATCACGGCGTGATGGTGCCGCTGCACCACCTGACACCCGATTACGATCTGCCGGTCATTCCCGTCAACATCAATTGCCAGTGTCCGCCGATGGCGCCGCTGCATCGCGCCTACGCCCTTGGCGAGGCGATCCGTCACGCTGCTGAGGGTATGCCGGAGCGTATCGCGGTGATCGGAACCGGCGGCATCTCTCACTGGCCGTGTACACCCGATTCCGGAACGATCAACGAGGCTTGGGATAGGGATTTTCTCGAGCGATGGATACGCAACGATCGCGCCGCACTGCTCGAATACTCCGATGAGGAAATCTACCAGGAAGGCGGCCAGGGCGGCTACGAAATACGCACCTTCATTGCGGCGGCGGGCGCGGCGCACGGCTCGCGCGGCCAGATCTGGTGTTACGAACCCATTCCCGCGTTTTCCTGCGGATGCACGATAGGCGTGATGAATCTCGATCACGCATAGCGATCTGGAAAGACCGTCTTTGCGCGGTCGAATTTCAACAAACTGGAGATGACACGATGTTTTTGAAGAATTGCTGGTATGTGGCGGCCTGGAGCCATGAGCTGATCGACGATGCGCTGGTGGGGAAGACCTTGCTCAACGAGAAGGTGCTGCTTTACCGGGGGCGCGACGATAACGTGGTGGCGATCGAGGACCGCTGCTGTCACCGGGGGGCACCGCTGTCGCTTGGCCGGCTGGAAGGTAACTGCGTGCGCTGCATGTACCACGGGCTGCTGTTCGACAATACGGGTGCCTGTGTCCAGATTCCGGGGCAGGAATCGATTCCTCCGAGTCTCAAGGTAAAGAGCTATCGCGTAGTCGACACCGGGCACCTTGTCTGGATCTGGATGGGCGATCCCGCATTGGCCGACGAATCCGCGATTGCGGACTTCGAGTACCTGAAGAAACCCGAATGGCACGGCATGCCGGATTATCTGCACTACGACGCGAACTATCTGCTGATTGCGGACAATCTCGCCGACTTCAACCACGTTTCGTACGTTCATACAAACACGCTCGGCGGCTCTGAACGTTATGCCGTCGAACATGAGCAGAGCCCGCTGGAAAAGCGCGACGACGGTTTCAAGCTGACCAAGTGGCACATGAACAGCGACTTGCCGCCGTTCGTCAAGAAGGTCGAGAAGAAGATGGGCAAGGTGGACCGCTGGAATACGGTGGAAATGAAGGTGCCTGCTTTCTTCTATCTCGAGTCAGGCTTCTCGCCGGCCGGCAATGGACTCAAAGAGGGCAACCGCGATGGCGTGATCGAGTTTCGGAATTTCCAGGCAATGACGCCCGAGACCGACAAGACCACCCACTTCTTCTGGGTGTACATGCACAACCAGAAGAAAGACATCGACCTGATTTCGCATTCATTGCACGCGAGCATTCTGGAAGGCTTCTACGAGGACAAGGTCATCATCGAGACGCAGCAGAAGGTACTCGACGCGGATCCGCAATTCAAGTTGAAGGCAATCGCCGCGGATGCGCCGCTGTCGCACCTGCGATGGCTCATCGAGAAGCGCGTCAAGGAAGAAAGTCTCAAGGTCTGAGCCGTGCGCATTCGGCGGTTTGCACCATGGTGGGCGGCGAAGCGGCTTCGATGCCGCCTCGCCTTCGCGGTACCCCAGGATGATGATCCGATGAAAAAGATACAGGTGGTGATTGACCGGCGCACGGACGAGGCGAAAGACATCGTGAGCCTCGCGTTGCGTAGGCCGGACGGCGAAAACCTGCCGGCGTTTTCTCCAGGCGCACATATCGATCTCTTTTTGCCCAACGCAATGACGCGCCAATATTCGCTTATCGGCGACTGCAGCGAAACGGATCGCTACGAGATAGCCGTTTCGAAGGCTGCCAATAGCCGCGGCGGATCGCTATGCGTGCATTTGGCGTTGAACGAAGGTAACGCGCTTGAGATCAGCGAGCCGCGTAACAACTTTCCGCTGCAGCCTGGACACGACTCGTTTCTGTTTATTGCCGGCGGCATCGGCATTACGCCGATCCTCTCGATGATCCGCCACTGCGAACGTCGCGGCTGGTCTTGGCGGCTGCTGTATCTGGCGCGCAGCCGCGCACACGCTGCCTTCCATGACGAGCTCTGCGCGTTTGGCGCAGACCGTGTACGCTTTCACTTCGACGATGAAGCAGGATGCCTGTTCAACTTCGCGCACGCGTCGTTCATCGTGGAGCCTGGCGTGCCGATCTATTGCTGTGGGCCGGCTCCTGTCATGAAAGCCGTAGAGGATTTCGCGTCGAACCATCCGGACAACCCTGCATTTTTTGAATGGTTTTCGCCCCCCGTGGAAAGTGGGGCAGGCGGGGTGGCCACCGGGTTCGACGTCAAGCTTCAGCGCAGCGGGCAAGTCCTGCACGTGCCCGAGGACAGAACAATCCTCGACGTGCTCGAAGAGCACGGGTATGCGTTACCCTGTTCGTGCCGCGAAGGAATGTGCCGCACCTGCGAAACAGGCGTGATAGACGGCGTGCCGGATCATCGCGATTACGTGCTGTCCGGCGGCGAACGCGCAGCAGGCCGAACCATGATGATATGTGTATCGAGGGCGAAAAGCCCCATGCTCGTAATCGACGTTTAAAGCCAAGGCTCAAAGGACATCGGAATGGAATTCGACTACGACCTGTTTGTGATCGGCGCGGGCTCCGGCGGGGTAAGGCTGGGCCGCGTGGCGGCTTCGTACGGCGCCCGGGTGGCGGTCGCGGAGGACAGTCTCGTGGGTGGAACCTGCGTGATTCGCGGCTGTGTTCCAAAGAAACTGCTCGTCTATGCGTCGCACTTCCCGCATGAGGTGGAAGACGCCGCAGGCTACGGCTGGTCATACCCGCCGGGCACTTTCTCGTGGCCCGCACTGATCGCGGCGAAGAACCGGGAGATCGCCCGTCTCAATGGCGTGTATATATCGCTGCTCGAGCAATCGGGCGTGCAACGGTACGACGGCCGTGCAACGGTTGCGGATGCGCACACGGTGGAAGTGGCGGGACGCCGCGTCAGTGCGCGTCACATTGCGATTGCTACTGGCGCGAGGCCCGTGCTGCCGGCCATTCCGGGCATTGAACATGCCATCACGTCGAATGAGGCGCTTGACCTGGCGTCCCAGCCTAAGAGAATCGCGGTGGTGGGCGCCGGCTATATCGCGGTCGAGTTCGCTGGTATATTCAACGGATTGGGCACGCAGGTCGACCTGTGGTATCGAGGCCAGCAGATTCTGCGCGGGTTCGACGAAGACGTCCGCGATGCGCTGGCGAGCGCAATGACTCGCCAGGGCATCTCGATCCGAACCGAGACCGGTGTACTCGGATTGGAGAAGCATCAGGACGGAACCATCGAACTGCTGTTCGAGGGCGGCGTGCATGGGCGCTACGATGCCGTACTCTATGCAACGGGTCGGGTGCCAAACAGCGCACGCCTGGGGCTCGAGGAGGCCGGCGTGGCGCTCGACAGGAACGGCGCCGTTGAGGTCGACGAATATTCGGCAACGAGCGTGCCATCGATTCACGCGATCGGCGACGTGACCGCACGGCCGCAATTGACGCCGGTTGCCACGCGCGACGCAACGCTGCTCGCCGCGACGCTATGCGGCAACGTGCGGCGCGCGGTGGATCACGAGTATGTTCCATCGGCCGTTTTCAGCACGCCGGAAGTCGCGACGGTCGGCCTCACCGAAGAGGAGGCACGTGAACGCTACCACGCGGTCGACATCTTCAAGACCTCGTTCAAGGCATTGCGCCACACGTTGTCCGGCC
This sequence comes from Paraburkholderia sp., assembly GCF_035656215.1. Lineage (GTDB taxonomy): Bacteria > Pseudomonadota > Gammaproteobacteria > Burkholderiales > Burkholderiaceae > Paraburkholderia. The sequence continues at coordinate 3,833 of NZ_DASRSY010000308.1, forward strand.
GTGACGAACGCACGCTGATGAAGCTTGTCGTCGATCGCGGCGGCCAGAAAGTGGTGGGGGCGCACATGGTCGGGCGCGATGCGGCGGAGATCATCCAGGGCATCGCGATTGCGGTCAAGGCCGGTGTGACCAAAGCGCAGTTGGACGAGACGATCGGGATTCACCCGACCGTCGCCGAAGAGTTCGTCACAATGCGTTAGACGAACGCGAGTTCGGCCTTTTCATCGGCGGCATGGCGAGCGCCGCGCATTCAGTGCGTCGGCTCGATGTGTTCGATCCATCGACGGGCAACGTCCTCACAACTGTTCCCGATGCCGATGCTGCCAACGTCGATCGCGCCACCACAAATGCCCGTGAAGCCTTCGATAAGCGCGTCTGAAGCGGCTTGCGTCCGGCTGACCGCGAGCGCATTCCTCCGCGCCTGGCGGACGTCATTGAGGCGCACGGCGAAGATCTCGCGCAGCTCGAAACACTCAAACAGGGCAAATCGATCAATATCGCGCGCGCGATCGAAGTCGGCGCGACGGTTGAATACGTGCGACACATGGCGGGCTGGGCTACGAAGATCATCGGCGAAACGCTCGACGTGTCGATTCCTTTCCCGCCGGGCGCGCGCTACTCCGCGTTCACGCGCAAGGAGCCAATCTGTGTCGTCGCGGGTATCGCGCCTTGGAATTTTCCGTTGATGATCGCCGTGTGGAAGCTGATTCCGGCGCTCGCGGCTGGCTGCACCATCGTCATCAAGCCTTCGCCGGAAACGCCGCTGACGGCGCTGCGTCGCGCGGAACTCGCGATTGAAGCGGGAGTGCCGGCAGGCGTGTTCAACATGGTGACCGGCGGGCGTGAATGCGGCGCGGCGCTCGCCTCGCATCCCGGCATCGCCAAGATTTCATTCACCGGCTCCACGCCGACTGGCAAGCTCGTCGGCGCGGCCGCGATGCAGAACATGACGCGCATCTCGGCGCCGCGCTCGGCGCGTCGACGCTTGCCGCGCTGCGCACCCTGCCTGCCTCGCAACTGATGGCCGATCCGACCGAACCTGCCTACAGCCCCAGCGTCGACGGTTATGTGCTGCCGCCGGATCCCGCGTCGCGCTTCGCGTCGGGTTTGCAGAACGACGTGCCACTGCTCAGAGGTCAGAACGCTGATGAGGGGACGATTTTCTCCGCTATTGCCGGCGTACCGGCCGACACGAAAGAACATTTCATTGCCGCGGCGACCTCGGCGTTCGGCACGAACAGCATCAACACCTTTCTGCAGTTCTACCCGGCCAACGGATGCTCAGGCAGTGGTTCGATCGTTTCATGCATCGGGTCGAGAATACGGTGCTTACGGTACAGGCGTCGACGGAATCAGTGAGTGCGGCCACCCGGCAAATTGCCGCGGGCAACATGGATCTGTCGTCGCGAACCGAGCAGCAGGTGGCATCGCTCGAAGAGACCGTTGCGAGCATGGCGGAACTGACCGAGGCAGTCGCGCAGAACACTGGCAGCGCGCATGCAGCGAGCAGTCTGGCATCGACAGCGTCCGATCTGGCCGATAACGGTAACAATGCAGTGCAGGCGCTAATGTCGACCATCGCGCGAATCAATGCCGAATCGGAGAGAATTGCCGACATCACGGCACTGATCGAAGGCATCACATTTCAGACCAATATTCTCGCGCCCAATGCGGCCGTGGAGGCAGCCCGGGCGGGTGACCAGGGCGCCGGGGCTTTGCGGTCGTCGCAGGCGAGGTGCGGGTGCTCGCGCAACGGTCTTCGTCGGCGGCGAAGGATATCAAGACGCTCATCGAATCGTCCGCTTCGCTGGTACGCGACGGCACGTCTCAGGCGGAACAGGCAGGCGCGGCGATCGAAAGGGTCAAGGACGCGATCGAGGCGGTCTCCATGAGCGTCTCCGAAATCTCTCTGGCATGTGAAGGTCAGAGTCGAGGCATTCAGCAGGTGGCGGGCGCCGTCGCCCAGATGGATCAGGTGACGCAGCAGAATGCGGCACTGGTGGAGCAGGCTGCGGCCGCGGCGCACTCGCTCGATGAGCAGGAGACGAAAGTCCGCGACACGCTCGCTGAATTCAAGGTCGGGGACGGAACCCGGTTGCTTGCGGCGTAACCGCGGGAACCGCGTCCCGGCAGGCGTGATCCGCACAGCGCCTCTGACGGCTGCCCGGTCTCTGCTACGTTTCTTTATGGTCCTCTCAGCTGGTGACGGGAAGGAGATGTTCCACCGTCTCGACTTCGCCCTCGACGGGAGGCGATCTCACGCGCTCAAAGATAACGCCGCGCGGTCCAGGGCAGTCGGCGATCCTTGCATAGGCGAGTTCCCGCGCTTCTTTAGCATCGATACCGAACGCCTGAAGCAGCGCGTACATCGATTGCTCCGCATAGTCGACCGGTGCCTCACCCGAAAGGAGAGTGGCAATGCCGTACATGATCGAGCCCAGTGCAATGTCACGCGCCACGACCACGTCGGCCACCTGAAATCTCCCCACATCAACTGCCATCTGCAGATCGCGTGTCAGATATTCGTCGAGCAGGCGCCCGCGGGACCCGCGTTTGGTGCCGACACGCGTAATAAACGCGCCCCACAGCGGGTAACGGGCCGCCATCTGCATGTAGAGGCGTGAACCGGTCACGACACGCAGCGCCGGATCCCGGATTTCCCGCACCAATGGGTCGATCACGCCGAGCACCTCATCGCTGCTTTCACCCGCGACCGCAGAAAGGAGCTCGCCAGTGGTCCTGAAATAGTTATAGAACGTCCCGCGAGCGACGCCGGCTGCGGCAATAAAGTCATCGATGAGCGGAGCGTCTGGGCCTTTTTCGGCGAAGACGCGGAGCGCGCTTTCGATCAGGCGGTTACGGGTTTTTTCGCGCCGCAAGGCACCCACACGGGTTTGATAGTTTTCGACCGGCTGCAGTTCGGGCATGGCATTTCCCATTGATTCGTCATGATTTTACAGCACACGAGTATGCGGGTTTGTCCCATATCTATTCTAGTTGACGATTTAGTCAAATCAACTAGAATTCGAATTGACGTATGTGTCAACACAATAGTTATTTCTTCGGCGCGTCACCGGAGGCCTACAGGAGGCAGCAATGCGATTCGTCAGTTTTGAGCGGGAAGGCAAGGCCACGTTGGGCGTACGCGAAGGCCAGCAGGTGAGGATCCTGGGCGACGAGACGCTCGAATCACTGCTCGGGCGCGGCGCCGACCTCGATGATTACGCGAGAAGTCATGCCGGCGGAAAGACAGTGTCGGCGCAGCACCTCAAGTTTTTGCCGCCGCTGCAACGACCACCCAAAATCATCTGCGTCGGCCTGAACTTTGCGGACCACACGTCGGAGAGCAACTATGCGCAACCGGACTATCCGACGCTGTTCTTTCGCGTCCATACGAGCCTGATCGCGCATGAGCAGCCAATGATTCGCCCGCGCGTCACCGATTCGGAAGGACTGGACTTCGAAGGCGAGATCGCGGTGGTGCTGGGCAAGGGTGGACGTCACATCCCTAAGGAAGAAGCGCTCTCTTGTGTCGCTGGCTACTCGCTCTTCAATGACGGGTCCGTGCGCGAATACCAGTTCAAGACGCCGCAGTGGACGGTCGGCAAGAACTTCGACGGCACCGGTGCGTTTGGACCCGACCTCGTCACGACCGACGAACTGCCGCCCGGCGCGAAGGGCTTGCTGCTCGAGACGCGCCTGAATGGCGAGGTGGTTCAGTCCGCCAGCACGGACTCCATGGTTTTCGACGTCGCGACCCTCATCAGCGTGATCAGCGAAGCCATCACGCTGGAACCGGGCGACGTGATCGTCTCCGGCACACCGTCGGGTATCGGCTGGGCGCGCAACCCGAAAGTCTTCATGACAGCGGGCGACGTGTGCGAAGTCACGGTCGAGAAAATCGGCACGCTCAGAAACGTCATTGCCGACGAAGCCGCGAACTGATCGACGCAACAGGCGACGCATCAAGCGACCCAAAGGCGGCTCCACGTAACGCAAGATGGCCGCAGAGCCAGTCCCACAACACATTGAAGGAGACAGTCATGACCGAACCCGCAGTCGTCCGTCCCGGCGCGAGTGTGCATTCAATCGACCACTTCGCGCTCAATGTTCCCTCTGTGGACGACGCAGAGCGTTTCTTCCGGGCCTTCGGACTAGACGTTACGCTGACGGATAACGCAGGCGCACACGAGCTCGACATCCGGGCGGCCGACGGTCATCGCTGGGCGCGCGTCCTGCCTGCGTCCACCAAGTCCCTCGCCTGGCTGAGCTTCAACTGTTTCGAGGAAGACCTCGATGCACTCCGGGAGCAGGTGCAGGCGGCAGGCGCTGACCTTTCTGAAGGCGACCCTGCGCACGACCCTGCCGGTTTCTGGTTCCGGGACCCGGACGGCAACCTGATCCAGGTCAAGGCGGGTCCAAAAACCAGCCCCTCTGCAAAAAAACCGTGCGTCGTTGCCGGAAGTGCCGCGGATGAGCGTGGTTCACACACACGCTCTGCATCGACGCTGGTTCGTCCGCGCCGTCTGTCCCACGTCCTCCTGTTCACGCCGGACGTTCTTCGGGCGCTCGATTTTTACAGCAAGGCACTCGGCCTGCGGCTCTCGGACAAATCGCTCGACATCATTGCGTTCACCCACGCGCCGCATGGCAGCGACCACCATCTGGTTGCTTTCGCGAAAAGCACGGTGCGCGGCTGGCACCACGCGGCCTGGGACGTCGAGGACGTCAACCAGGTAGGCGAAGGTGCCTCACAGATGGCTGCCGCCGGCTATCACCAAGGGTGGGGTACCGGCCGGCACGTACTGGGCTCCAACTACTTTCACTACGTCGAAGATCCGTGGGGCTCGTTCTGCGAGTACTCGGCGGACATCGATTTCGTATCGGCCGGAAAATCCTGGCCAGCGGGCGACTTTCCGCCGGAAGACTCGCTTTATCTGTGGGGTCCTGCCGTGCCGGACAACTTCATTCACAACACAGAAGCGCCGGCCGACGTGCCGGGCGTAATCCCGGAAGGCTAGAAGTCTCCTTCCCTCATTCGTGTTTCGATGGCAGCCAGATGCGCTGGCGCCAGGGCAAAACTCGCTTTTTCCAGCAGGTGAACTCAAATGGCTGACCAGAACATTCTTGATGTCGTTATCGTCGGATACGGGCCCGTCGGACAATCACTGTCCATCCTCCTCGGGGAACGCGGATATAGCGTAGCGGCATTCGACCGCTGGCCCGCTCTCTATCCGCTGCCGCGCGCTGTTTTCCATGACCATGAAATCCGCCGTGTGTTTCACGCGATGGGAATCGGCAAGGACGTGGAGCGCATCTCGCAGCCGTCCTCCACTTACCAGTGGTTCAACGCCGACTGGAAAACGCTCGTCGAAATAGACTGGTCAGCCGAATCCATCAGCGACGGTCCGGTCGGCTATCTCTTCAACCAGCCATCGCTCGAAGCGCTGCTCGACAGCAAGGCGAAGTCTTTGCCGAACGTGTCGGTCCAGCAGGGCTGGGAAGCCACCGGGCTGCGTCAGCTACCCGACTGCTGTGAAGTGACGCTGCGCAAGGGGGAAATGGACGGCGGCACCTGGGTGCCGACCGGCGAGACGCAAACCGTGCGCGCCCGTTATGTGGTCGGCGCAGACGGTGCAAACAGTTTCGTGCGCAAATCCTCGAATATCGCTTTCGAAGACCTGGGTTTCCAGGAAGACTGGCTTGTCATCGACCTGAAGCCGAACGAGGGTGTGGTGCTCGATGTGCCCGACATCGGCCAGTGGTGCAATCCGGCGCGCCCGACGACCATGGTGCCGGGTGGCCCCGGTTACCGTCGCTGGGAATTCATGCGTCTGCCCCACGAGTCGATTGATGATCTCCAGAAGCCCGAGAAAGTATGGGAACTGCTGTCCCCGTGGGTCACCCCGGAAAACGCGACGCTGGTGCGCTACGCGGTCTACAAGTTCCGCTCGCTGATTGCTGAGAACTGGCATAGCGGCCGGGTCGTGCTCGCCGGCGACGCCGCACACCAGATGCCGCCGTTCATGGGCCAGGGGATGTGCTCGGGGATCCGGGACGCGTGGAATCTCGCGTGGCGGTTCGACCTGATCCTGAAGGGCATCGCTTCACCGGAGTTGCTGGAGGGCTACACGCCGGAGCGTCGTCCGCAGGTGCGCGCGGTGATCGACGCGTCCATCGCGATGGGCCAGGTGGTGTGTATTTCCGATCCCCAGGAAGCGGCGCGGCGCGATGAAGCCTATCTGTCCGGTCAGGTGCCTCCGCTGCCGCCGTTCCCCGGCCTCACGGATGGTCTGATTTGCGGCGAGGAACGCTTTGCGACCTGTGGCGCTGCGGGATTGCTCAGCGTGCACGGGCAGGTCCGCAACGACGGTGAGGAAATGCGGTATGACGATGCGATCCCGAACGGCTTTCACGTCATCGCGCTTGACTCGGATCCGGAACAGCAACTGGACGCCGCATCCCTGGCGGCGCTCGCCCGGATCGGTGCACAGACCATTGGTATCACGGACGACCCCGCGAAGACAGCACCAGGCCGCATCCTGTTCGACGTGAGCGGCAAGTACAGGCAGTTCTTCGATGAACATGGCGTGAAGGCGATCATCGTTCGGCCGGACTACTACGTCTTTGGTGCGGTCAAAACGCTTTCGGCGTTGCCGGTGCTGGTAGCCAACCTTACTTCACGGCTCTCGCTGACAGAAGCGCCTGCTGGCGAACGCGGGACGCCGAAGGTCAGTGCAGCATAAAGTACGGGCCGCGGCCGACGTCGTCCGCGGCGCAGTTTCAGAAGGTGAGTTGGGTTTGTCGATGCAGATAAATTAAATATATCCATAATATGGAGGAGTCCAGAATGAAAAAAACATTGATAGGATTGGCCGTGCCGTTCGCGCTCGTTTCCAGCGTCCACGCACAAAGCAGCGTGACGCTATTTGGCTTGCTCGACGTTGGCGTGAGCTACGTGTCCAACGAAAAGGGCAGTCACAACTTCAAGGCGGATGATTCCATCTGGACGCCGAGTCTGTGGGGTATCCGGGGCGTGGAAGACCTCGGTGGGGGATACAAAACCCTGTTCGACCTCGAATCGCAGTTCGCGGTGAACACGGGCAAGGGCATCCCGGGGCCCAACGCTGACTTCAACCGGCAGGCGTTTGTCGGGCTGGAAAAGGATGGCATCGGCCGCGTCACGTTTGGCCAGCAGTACAACCTGATGGCGGATTTCCTCTTCTTCCCGCCCGCAAAACTCGACGGCGCGTTCATGTACGGCGGTTTGTACAACATGCGTCAGGGGCCGTTTGCCGCGCTGGGTATTCCGCAGAACCCGACCGGTTCGTTTGATTTCGACCAGATGGCGGGTACTTCACGGGTCTCCAACTCGGTAAAGGTGACCTCAGCCACCTTCGATGGCCTGCGCGTGGGCGCGCTGTACGGCTTCGGCAACACCGCTGGCTCCTTCTCATCGAACAACACCATCGGGTTCGGGGTGAACTACGCGATCGGCGGCTTCGGCGTCGGCGCCGCCTACAACGAGACGAGATATCAGGCCCTGAACGATGGTCACGACGGCATCCGCAACTTCGGTGTTGGCGTGAGCCAGGCGATTGGCGAGCTGTATCTGAACGCACTGTACACAAATACAAAAAACACGCTCACCGGCGGAATGGTTCAGGTGCTTCAGGCGGGCGGCCTCTATGCGTTCAATCCCTTCTGGCGACTCGGTGCGAACTACCAGTACATGAAAGGCAACGCCGGGCTCAGCCACAACAGGGCCCAGCAGGTCACCACCGCGCTGCAGTATTCCCTGTCGAAGCGAACCGTGGTTTACGCAGAGGGCGTATTCCAGTGGACGGGCGGAGACGTCGAGGGTGGGCACAACGCCTGGATCAACGGCGCGGGCCAGTCCAGCACGGACCACCAGTTTATTGGGCGGCTCGGGCTTCAAACGGCTTTCTGATTTTTCGCGGTCCTGACCGGCCCGAGCCTGGGCTCGCGGCCGCCTCATCCTTTCTCGTGGGCCACAGCGCCTGCACTTCGGGAGAAGCAGACATGGAAAGTAACGTAGGGTCACGCTGGGATACGGCCTATGAGTGGAAAGCCGTCGCCCTCCTCGCGCTGGGGTTCGGGCTGGTCGGGATCGACCGCTTCATGATCATGCCGCTGTTTCCGGTCATGATGACCGACCTGCATCTGGACTATCAGGATCTGGGTCACATTACTGGCGCCCTGTCGGTAGCTTGGGGGTTTTCCGCGATGTTCATGGGGAACCTGTCGGACCGCATCGGCCACCGCAAGGTCATCATTCCCGCGATCGTGATGTTTTCGCTGCTGGCGGGACTGAGCGGTCTGGCCACCGGCGTCGGCACGCTGATCCTGATTCGGACCGTGATGGGTTTTGCCGAAGGGGCGTTTACGCCGGCGAGTATCGTGGCAACGCTCGATGCGTCGAAGCCGACACGCCACGGCCGCAATATTGGTATCCAGCAGATGGCGCTGCCCCTGTTTGGTCTGGGCCTCGCACCCATCCTCGTCACGCAACTGCTGAAATTCCTGCCGTGGCATTCGATCTTTGCGATCGTCTCGATTCCAGGACTGATCGTCGCCTTCCTGCTGTGGAAAGTCCTGCGCAACACCCGGGCTTCGACTTCAGCCGAGCACACGGTGACGCATGACGCGGCCGAACACAAATGGACCGAAGTGTTCCGCTACCGCAACATTCCGCTGAACATCCTCGGGATGCTCTGCTGGCTGACCTGTCTGGTGGTGCTCAGTGCGCTATTCCCGAGCTATCTAGTCGACTACCTGCACCTGGGCATGCAGCAGATGGGGTACGTGCTTTCGGCAATCGGCTTCGGCGGGACGCTTGGCACGCTGGTGATGCCCGCGCTGTCCGACCGGCTTGGACGCAAGCCCGTCATGATCCTGTCGGTGATTGGCGCAGCGGTGTTTCTCGTGCTGCTTGCGCGCACCGGCCCGAATCCGACCATGCTGTTCACGTACCTGATGCTGACGCTGCTCTTCGTCTTCAGCATGATCACGCTGACGGTCGGACCGCTGAGCGCGGAGTCCGTGCCGGTGAAGCTGATGTCGACCGCGTCTGGCCTGGTGGTCGGGATCGGCGAGGTATTCGGCGGCGGTGTGGCACCGGTCATCGCCGGTTATGTGGCGAAGCACTTCGGCATCCAGTACATCATGTATCTGGGTTTTGTGGCGCTTGCAGTCGGTCTGGTCGTCACGCTTTGCCTGAAGGAAACGGCACCGTCGCGCCTGCGGGCGCAGCCTGCTGCGGTCACGCCATAGAGGGCCGCTGAAGGTCGGCTCCACTAGTGGGACCGACCTGACGGACCACCCACACGGGCCGAGATCATTTACGCGGCGAAGAATTTTCGTGTGATGGTCCTCGGACCCGACGAGCCGGCCGTCAGGTTTATGCAGATGACGAATCTGACGCAGACCGCGTCGCTAACCATGGGCGTTGAAATGCCGGACGGCACGACGCAGTTCACGGGCCTCGAATTGATCGAGGTCGCACCGGGCATCGATATTCAGAGAGGTATCGTGACCCAGATGGGATTTGCTCCCGTCATGCACGCGGTTCCCTCGAGTCATCGACGAACGCATCTTTCGACCGGCACCGATCGGATTGCGCGGCGTCATCCTGAGAATGAGACTCGACGAGCGGTTCAGCTATGACGTCAGGCAGAACATGTTCTCATCAATTTAGAAGGTCATGAAGTAGCAAGCCTCGAAGACGTCGAAGCGATATGCGTTGAGGCTGGAGGTTGTCTCCAGGGCACGGTGCTTAAACCTCATGCGATGGTGAGCTACGACAATTTCCGATTCGCCCGGATGTAATCGATGCTTACTCCGATATGGTGACGTCGACGCTTGTCTCGCGGTTCTATTCGGGCGTGACGAGATACACCTGGGCGATCGTAGATCCATAATGGGCCATACATTCGCCAGAAACCGTGATTAATCTACCGATCCATCTTTTTCTCACCATGCCGATAACGAAGGAGCATCGTCACCGGTCCGGACACTTCGTCGTGTCTTATCAGGCAAACGTTCCGCTCACCCTTGGAGAACGTTATGAGCAATTTTATTGAAGACCGTCTTGCTATTGCAGATTTGATGACCGGGTGGATGTACCGGGACCTGGCCGAGTGGGACAAGCTTGGCGAACTCTTTACGCCAGATGGCGAGATCGAGATTACGTGGTTTCAGGGTAAAGCTTCGGACTTCATTGCGGGATCGCAGCGCATGGGGGCGTCAGACCTGAAGACGAAACACGTCATCACGTCGCCTGTCGTTGATTTTAAGGCTACGCTGAAGAACCGCCGTTTTCGCCGACGATTCGCTGCGGAATTTCTGAATGCGAGATCAGCGACGCGACTGGTTCAATTTTCTGGCCCTGAA
>NZ_DASRSY010000309.1:0-3538 GCF_035656215.1 Paraburkholderia sp.
CCGTATCCTGGGCGATGGGCGTTTACGTCTGCCGACGGCAACGAGATTGCGGTGAACGTGGCAGGGCGCTTTGACAGCAATCAGGTGGCTGCGGTGAATGCGGGCGTGCTGGGCGGCATGGGGATAGGGGTCGCTGCCTTCTGGCAGATTCAGGAATGGGTCGAGGCAGGAAAGGTCGAGGTTTTGCTGGCGGATTTTCAGCTTACGCCCTTGCCATTGCATGCGATGTGGGCGAAGACACGGCGCTTGCCGCAGAGGACACGGCTGCTGGTCGATTTCCTGGCTGTCAAACTGGGGACGCTGTAGTTTTTCGTCCACCGTGGGGTTTGTGTGGACCCTGGCGGCTTGAGCGGACTTCGCCGTGAAAGCAGTGCGGCAGCAGGTGTAATGCTCCATTGTGCTACGCTTGCCAGACCGAAAACCAAGTAGCGTGACCCCGCCATTATCATGCGTTCCTGGCGCATATCCACACCGCCCCGCAGCGGGCACATCAACACGTCGCGTGTTACCGACCTTGTCATGTCAATCTCGCATGCCGACCCGGACGCGCTCGCTGCAAGCATTCTGAAAACCGTTGGCGACACGCTTCCTGTTTCGCAGTGCACGATCTTCGCTTACGAATTCGATGCGAGACCGCGCACCGTTTCCGCCGCCGACCATCGCGGCGGCCGCTTTCTCCGTGATGTCGCCGACCGCTACGCCACGTACTTCTATGCGCTCGACGGCAACCGCGCCATCGTCGGCGGCCCGCCCGCGAAACAGGCGCGCGAGGCATTAGTGCTGCACCAGCAGCAAAGCGAAGAAATCGAAAACGAAGCCTATCGCGCTGCCTGCTATGCGCAGCCCAACGTGTCCGACCGGCTATCGTTGCTCCTGCAACCAATGGAAAGCGTCTGGCTGTCGATCAATCTGTATCGCGACAGCGCTTACGGCATGTTCCAGCCAGGCGAACTGGAGCACGTGGAAAGCGTGGCGCATCTGCTCGCGCACGCCGCGAAAAGCCATTACGCACTCAACGGGCAGCATCAGCAAGGTACGGCGGCCGCGATGCTGGCACGCGTGAGACGCGCATGCCCGGCGCTTACGCCGCGCGAGATCGACGTGCTACGCGGCGTGCTCGAAGGCGCAAGCGCCACCGAGATCGCCGAACAAATGGGCGTCAAGGCCACGAGCGTGATTACGTATCAGAAGCGCGCTTACGCGCGGTTGGGTATCTCCAGCCAGCGCCAGTTGTTCGCGCTATGTCTGCTGCCTGAACGGTCCTGATCCTGCACGCGGCGTTGTGGCCTTAGATCGAATGCGCCGCAAGCTATTTTCCGCCGAGAAGCAGCGCAAAGCGCAAATTGAATTCGCGTCGAACAACTTACCCGCGCTTCGCCCGTGCATCGGCCTGCGTCTCACGATCCCAGCGCTTCAGCCACGGCATGATGAATTCCGCGAATCCATCTGCCGGCGGTGACAGTGCACGTTCAGTCGAGCGATACATGCACACCTCGCGGATGGTTTCCGGATCGACGATCCGCTTCATCATCAGCCCGAAAGTTCGCGCGAGCGGCGCGACATAGGCGGGCGCGAGCGTCACGGCAAGCCCCTGTGAGGCCAGACCGAACGCCGTGGTGACGTTGTCCACCACGTCCACGGGAATGATGCGTGCCTCCACTGGCAGATTGGCGAGCATCTGTTCGACTGCGCGCTCGTGATCGCGGCCGGTGGCGACAATCGGCACGTCGCGCAAATGCTGCCACTGCACCCGGCGCCGCGCGTTCAGCGGATGCGTCGGCGCGCACCACATCACCCACGGGCTTGCGAAGGCTGGATCGCAACGCACCCGTGTGCCGCTTTGGCGATCCGGGCCGATTGCGAGATCCACGTCGCCGCTTTCCACGCGCTCCACCAGTTGTTCGACCACGGTGTCGCAGATGCGCACGACCACCTTCGGTTTGTCGCGCGCATATTCGGCGATGGCCGCTGGCAGCGCGGTCGCCGCGAGCACCAGTGGTGCGCCGACTCGCACGATGCCGGCCGCGCGATTGCGGATATCGTCGGCGGATTGGGCCGCCGCACGCACATAGCGCAACACGGATTCGGCCGACGACAGAAAATCCTGCCCCGCGCTCGACAGATTGACGCGCCGCGTCGTACGGTCGAAGAGGCGAAAGCCCAGTTCCGTTTCCAGTTCGGCCAGCAACTGGCTGACCGCCGACGAGGTCAGCCCGAGCCGTTCCGCCGCCGCGCCGATACTGTGCAAATCGACGATAGCGAGAAACGCTTCGAACTGACGGATGGTGACGCGTGTAAGTGGCATCAGGCGATTCTAAAGAAAAACTTACTAATCGTGAAAAATCGATTGATTGTGTGTGGCGCGTCATTGGCCGACACTCGTCCTGATCGACGCGAAGCAGGAAACGCGCTTAGACTTCCGTCTCGCCCACGCGGCTACGATCAGATTGCAACAGCCTACCTCCAGGGTATACGCAGGCGACAGTCAAGCCCGATGCAGGGCTCCACTCAAGGAATTGCCATGTTCGACCACATTCCCGCCTATCCCGGCGACCCGATTCTGAGCCTGAACGAGGACTTTCAAGTTGACCCGCGGCCCAACAAGGTCAACCTGAGCATCGGCATCTATTTCGACGACGCCGGCAAACTGCCGGTGATGGACGCCGTACGGCGCGCCGAAACCGCGCTACTCGATTCGATCGGCCCGCGCTCCTACCTGCCGATGGCGGGCCTGCCGCTTTACCGCGACGCAGCGCAAGCGCTAGTGTTCGGCGAGGCCAACGAAGCGCGTGCAGCGGGCCGGATTGCGACGTTGCAAACAATAGGCGGCTCAGGTGCGCTGAAAGTCGGCGCCGATTTTCTGAAGCGCTATTTCCCGGCCTCACAGATGTGGATCAGCGATCCGAGCTGGGAAAACCATCGCGTCGTGTTCGAAGGCGCGGGTCTCACAGTCAACACGTATCCGTACTACGACGAACAGACCGGCGGCTTGCGTTTCGCCGACATGATCGACACGATCGGCCGCTTGCCGGAACAGAGCATCGTGCTGCTGCACGCGTGCTGCCACAATCCGACCGGCGTCGATCTGAGCCCGGCGCAATGGGCGGAACTGGTGCCGGTATTGCAGCGCCGCAAACTGATTGCGTTTGTCGACATGGCGTATCAGGGTTTCGGCGCGGGTCTCGAAGAGGACGCCGCCTGCGTGCGTTTGCTGGCCGACGCGGGTGTGCCGCTGATCGCCGCCAATTCGTTCTCAAAGAATTTCTCGCTATACGGCGAGCGCTGCGGCGCATTGAGCGTGGTGTGCAAGAGCACGGAAGAGGCGGCCCGCGTGCTTGGTCAATTGGCGTCGACGGTGCGTGCCAACTACAGCAATCCGCCGACACATGGCGCGCGCCTCGTGGCTAACGTACTGTTGGACACGTCCTTGCGCGCTTCATGGGAGGCGGAGCTCGCCACCATGCGTGAACGGATTCTCGCCATGCGCGGCACGATTCACGAAGGCCTCGCAGGCCGCGTCGATGAAGTGATGCGAGAG
>NZ_DASRSY010000310.1:0-2682 GCF_035656215.1 Paraburkholderia sp.
CACAAGGTGTCTTCGTGATTGCCGAGCACCGCGTAAAACCACGGCTTGTCGAGCAGGGCCAAAGCCTGTTCGGAATGCTCGCCGCGGTCCACCAGATCGCCGACCGAAAAGAGCCGGTCGCGCGCTGGGTCGAACGCAATATCGCGCAGCAGATAGCGCAATGCATCGACACAGCCATGCAAATCGCCGACGACAAAGTCGCGGCCGCTCGGATTGGCAGCATGATGCTGGACGGAGTTGACGAGTACGGAAGCCATTCGCCCATGATAGATCGGCATCCACAAGTGCGTATGCGCGCTGCCTATCTTTTCCTGTTGTCCCAGGTCGCTCGAATGGCGTAGAAACGACGCAAAAACGGCGCGTCTACGGCATTATTTGCCGAAAAACGCGCCGTCAACGCAGTCGTTATTGCTGCGTGCGCAGCTTGGCGACCTGGTCCACCGTCACTGTGGACTGCGGATTACCGAACTGTTTGGTCACGTAATTGGTGATAGCGGCCACCTGATCGTCGGTGAGCTGGGTGCCGAACGCGGGCATCAACACATCAGCCTGTTTCGTCGTACGACTGACGCCGTGCAGGATCACCATCGCCAGATTATTGGCGTCGCTCGCGCCGACCGCCGAGTTGTGTATCAGCGAGGGATACGCGCCCGGCGCGCTTGCACCCACGCCCTGACCGGTCCAGTTATGGCACGTCGCACAATTGGCGATGAACAGTTGCGCACCATTCACCGCGTTGATCGTGGTGCCGCGCAGCGCGGTGACATCGTCGCCAGCCGGCTTGCCCCACTGGTCGCGCGGACGCGATTCGCCGCCGTTGATCGGCGGCACCGAGCGCAGATACGTGACGATCGAGCCGACGTCCTCGTGCGTCAGATACTGCGTGCTGTCGGTCACCACCTCGGCCATTGGGCCCGCCGCGTTGGCGCGGCCCGGCGCCGCGCCGGTCGACAGATAGGCCACCAGTTCGTCATCGCTCCAGTTACCCACGCCGCTGTTCTTGTCCGATGTGATGTTGTACGCATGCCAGCCGGCCTGTACCGCGCCGGAGAAGCGTGAACTGGTCTTCAAACCCTGCGTGAAATTGCGCGGCGTGTGGCATTCCTCGCAATGCGCGAGACCCTGGACCAGATACGCGCCGCGATTCCATTCGGCACTTTGTTTCGGATCGGGAACGAAGCGGCCTTCATTGAAATTGAAGAGATTCCAGAACACCATCAGCCACCGCTGGTTGAAGGGGAATTTCAGGCTATTGCCAGGCGGCGCGTAATGGATCGGCGTCAGCGTGTTCAGATACGCGCGAATTGCCAGCACGTCCCGCTCGGTGACTTTGGTGTATTCCGCGTACGGAAAGGCCGGATAAAGCCGCTCGCCGCTCTTGCCGATACCTTCATGCATCGCGCGCAGAAAATCGGCGTCGCTCCATTGGCCGATGCCGGTGTCCGGGTCGGGCGTGATGTTCGGCGTCACGATCGTGCCGAACGGCGTGTTGATCGGCAGGCCGCCCGCGAACGGACGTGCTTTGTCAGCCGTGTGGCAGGCGACGCAGTCGCCGGCACGCGCGAGGTATTCACCGCGTTTCACGAGATCGCTGCTGGCCACTGCCGCCGGCGTGGCCACCGCGACGGCCGGTTGCGAGGCGTCGTCCGCGCGAGCCTGCGTGATCGGCAACTCGTCGTTATGTCGCGCGCCAGGCCCATGCGCTTCGTGCCACGCGACATACAGCGCAAACAGCGAAAAGACGGCCGCCAGCGTCGCCACCCGGAAGCGGCGACGACGCGTGCTCTGGGCCCGCGCATCGGCCGGCTGCACGCGAGAGGTGTTCTTCGTCATTGTGGCTCTCCGTTCAGGGCTCAGATTTCACGCTTGAGCTTGTCGGCCAGTTTCAGCGACAAGGCCGCGATCGTCAGCGTGCAATTCACGGAGGCAGCGGTCGGCATCACACCGCTGCTGGCGATAAACAGATTCGAGTGATCGTGCGTACGGCAATCCGCGTCGACGACCGAATCCCCCGGATCGCTGCCCATGATGGTGGTACCCATGATGTGATTGTTCGGCGCGAAGGTGTCGTCGAACGAGACCTCGGCGCCGCCGAACAGCGACGCGATCTGCGCATACAGTTCATGCGTGTTCACCGCGCTCTTCTTCACGTAGTCGTTGATCGAGTAGTAGATCTCGGGCTGCGGAATGCCGAGCGCGTCCTTGTGATCCGCCGAGGGCACCACGCGGTTCTGCGGCTCCGCGAGATGCTCGTGAAAGCTGTTGATGTTCAGCGTGCGCGCCGCACGATCGCGGATCTGCCGGTCGAGCTCGGCGCCGGTGAGGCCTTTTTTCAGCAGGTCGGCGGCCACGCCCATGGTCGGCACACCATTCGACAGATGCAGCTTTTTCGCCGCGTAATCGGAACGGAACGCGCCATCGCGGAAGTTGACGATCGAGGTCATCTCCATCGGCCCACGTCCAGGCCACAGTGGTTCGTTCGCGAGAAAGGTGACGCCCGTGCCCGGATGGTCCATCAGGTTACGGCCCACCTGGTCGGAACTGTTGCCGATGCCGTGCGGGAATTTGTCGGTGGTCGACATCAGCATCAGCTTCGGCGTTTCGATGCCGTTCGCGGCGAGCACGAACAGCTTGCCGGTCACGCGTGTGCTATTGCCGTTCGGGTCCTTGTAGTGGACGGCC
>NZ_DASRSY010000311.1:0-5156 GCF_035656215.1 Paraburkholderia sp.
TGTGCGACCACCTTGCACTGCTTCGCAGTTCCAATAATCGTCGTAGGAAAGGCTGGCCAGTAAGCTGGCTTTTTCGGACAACACTCCCTGCGCGAGCGGACGAATCGAAGTTTGGAGACTATAAATAGCAGGTAGCACGCATCCAGCTTGCGCTCATCCTCGTAGGTGACTGTGTCGGCCCGAACTCGCGGTCGTTGCGGTGGCATCGATTGATTCGCTGCGAACCCTCTGATGAATTCGGGCACGTTTGAAATATCGCAAACGCGCATGTTCACGATTTGAGAGGGAGACATCATGGTTAGCGAACCCAGGAAGATAGTTCTCACGAGCTTTTTTGTCGGTGCGGTGGCGATTGCTGCTTATATTTCGCAGTCGAACAAAAGCTGGTTGTCGGCGGACGAACTCGGCCTGGAGCGCGACAATGCATCGACTCACTCCACCCGCGGCGACACGATGACCGGCTCGGTGAGTTCCGGACCGGTCGTCGCACGCAGCGATTCAGCTACGGCCATTGCAGGAGACCTCCAGGCGGCGCGCAACAGTCTGCAGCGCAACGATCTGGTCTCCGCACAAGCGCAACTGGACGCGGCACGTTCGGCGCACTGGAACGACGATCAGGTGCTCGCACTGCAAAGAGAAGTGGCGGAGCGCGCGGAGCAGGCACAGCACGTGCCGGTCGCTACGCATGTGGAAGGGCCGGCGCGGCAAGGGGGGAAATCGGCGCGATTGTCGTCGCTGTCGTCAGGGAAAACAGCCCGCTCTCATGAACGCGCCGCCGTGACACGCGAACACTCGAGCCGTGCATCTTCCAGTGACGCGAAGACCCAGCATGCGCGTGAAACCGTAGTAGCCGCTGTTGGCACGGGTAGCACTTCAAGCGGGACAGCGCTTGGCGGCGGCGCGCCTGTTGTTGCGAGCGCCGCATCTTCTGGTCCGGCTGCGCTGAAGGTGGTCCCGAATGGAGCCAGTGCGCCTGCTGAATCACAGCCGGCACAGCAGACACCGCCGATATCGGCGCCGCCAGACCGGCAGGCCGACTTGACCGCGCAAGCTGTGCCAGCGCAATCGCTACCTCAACTCGCGCCCTCCGCCGGCACGGTATTGAAATCGGAGGGCGGACCAAAAACACGCGCACAGGTGCGCGCGGAAATCGCACGCGCCCGCGCCGATGGCAGTCTTCCCGCATTCGGCAATCCGGACCCGGCCGGACCTGGCGGCGCACCGAGCCTGACACGCGCGCATCGTCTTTGAAGACGCGCAAGGGTGCCGCTCGGGACATAGGTAACGGGCGTATCGGGACATGGGTGACACGTCTGGGGATGTTTTTCCGAATGGTCTTCGGGGCGCACAACGTGAAATTCGCTCTTTGTGTACCATGCAGATTGCTTCATGCGCTCCGTGCCCGCCTTGTGCCCGCTGCGTGACTTCGCTTCCCGCTGAATTGCCGTGACCAGCGCTGTCGAATCCGAAGCGCCTGTTGTCCCCACGCTTTGTGCCGGATGAACTGACATGCAGATAGAGCCGTTTCAGATTGCTGTGCCGGATGCTGACCTAGACGATCTTCGCCTGCGCATTCGCGCGACACGTTGGGCACCCGCGACACCTTCGCCAGCCTGGCAGCAAGGCATCGATTCCGCCTGGCTGCGCGAACTCGCGCAGTACTGGGCCGAACATTTCGATTGGCGCGAAGCCGAGCGCCGGTTGAATCTGCAACCGCAATTTCTTGCCGAGGTCGAGGGGCAGCGCGTGCACTTGGTGCATCGGCGCGGTGTCGGCCCGGTGTCTTATCCGCTCGTGGTCACGCATGGCTGGCCGGGATCGTTTTTCGAGTTCCATGCACTCCTCGACCGGCTATGCGACCCGGCTGCGTTCGGCTGCGATCCGGCCGATGCGTTCGACGTCGTCGTTCCATCGCTGCCCGGCTTCGCATTCTCGCAGGCCCCGATAGAACCCGGCACGTCCGCGTTTCAGGTGGCGGACTTGTGGGCTTCGCTGATGCGCGGCCTCGGTTATGAGCGTTTCGGTGCCCAAGGCGGAGATCTGGGCGCAGGCGTTTCGATCGCGCTCGCGGCGCGGCACCACCAGGTTGTCGACGGCATTCATCTCAACTTCTTGCCGAGCTCATACGAGCCAGCAAGCGGCGCGGCGCAGACACCGCTCACGTCTGCAGAAGAAACCTATCTGCGGGAGAAGAATGAATGGGCCGCGCTCGAAGGCGGCTACGCCCACATGCACGCTACGAAGCCACAGACCGTGGCGGCGTCGCTAAACGATTCGCCGATGGGGCTCGCTGCATGGATCGGCGAGAAGTTTCGCGCATGGAGCGATTGCGACGGCGATATCGAGCGCGTGTTCTCGAAAGACGAATTGCTCACCAATATTTCGCTCTACTGGCACACGCAGAGTATCGGTCCGGCAATGCAGATGTATTGGGAAAACCGGCTGCAGCCGATGCGCTTCGCCGAGGGACAACGCGTCGTACCGCCTGTGGGATTTGCTCGTTTTCCCAAGGAGATCAATCATCCACCGCGCACGTGGCTCGAACGAACCTTCGACGTCGTGCAATGGACCGACATGCCGAGCGGTGGCCATTTCGCTGCGATGGAGAAGCCGGATCTGCTCGCTGCCGAGATTCGCAAGTTTTTCAGAAAGTTGAGGCGCTAGACGCGTCGACCCGACCGACTGTGCAGCCGCACGCCGCATGGTTCAATATCGACGCCGATACGCCTCGCGCTTCGAATTTATGCCTACTGCATCGCAGAATTCAACGTACGCAACAGCCTGACCGGCTCAGCGATCAATGTGTCTGGACAGTATGGCTGGCGCTATTGCAAACTTGATCATCAAATATGGTCAGCGTGCCTCGCAGCGGCTGCGCAGCCGCGTATGATCGACGGTCGTTATCGCACCCGGTTTCTCGCCAGCCTACGTTGACAGCGCCGTCGACTCGCCGGAATCGGTGCACCATGAATGGCAGCTCCCCGTACGCGTCTGATTCGCGAGGACAGACATCCGCGTGCATGGGGTAATAAGAACAACGCAGCAACGAGGGCCCTGAATGCAATACGCCTCAGGGAAGGCTCTGCGAAACAATAAAAAACAATGCAAAAAATGAAGGCCATAACGCGGCGTGTTATCTACTTCACGCGCGATCCTGCGCCCGAGCTAATGGCGAGCTTCAAGGAACGCGACTGGGAGGTTGAAGTCATCGGTTCGGTTCATGACGTGCGGCAAGCCGTGCATGACGGCTCGCTGGCGGCCGGACTGGTCGATTTTTCGAGCGTGTTCGACTCTCGCGACATCGCCGCGCTGGAAGCCTGCCTTGCGATGCCGAACATCGGATGGGTGGCGATAACCGCGGCGCCGGAGCTCGATGACGCCGCGGTACGCAGGCTGGTGCGCGACTACTGCTTCGATTACGTGACGCTCCCCGCCGCGAACGCCAGGATTGTCGATACGGTAGGCCATGCCTGCGGCATGATCTCGCTCGGCGAGCCCGTATTCGTCGATACGTCCACGGCCGAAGGCGAGATGATTGGCACGTGCGATGCAATGCTCGCGTTATTCCGCTCGATCCGCAAAGTCGCGGCAAATGACGCGCCCGTCTTCGTCTCCGGCGAATCCGGTACGGGCAAGGAGCTGACAGCGGCGGCGATTCACGCGCACTCGCCGCGTCATAAGCAGCCGTTCGTCGCCATCAACTGTGGTGCGATTCCGCCGCATCTGTTGCAGTCAGAATTGTTCGGCTATGAGCGCGGCGCTTTCACGGGTGCGAATCAACGCAGAATAGGGCGCGTCGAAGCCGCTCACGGCGGTACTGTGTTTCTCGACGAAATCGGCGATTTGCCGTTCGAGAGCCAATCGGGCCTGCTGCGTTTCCTGCAGGAAAACACCATCGACCGCCTGGGCGGCACCGGTTCGATCGACGTCGACGTGCGCATCATCTCTGCTACTCACGTCGATATGGAGGCCGCGATCGAAAACGGGCGCTTCCGTTCGGACCTGTACCACCGCTTGTGCGTGTTGCGAATCGACGAGCCGCCGCTGCGCGCGCGCGGCAAGGACATTGAACTGCTCGCGCTTTATACCTTGGACCGCTACAGGAAAGATGCGAGCCGCAGGCTGTACGGATTTTCTCCCGATGCGATCGCAGCGCTGCATCAGTACAACTGGCCCGGCAACGTGCGCGAACTGATCAATCGGGTGCGTCGCGCGATTGTGATGTCGGAGGGACGCACGATTACCGCGGACGATCTCGAACTGTCGGGTTACGTCGCGATCACGCCCGTGACGCTTGCACAGGCACGCGAGACAGCGGAGCGGCAGGCGATCGAACTCGCGCTGCTGCGCCATCGCGGGCGGCCGGGCGACGCGGCGCGAGAGCTCAGCATTTCACGCGCGACGCTGTACCGTTTGCTCAACACGCACGGCATGCGATACGGCGAAGACAGCGCTGCCGAAAGTTGATGCGAAAATCGTGCGCGGCGCTCAGGTAACTTGTTCACTCAAATGTTAAAAAGCCCGTTATTGTCGCGTACTTTCGACCGGCCGAACGCGGATTGACGGCGCCGGCGTTGTGTCTCGCTGACTTTTGGCGGAAAGGCAACGCAAGGACGTGAAACGATAGGTCATACCTGATCTCTGCGCCCCGGTTCATCCGACTCCATCGCCGCAGATCAGCTCACCCGGCTCGAGCGTGACGCCATGAAGGCGCGAGCCGCGGCACGACGGCTGCGCATCTTGCGCGGCTTCTGGCTTGCCCCACAAATGACATGTGGATCGATCCGCGAACGATAACGGTAGCGCTGGAAAAAGCGAACCGTCTCTCACGTCTGGTGAGGAGCAACGTGAATCTTTTTCCTTGCACGCTGGTTTATGTGGATGTCGATGCGAGCCCGGGTCCCAACGCGACGAATCGCGATCCGCTGTCGTATGTGAGTCAGGCGATCTGCCTGAACAACAGCTTGCGGCAGGTCGGCATGCCGAGGTTGACCATCGTGACCAACGCGCCGGCGCTGGTCGCGCAACGGCTCGACAGCATCGAGGCGGCGCACCGGCCCGCGCTGGTGACGTTGAATGCGACGATCGAGTTGCCGAAGAACACGCCGTTCTACGCCGCGCATTTCAAGCTGGATCTGATGGACCAGATGGCCGAT
>NZ_DASRSY010000312.1:0-31642 GCF_035656215.1 Paraburkholderia sp.
TCGTCGAACCGTGCATCGATACGTGTCTCGCCATTGGCCCGAACGTGCTCGCGCCAATGCATCGCAGTACCTTGCACGTCATTGACAGAAACGGAGGGCGTGAGCGTCGGGCGCAGCGTTTCGACTTCGAGCACCTGCATCGGCAGAACACGTTGCAACGCGCCCGGTGGCAAGCTCGACGGAATGGCGAAGGTCGTGGTCTTCGAACCGCTCCTCGGACCGAATACCCATTGCGCCGGACTCTTTTCGATCTGATCGACCAATGCGTTATCGATCACCGCAATGCTCGGCACCACCACCAGCCTATAAGCCGACAAATCCGCCTTGCTCGACACGATGTCGACGTCAAGGCCGAGCTCGCGCAACGCCTCGTAGTAGTCGAACACCAGCGTCTGGTAATCGAAGGTTTTGCCATGACGCTGAATCTCGAACATCCATTGCGTCTCGTAGTCGAATACGATCGCAACGGCCGCGCGCGAGGGCGCGCCAAGTCCGGACAACGCTGCAGACGAAGCAATCTCGCGCGCCGCCTGCCGCACTTCGAGCCCGCCGGGCGACAGTTCGTTGTTCGGCAGATTCAAGCCGGAATGCATCTGCTCCTGCGCATACGGGCATTGACGCCAGCGGAAATACGACACCAGTTCAGCACCGTGAGCGAACGCCTCATAAGCCCACAGCCTCACCATGCCCTTCGCCGGCACCGGATTCCACGACGCCCAGTTCACCGGTCCCGCTTGTTGCTCCATCACCCAGAAACGTCCGCCGCCAATCGCCCGATAACGATCGTGATCGAACGCGGAGACGTCGGGATGCGCGGTGCGTGCGTAAAGCGCCTTCTGCTCTTCCGGCAGCGCGATCGATTCGGTGCGGGCGATCGGATAGCTGTCCCACGCCGCCACGTCGAGCGCGTTGTCTTCGGCAAAGCGGTAGTGATCGAAGGTCGTGAAAAATCCCATGAAGTTGTGCAGCAGATCCGCCTTGGGCGCATGCTCACGCAGCACGTCGATTTGCTCGCGATGGAAGCTCCCCACCTCATCCGACATGAAGCGGCGGAAGTCGAGCAGATGGATCGGATTCGCATCGGTGGGCGTCAGGTTCGGTAAGCCGATCGCCTCGAACGAGGGATACTCCATGCTCCAGAACACGTTGCCCCACGCCTCGTTCAATGCATCGATGCTCTCGTAGCGATGCTGCAACCAGGTCTGAAAACGCGTCAGCGCGGCGCTCGAATAGCTGGGCACGGTATCGTGACAGCCGAGTTCGTTATCGGTCTGCCACGCGACGATAGAGGAATGCTGCCCATAGCGCTCAGCCATCGCGGTAACGATGCGCACGCACTCACGCCGGTATATCTCACTGGAAATATCGTAATGACGACGCGAGCCGAAATTCCAGCGCGTGCCGTCTGCACGCACCGGCAATACGTCCGGATGCGCGTCGATCAGCCACTTCGGCGGGGACGCGGTCGGTGTGCCCAGCACGAGTTTCAGTCCCGCGGCGGCCAGCGTCTCGACGGCTTCGTCGAGCCATGCCCACTCGAATTCACCGGCACGCGGCTCCATCCGGCTCCACGCGAATTCCGCAATCCGCACATGCGTGATGCCGATTTCGACCATACGCTTTGCGTCGTCGGCCCACATCGAACGCGGCCAATGTTCCGGGTAGTAGCAAACACCAAGTTGCATAAGAGAGTCTCTTTGTTAAATGACGGCAAACGGGCGATCAGCCCTTGCTTGCACCAAAAGTCAGGCCGGCGACGAAATGCTTCTGCATCAGGAAGAACATCAGCACAGAGGGCAATGCGGCAAGCACCGAGCCGGCGGCGACGAGATTCCATGCCGTCGTCCATTGGCCTTTAAGCGCGGCGACGCCCACCGTGATCGGCGCGGCCTCATCGCCTTGCGTAAGGCACAGCGCCCAGAAGTAGTCGTTCCAGACAAACGTGAACACGAGAATGCCGAGTGCGGCGAGCGCGGGCCGGATCAGCGGCAACACGATACGTAAGTAGATCGTCCATTCGCTCGCCCCTTCCACGCGCGCCGCCTCGATCATCTCGAACGGCAACTGCTTGATGAAATTGCGCAGAAACAGCGTGCAAAAGCCGGTCTGGAACGACACATGGAAAATCACCAGCGCCCACACGCTATTGAAAAGACCCACCTTCAGCGCCATGTCGCGCACCGGGATCATCAGAATCTGGATCGGTACGAAGTTGCCGGCTACAAAGGCAAACAGCACAGCGGTATTGCCCGGGAACCGGTAGGTTGCCAACGCAAAGCCCGCCATTGATGCGAGCACGATCGCACCGATCACGGACGGCACCGTAATCAGCACGCTATTGGCGAAGTAATGAAGCATCGGCGTTTGCGTAAGCGCCGTACCGTAGTTCTCGATTAACGCGAAATGCCTGGGCCAGCCCCAGTAGTCGCCTCGCGACAACTCATCCGACGAGCGGATCGACGTAACGAGCACGGCCAGCATCGGCAGTAGCCATATCAGCAGCGCGAACGGCAACGACGCTTTGTACAGCGCGCGATTGAGCGGTTTCCAGCGTTCGACGGGAAGTGGATACATGACACGTGACTCCTGGAAATCAGTGTTCTTCGCGCAGCATGCGGCGCAGATGGAACACGATGTAGACGAGCATGATGGCGAACAGCACAACAGCAATCGCCGCGGAATAGCCTTCGCGGTAGTACTTGATCGCCTGGTCGTACATGTAATAGGCGAGCACGGTGGAACTGTCGAACGGACCGCCGCCGCTCATCACCGCGATCAGGTCGAAGCTGCGCAAGGCGCCGATTACGGTCAGCACTACGGCCATGAACGTCGCGGGACGCAGTTGCGGAAGGATCACGTGCCAGAGCAGACGCACGCCCCTTGCACCCTCCATGCGCGCCGCCTCGACTACTTCGGGATTGATGCCTGTCAGACCAGTGAGGTACAGCACCATGCAGAACGGCGTCTGCGGCCACAGCGCGGCGAAGATGATGCCGAAGGTGACCGTATGCGGATCGCCGAGCACAGGAATGCCGTGACCGACGATCAGCCGCAGCAAGCCGAAACCCGGATCGTAGAACCAGCTGAACACGAGGCCGACCACCACACCCGACAGCACGAATGGCGCGAAAAACAGCGACTTCACGACCCGCATGCCACGGATATGCTGGTTCAGATACAACGCGAACAGCAGCCCGAGCGGCGGCGCCAGCAGGAACAGCGCGAGCCAGATCAGGTTGTTCTTGAGCGCCGTGTAGAACGTGTCCGAGTGAAACAGTTCGATGTAGTTATCGAGGCCAGCGAACGTCTTCGGCGTCATGCCGTCCCAGTTGTAAAAGCTGAGCGAAATACTGCTGATGATCGGATAGACCACGCACAGGCAAAACAACGCACAGCCCGGCAGCAGGAAGAAAAGCGCCGCGCGGTGCTGATGGCGGCGCGTCGTGGAGACGTGCCGGTGCCGCGCCGCGGGTAGGCGGCGCGCTGCGGAATGAGACATGATCGGGCCTGGTCGAAAATCGAAGGAGATCGAAGGCGAGCGCCAGCTATTGCTACACGGCTGGCGCTTCGGGGCTTACTTCTTGTAGATGCGCTTGCGGGTCGCTTCGAGGCGGACCAGCAGGGCGTCGAGTTGCGACGGGTCGCTGTAGAACTGCTGCATTGCCTTCATGCCTTCGTCGGCCATTTCCTTCTGCATGTCGCGATCGTAGAACTGGGCGATGCCGCCCTTCGTGTTAGCGAGCGTCTGGAAGCCGACCTTCGAAATCTCGTCTTCAGGCTCGGCCGCCTGGCTGTTCGACGGCAACGTCCCCCAACCCTTCGCGAGATCGGCGTTGATCTGCGGCTGTTCCATGAAGGCAAGCAGTCTGCGGGCATCGGCCTTGTTCTTTGCTTTGGCCGGAACCAGCAGCACATTGACCGGACCGTCTTCGGCCATCGGTACGTTCGCGTCGATCACCGGGAAGCGGAAGAAACCGGTCTGCGGCCGGAGGGACGCCGGAATACTCGCCGAGAAGAACGTGCCCATCAGCATCATCGAGGCCTTGCCATTCACGAGAAACGGTGCAATCGAATCGAGGTCGTAGGAGAGCGCGTTGTCGATGAAGTAGTGATCGTCGATCAGCGTTTTCCACGCGATGTAGACCTTTTTAACGCGTGCATCGGTGTAGGGAATTTCGCCGGCCATCAATTGCTGGTGGAACGCGTTACCGTTGATGCGCAGGTCGAGATAGTCGAACCACGCGGCAAGCGTCCAGCTATCGCGCGCCGCAACGGCGATCGGTGCAACACCGCTGGCCTTCAGCTTCTTGCAGGTGTCGAGAAATTCATCCCACGTTTTAGGTTCGCCTTTGATGCCGGCCTTCTCGAACAGATCCTTGCGATAGAAGAAGCCGTAGGCGTCGTAACCGAGCGGCGCGGCGTACTGCTTGCCCCTATACGTCGAGGCGTCCTTCACCGACGCATACTGCTGCGACCAGCCGTTCTTGCTCCAGTCCGAGGACAGGTCTTCGAGCAGGCCGCGTTGCGCGTAATACGCCATCCGCTCGCCGTCGTGCCACGACACGACATCAGGCGGATCAGTGGCGAGCCAGCCGCCCATCTGCACCTTGTACGCTTCCTCGCTGATGTAGGTCACCTTGAGGTCGACGTCGGGATTGGCTTTCTTGAACTTGTCGAACGCGTCCTGCCACGTCGAGCGCTGATTACCGCGCGCCGATACGTTGACAGTCAACGTGGCCGCGTCGGCCGCGGTGGCGCAGAGTGTGCCTGCAACCAGCGCGGCGGCGATCGACGCGTATGCCAGACGGCGAAGGCGAAGAGAAATCATCTTATGTCTCCTTGACTACCTTGTTGGCTGACAGCGACTCGCTGCCAGACGATGTACCCGCTCTTTGGCGGAATAGGGATTTGTGAACTCGGTGGCGCCTTGAGTACCCGAGATGCGCCAGACATCTCAAGCGGCAACCCGCTCGGGCTCGAACGTACTGCGCCGCAGTGCAACGCCGTCCGCGTCGAACAGATGACATGCGGAAGGCGGAACGTGAACGCAGATGCGCTCGCCCGACCCGATCGGCGTATCGCCCGCGGCCTTGGCGATGAGCGTGCCGGCCTCGTGATCCGCGTGAATATAGCTGTGCTCGCCGAGCCGTTCCGATAGCACCGTGACGCACTGAATGAACTGCTCGTCACCAGACAGACGCAGATGCTCCGGGCGCACGCCGAGCGTGACGGGCTGGCCGCGCTGAAGACGTTGACCGTCCACGTGAGCGACCAGCCGTTCGCCGCTTTTCGTCAGCGTGACGGACACCTTGCCCGCCTCGATCGAATCGACCACGGCATCGATGAAATTCATTCGCGGCGAACCAATAAAGCCCGCCACAAAGCGCGACTTCGGATGGTGATACAACTCGAGCGGCGCGCCGCTCTGCGCGATGCTGCCGAAGCGCTCGGCATCCGCTCCTGCATGCAGCAACACAATTCTGTCGGCAAGCGTCATCGCCTCGACCTGATCGTGAGTCACATAGACCACGCTCGCGTTCGCGAAGCGCTGGTGCAGGCGAGCGATTTCGACACGCGTCTGGCCGCGCAACGCGGCGTCGAGATTCGACAACGGTTCGTCGAACAGGAACACGCCGGGTTCGCGCACGATCGCCCGGCCGATCGCCACGCGCTGCCGCTGCCCGCCCGAGAGCGCTTTCGGATAACGGTCAAGGAAGGCGTCCAGTTGCAGAATGCGCGCGACTTCGCGCACCTTCCGGTCGATGACATCCTTGGGTTGCTTCGCGAGTTTCAGGCCGAACGCCATGTTGTCGAACACGGTCATGTGCGGAAACAGCGCGTAGCTCTGGAACACCATCGCAACGCCGCGCGCCGCAGCGGGAACATCGTTCACGGGGCGGCCGCCGATGTGCAGCTCGCCTTCGCTCAGGTCTTCGAGACCGGCGATCATTCTCAGCAGAGTCGACTTGCCGCAACCCGAGGGCCCGAGAAACACGCAGAACTCGTGCTGCGCGATCTCGAGATTCACGCGCCGGATCACCGGCGGATGGTCACCGTACGACTTCTGCACGTTCGTAAGACGAATCGTAGCCATGCTGCTGCCTCCTGGATTTAACCGCTTAAATTTCTATGAAAAATAAACGGCTGGCTCTTGTACAGCAGGCATTTAATCGCTTAAATTCGAGTTTGATGGAAAAAGTCATGGTGGGTGTCTCCCTGTGTTTTCCAGCAAGTTATCAACGTCGCCAGTCGCTTGCAACATTTGAATCGTATTCCCTGAATATGGGATAAACAGAAGATGGTTACCCTTTCCGAAGTCGCAAAGCGTGCACACGTCACTGCCGCCACCGTTTCCAATGTCCTGCGCAACCGCGAGAAGGTCCGCCCGGAGACTGCCGAACGCGTGCTCAAGGCGATCGCCGATCTCGGCTACCGCCCCAATCTGAACGCCCGCGCGCTGGCGGAGGGCCACTCGTCGACCTTGGCCTTGATGTTGTCGAACATCTCGAACCCGTTCTACCCCGAGTTCGTGTTGGCCGCCGAGCGAGCGGCACGCAAAGCGGGATACTTCCTGATGGTTTGCAATACTGACGATGATGCGGAGGTCGGCCGTGCGTATCTGAACCAGATCGCCGGCACACTCGCGGACGGTGTCCTCGTGATGAACACGGACATCAAGTTCAACGAATTGTGCGCGTCGGCCACGCACAGTGCGCCGATCTTGCTGGCGATGTGGGAACACCCAGAGGCGCCGCCCGCGCTGCCCTGCATCGCCGTGGATTTTGCCCATGCGGGTGCGCTTGCCGCGCGGCATCTGCTCGAACTCGGTCACCGCGAGATCGGCCTTCTGATCGGCGACGGTTGCGGCGGCTTGCAGGATGCGCGCTCCAATGGATTTCGCGCGGTGATGCGCGAAGCCGGAATCGAAACAGACGCTGCCGCGGTGCTGCAGATCCGCGACTCGATCGACGCCGGTTACGCTGCCTGCATGCAGTTGATGGCGAGCCGCCCTCACCTCACCGCGATTTTCGCGACCAACGACCTGCTGGCGATCGGCGCGGCACAGGCGTTGATCACGCTTGGCCGCGCCGTGCCGAACGATGTGTCGGTCATCGGTATTACCGACATTCAACTGGCGCACCAGGTGCATCCTGCGTTAACGACGGTCGCGATCCAGACGGCGGCCGTCGCGGAGTTGTCGATCGAGAGTCTGATCCGGTTGATCCAGGCGCCTGATCAGCAACCGTCGATGGTGCTCGCGCCGCCGCCGCAACTCGTCGTACGCGCTTCGACGGGGCCACGGCGGGTACGTTGAAATAGT
Organism: Paraburkholderia sp.; assembly: GCF_035656215.1. Taxonomy (GTDB): domain Bacteria; phylum Pseudomonadota; class Gammaproteobacteria; order Burkholderiales; family Burkholderiaceae; genus Paraburkholderia. The sequence continues at coordinate 7,322 of NZ_DASRSY010000312.1, forward strand.
GCTTTTGCTGCGAGTGCTTTTGCTGCGCGCCGCAGACTGCAAGCCAACAAATCCGCTTCATTCCGTTTACAGTCTGCGGCAAGCACTTAAAATAAGCGGCTCGAGACAACGGCGTCTGAACGGATCCCGAGGTTGATGGCGATTCAACGGACCGCCTTCGATGCACACCGCATCGACCATTCAACGGAGGAGACATGCAGACAGGACGCAAGCTCGCAGCAGTCATCGCGTGGGCCGTCACGTGGGCCGGAACAACAGCACTGACGTGCCACGCTGCCAGCGCCGATGAAGTCCCTGTGCAGACCGTCACACTCGCGGGCCTCGCGCAACCCTCGGACATTCTGATCGACCGCTGGGGCGTGCCGCACATCTTCGCGGCGAACGAAAGCGACGCCTTTTTCGTTCAGGGCTTCAACGCGGCACGCGACCGTCTCTTCCAGATCGACTTATGGCGCCGCCGCGGCCTCGGCGAACTCGCCGAGGTATTCGGTCCGGCGTATGTCGACCAGGACAAAGCCACGCGACTGTTTCTCTACCGTGGCGACATGAACGCCGAATGGAAACGCTACGGCCCCGACGCGAAGCCCGTGGCCACGCGTTTCGCCGCCGGCGTGAACGCGTACATCGACTGGCTGGCGGCGCACCCGGACCAGATGCCCTATGAGTTTCGCAAAGTCGGCTACTGGCCGGCGAAATGGTCGGCCGACGACGTCGTGCGCATTCGCAGCCACGGCCTCACGCGTAACCTGACGAGCGAGGTCGCGCGTGCGAAGGTGGCCTGCAAGAGCTCGCTCGATGCCGACTCGGTCCGCTTCGGCTTGCAGCCGGCCTGGCAGCCGCATATGCCCGAGGGGCTCGACCCTTGCCTGCCGGACGATGTGCTGAAGGTCTTCACGCTCGCCATCCAGAACGTGCGCGTGACGCGCGAATCCTTGAAGAGCGCCGATGCATCGGCCACCGTCATTGCCGCCGCCGACAATCCCGAGGAAGTCACCGAAGGCAGCAACAACTGGGTGATCGCGCCGGACAAATCGGCCACCGGCCGCGCGATCATGGCGAACGACCCGCATCGCGCGTATGCGGCGCCGAGCCTGCGTTATATCCAGCAGATCAGCACGCCGACGCTCGACATCATCGGCGGTGGCGAACCGTCGGCGCCAGGCATCTCGATCGGGCACAACGGATCGATCGCGTATGGCCTCACGATCTTCAACATCGATCAGGAAGACCTTTACGTCTACGAGTTGAACCCGGCCAATCCCCATGAATATCGCTACCGGGGTCACTGGGAGCCGATGCATATCGTGCGGGAAACCATCGCCGTGCGTGGCGGCGCACCGGTCGTCGCCGATCTGGCGTTCACCCGGCATGGTCCGGTGATCTACACCGAAGACGCGAAGCATCGGGCATTCGCCGTTCGGACCGCGTGGCTCGCGCCTGGCATGTCGCCGTATTTCGATTCGGTGCGTTACATGCGCGCCAAAAACTTCGCGCAGTTCAAGAGCGCGCTATCGACATGGGGCGCGCCGACCGTCAATCAGGTGTACGCGGATACGCATGGCGACATCGGCTGGGTACCGAGCGGCCTTGCGCCGAAGCGACCGAACTGGGACGGCCTGATGCCCGTGCCAGGCGACGGCCGTTACGAATGGGCCGGCTTCTGGCCGCGTGACGACATGCCGTCGGCCTATAACCCGAAAGCCGGTTATTTCACGACGTCCAACGAGATGAACCTGCCCGCGGACTATCCCAATGCCGAACGCAAACTCGGCTTCGAATGGACCAACAGTTCCCGGCATCAACGCATCGACGAAGTGCTCAAGGCCCTCCCCAAGGTGTCGATTGAAGACTCCGAACGCTTGCAGAACGACATCGAATCTATCCCGGCCCGGCGCCTCGTCGCGCTCCTCACGCCACTCTCGAGCGACGATCCGGACACGCGCGCCGCACTCACCCTGCTCAAGGGCTGGGATGCGCAGATGCGGGCCGATTCCGCGCAAGCCGCACTCGAAGAGGTGTGGCTGAGCCGGCATCTCGGCAGCGCGTTCAAGAACGCCGTCTTGCCGAAGGCAGCAGCGGCGTCGTTCGGTGCGCCGGATACCGCCGTGATGCTGGATTCCCTCGAACATCCCCAGGCACGCTTTGGCGAGCATGCCGCGGCGAAGCGCGACGCGGTGCTGCTGGCAAGCCTGCATGACGCCTACGGCGAAATGGTGCAACTGCAAGGCACGGATACGAGCCGCTGGCAGTGGGGCAAGCTGCAAACCAACCTGAACGCGCATCCGTTCGCCGACCTCGTCGATGCCGACATGCGCGCCAAGCTGAACGTCGGGCCGCTCGGCAAAGGCGGAAGTGCCTACACGCCGAATCAGTCGACGTATCGCGCGAGCGATTTCCGACAGACCAATGGGCCTTCGTTCCGGGTGATCGTCGACGTCGGCAACTGGGATAACTCGCGCGCCGTGAACCTGCCGGGCGAATCCGGCGATCCGGACAGCCCGCACTATCGCGACCTTGCGCAGATGTGGCTCGACGGCCAGTACTTCCCGCTGCTTTATTCGCGTGCGGCCGTCGAGGCCGCCACCGAGAAGCGCATCCACCTCGTGCCGGGTGCGCAGACGAATTGACCCCGTCCCCCCGCTGCCGCAGCAGAAAATGCTGTGGCAGCGCGAATAGCGCGGCAACGCATGAGCTCGGTGAAGGAACCCGTCGGCGTGGTCGCGGCGATCACGCCGTGGAACTTCCCGCTGGCAATGATCGCGCGCAAGATCGCGCCCGCGCTCGCCGCCGGATGCACGGTTGTCGCCAAACCCGCCGAAGACACGCCGCTCACCGCGCTCGCTCAGGAAGCGGGCTTGCCGGACGGCGTGCTGAACATGCTGTCGGCTTTGCGTGAAGAAGGGATTGCGGCGGTCGCAGACTGGCTCGCCGACGCGCGCGTGCGCAAGATCACGTTCACAGGCTCGACGCCGGTCGGCAAGCATCTCGCCCGCGAATCGGCTGGCACGCTGAAGAAGCTGTCACTGGAATTGGGCGGCAACGCGCCCTTCACCGTATTCGACGACGCCGATCTCGACTCGGCAGTGACGGGTTTGATGGCCTCCAAGTTCCGCAACGGCGGTCAGACTTGCGTGTGCCCGAACCGCGTCTATGTGCAATCAGGCGTGCGATTTACGCCATGTTCCATCAGCCATCGATCGTGCAAGAAGCCCGCTGAAGCTGTTCTCAGGATGAGATCATCGAGTAGAGGCTCATGAACACACCGTATGTTCTTCGGAGCAGCATGCGTGGCGATCAGGCTTCGGTGTTATGAATGAAATACGGCGGTACGTCCGGCCCCCACAGATAAAGCGAGTCTTCAGGCGGAAAGTCGCCGGCCGACCAGACCCGGCCCGCGGTCACAAAATCGATATCCGCGGAAAACTCGGAGAACGAGCCCCACGGGTCCATCACGTAGTGGAAGTAGTTCGAACCGAGCACATGGCGGCCCGTGCCCCAGCCGCGCGTGTAACCCGCAACCGCCATTTGCGACGAACCGGCGCCGACTTCATCGATACCGTCGACATCCCATGCGACGTGATGCCAGCCCTTCGCGCTGCTCTTCGCGAACGCGACAAGATGGTGGTCGCTGCCGTGCACACCGTGCATGAATGCGATGATATCGGCTGAACGGTCGGACAGACGCAGGCCTAACGCGCGCTGATAGAAACCGGTTGCACGCAGCGTATCCGGCGTAAACAGCAGCACGTGGCTCATGCGTCGCGGCCTCACAGTACGCGCCTGCGACCGCGGATGCGAGCCGCGGCGATCGGCATCCACTTCAGAGCGGCCAAATGGCGTTTTTTGAGTAGGCGTGGTTTTCGGTCCGACACCAACGTGAATCAGATTGCCGTCGGGATCGACGAACCACAGACCGTTGTTCGTATGTTGCCGCCCTTCGGCAAGCGCAGCGATGTCAGCGCCGACACGGCCGCCTGCGTCGCGCACCTGGCGCTCAAGGGTCTCGAGATCGCCTTCAAAACAATTGAAGCTGAGATACGCGAGCGACTTACTCGCGGCTGGAAGAATACGCGCCCAACGGTGTCCGTCGAGAGCGCGCAGTTCCAGTTCCGTATCGGGGCCCTCACCGATGTCGCGCACGTCGAGACCGAACGCGCTGTAGAAATGCCGCGCGTCGACGATCGAAGGCACGTTCAGCGCGAAATGATCGATTGAATGAACGGCGGCGCGGCGCGTGGATGCATCGTTGCTCATCTCTGTCTCCAGCGAGATAGTACCCAACTCCTGACGCGGCGCCGGTAACGGCCTCTATGGGCCGTGCGGCGGCACCGCGCGTGAACCACCCGGGCGCGTCAGCCGCGCGCGGGTTCCTGCACGATCGGATTGCGCAACGGCATGAATCCGTCGACGGTCACTTCGCAAACGTCACCCGGTTTCATCAGCAGCTTCGGCTCACGTGCCCAGCCAATACCCGACGGCGTGCCGGTCACGATGATATCGCCCGCTTCGAGCGTGATCGCTTCGCTGATCGTGGAGATCAGCGTTTCGATGTCGAACACCATGGTGTCGGTCGATGCGGATTGCACGATCTCGCCGTTCAGGCGCGTTTCCAGTTGCAAACCGCGTGCACCGTGCGGGACTTCATCCGGCGTGACGAGTTCAGGACCGAAAGCACCCGTGCCGTCGAAGTTCTTGCCAACCGTCCATTGCGGCGTCTTGAACTGATAGTCGCGCACCGAGCCGTCATTGAAGAGCGCGTAGCCCGCAACGTGCGAGAGCGCGTCGGCCTGAGCGATATGACGGCCACCGCTTTTCAGCACGACAGCCAGCTCGCCTTCGTAATCGAGCGCATCGGACACGTTCGGACGCACGATCGGTTCGTTATGCGCGACGAGGCTGGTGTTCACACGCAGGAACAGCGTCGGATAAGCCGGCTGTTCGTACTTGCTCTCCTGCGTATGTTCGCTGTAATTCAGACCCACACAGATCACCTTGCCTGAGCGCGTGAGCGGCGGCAGAAACTTCAGCTCCGCCACAGACCGCTCGCCACTGACTTCGGCGCCCGCCGCGTACGACACGAGATCGACGCCTCTTGCCAGCAGATCGTCGAGCGACGCCGGGCCCAGCACCTTCACCTTGCCATCTTTCAGCAGACCCAGTTTGCGTTGCCCCTCTTCTTCAAACTGCACGAATCGCATTTCGTCCTCCTCCAATGTTGAGGACGATCTTAAGGTAAAAATATATATAAAACAACTTTAAATATTTTTTATTGCCGACGTATGCAGCGCATCGGCCACCAGCCGTGCGGTCGTACCGAAATGATCCGCGAGCAGCGAGCCCGCCAGCTCGACGTCATGCGATAGCACCGCCTCGACGATCGCCTCGTGTTCGTTGGCGACACTGCGGTCGTGCCCATGCGGCGCGGTAGCCGACAGGTGCCGGTAACGCGCGGTCTGATCGCGCAGCATGGTCGCGAACTGCGTCAGCCACGGTGACTGACAGCCGGCAATCAACGTTTCGTGGAACCGGTTATGGGCGATTTCCCACTCGGGATTCAGCCGGTCGGGATTGGCTGGGTCGTAGACGGGCAAACGCTGAAGCAGATGATGCGCAGCCAGCAGTTCGCCTTCCCAGCGCGCATCGCGACGGCGGATCGCCCGTGTGATCGCCAGCCGCTCGATGTCCTGGCGCGTCTGCGTGATGTCCTCCAGTTCGTCCAGCGAGACCTCGGCGACGCGGAAGCCCTTCTGGTCGATCGCCACGACAAAACCGCTCGCGCTCAGGCGCGACAACGCTTCGCGCAATGGAATGGCGCCCACGTCGTAGCGCTCGCCGAGCTCCCGCACGCGCAGCTTGCTGCCTGGCTCCAGCAGACCGGCGATGATGTCGCGCCGTAACGTGGTTTCCAGCGCGGAAGCTATCGTGCGGCCCGAGCCGTCGTCGAGTACTGCTGTCGCGTCGCTCATGCCGCGTCCTCAATCTGATGGAAGTGAGATAAACACGAATTTTATATATATTTTTTGATTTTACCAGCTTCATCGTCGAACAGCGGCTGCGGCGCCGGGACCGCCTCCCGGCGCATGGGCATTGCATCGTGCGCGGCACAACCCGCTATCCTTTACCTACCGAAGATCAGGGGAAAAAATGGATATGAATCTCAGGGCCTTACAGTGCTTCGTGATTCTGGCAGAGGAGCTCAATTTCAGCCGCCCGCCGAGCGTCTGCATATCGCGCAGCCCGCGCTGAGCCAGCAGATCCGTTCGCTCGAAGAACGGCTCGGCACGCAGTTGGTGAATCGCGCAAGGCGCCCGTTGAGTCTGACCGAGGCCGGCCACTGGCGGTTTCGCTGCTCAGCGACAACATGGCGCGCGCGAGCGGCATGGTCGGCTTGCGGCCCTATCATCAGCCAAAGCCGATGGCCGGCACCGCGGTCACAGTGCATACCCGTCCCGGCGACAACCTGGCGATCCATCGCGCGTTCGACTTTTGCCGGCCCGGCGATGTCCTCGTGATCGACGGCTCCGGAGATCTGACGCAAGCGCTGATGGGCGAGATCATGGCCAGCTTCGCGGAAAGCCAATGGGAGTTTCGACCGCTCGTGGGTCGTGCCTCATCGCGACCGGATGATGAACAACTGACTTCACGCGCGGCGCTGGAGCGTGCATGATGCTGCCGGTTCGCCGCGCACTGTGGGTCGCGTACTGCATCTCGGCCGCGAGCGACTAATGCCCTGGCTTCAGCGCCGCATACGTCCCCGGTGTAATCCCATAGGCCCGCTTGAAAAGCCGGTTGAGATGGCTTTGATCGTAAAAGCCGACAGCCGCGGCAGCCGTCGCCGCGCTATGTCCCGCCGCCAGCATCCGTTTTGCCGCGAGCAGCCGCACCTGTGTTGCATAGGCGTGCGGCGGCAGTCCAAACTCTTTACAAAAGGCACGCGTGAGGTAATAGCGGCTTAGACCCACCAGTTCCGCCAACTCATCGACCGGAATATCGCGCGCATAGTTGGCGGCGACATACTCGCGCACTTGCGCCATCTTGCGGGCTTCGCGCGGCGCTTCGCCGAGTTCGTGCCTCGATTGCCCATATCGTCCGACCAGCATCCCCATCGCGGCCCACCAATTCGCCTGCCGCTCCATCAGCGAAACGGAGCCGTGTTCATCCAGACTCGCATGCGCTTTGACCAGCAGACCGGCGAGGTGCGCATCCTGATAGAGCCCCGGCGGGATCAGAAGCGGTTTGTCGGGACGCGAGTCGGGCAAGAACACAGCGCCCAACGTCCCCAGCCCCTCCATGTCGAGATAGATGGCGCGGTAGATCCATTCGCGACCTTCCCACACCTCGCCGCTGTGGTACTCGCCTGGCCCGAACACGAGCACGCTGCCAGGTCCGGCGACGTCGCTGCCGGTGCGCGTATGACATTGGCCCGCACCAGTTTGCGTCATGACGATAACGAGTTCATCGTGCAGATGCCGGTCGAATTTGTGCTCGCCGTAGCGGGCGCTGGCGAGACAGGCGCCGTCGAGCGCGCCGTCTCGCCAGCACACCACCTCCGGGCCGTTTTTATCCGATGTGTCCATGGGTCGCTCTCCCGGGATGCCCTTCAAACCAGCTCTATTCTCACCCGGCGATTGCGGCGCCCCTTGTTCTCGATCTTCACGAAGCGGATCGGTCTCGATTGCGCTGTATTGGTCAGATGCGTGCCGCCGCAAGCCTGCCGGTCCAGGTCGCCGATTTCGACGATCCGCACCGTGCCGTCGGATGTCGGCGGCGGCGCCACTGACAGGCTGCGGATCAGGCCCTGGGTCGACTTTGCTTCCGTTGCGCTCACGTAATAGGTGCGCACGTCCATCGCGCTGCGGATCACCTCGTTAGCGGGCTCCTCCAGCAGGCGCAGCGCGTCGTTATCCGCTTCGGGTAGATCGAAGTCCATGCGGGCAGTGCCGTCGGCATTGATCTGCGCGCCGGTCACGAGCGCACCGGCGAAGCGCTGATACACGAGGGCGTTGAGAATATGCGTGGCCGTATGAAGCTGGGCGACGGTGGCGCGCCGGGCCGCGTCGACGGCTACGTGCACGTTGCCGTTCAGTTCGAGCGGTTCATCGAGCAGATGCCACAGCATGCCGCCTTCCGGCTCGACGCCGGTAATGCGAACGGCGCCGTGCGCATGCGTCAGCGTCGCCGCATCCGAGACCTGACCGCCGCCGCCAGGGTGCAAGGCCGAGCGGCCTAGCACAACTGCGCCGGGCCGCGAAGCGATCACGCTCGTTTCGAACTCGAGTAAGTCCGGCTGCTCATGGCAAAGATAGTGCGGCACCTTGATGTCCTCGCATGAAATGACTGATTACGCCTAGCATAACCAGTCTCATGGGAGGTCGTCTTGGTTAAAAATGCCCTTTACGGCTGGGGCCGGATCATGACTGCCTGTCTTCGCTACTTCCACCGCGGGCGCGATCACATCGATTTCGTCGTCCGGAAACAAACCTCCGATTGATATAATTTTCCAGGCGCACATGACCGGGCACGCTCGCCATGGGCCAATATTTCGCCTGTCATACGCCAATCTGACTGGAAGATTCGATGTCCCAACAAATCGCCAACGCGAGTCGACCGCCCACCCTTACCGGGCTTTTCCTTATATTCAGCCGTATCGGACTCACCAGCTTCGGTGGCGGCCTGAGCGGCTGGCTCCTGCGGGAATTCGTCCAGGATCGCGACTGGATCAGTGAAGAAGACTTTTTGAACGGCCTGGCCATTTCTCAGGCGTTGCCGGGCATCAACGTCAAAAACATGGCGATATGGATCGGCCACCGTCTGCTCGGCTGGCGCGGCGCGCTGCTGGCGGTCGCCGGCATCATCATCCCGCCCGCCATTTTCATTGTTATTCTCGGCACGCTTTTCAGTCATCTGCTGCAGTTCCCGATCGCTCACATCCTGCTCGCGGGCGCGGCAGCCGCGGCCACCGGCCTGTCTTTATCAATGGGCGTGACGACCGCGCTCCGGGTGCGGCGCAGACTCCTTCCTCTGCTCTTCCTCGCGGGCACCTTCATCGCGGTCGGTATATTGCGCCTGCCGCTGGTGTGGGTCGTGGCAGGCGCCGGTGGCCTGAGCGTGCTGGCCGAATACATCAAACTACGCAAAGCCTAGCCATGTCGAGTCGCGTTCTTCTACAGCTAACGGCGGTTTTCGCGCCCCTGTCACTGGTCACGATAGGTGGCGGCCAGGCCATCATCGCCGATATCCAACGGCAGGTTGTCGACGTACATGGATGGATGACGCATGCCCAGTTCGCCGTCGACTTTGCCATCTCGCGCATGGCGCCTGGCCCCGGCTCGCTGCTGGCTACATTGATCGGCTGGCAGATCGCGGGCTTCTGGGGCGCTGTCGTGGCCACGCTGGCATTGCTCGCCCCTACCGGCATCCTGATCTACGGCGTGACGCACATCTGGACACGCTATCAAGGCGCGGCGTGGCAATTGGCGCTCGAGCGTGGGCTACGGCCTGTTGCATCCGGCATGATCCTCGCTGCGGGCTGGGTTCTGCTGAAGTCGCTCGACGGTGGGCTTCCGGCCAAAGCGATTGCCCTCGTTTCAGTCGCGACGCTGCTCAGCACGCGAATCAATCCGCTGCTTTTATTGCTTTGCGGTGCATTGCTGTTGCTCGGCATGTCTGAATTTGGCGCCACGCTGCCGGCTATGCTTCAAGTGCATACAGCAAGTTAGCGCCAGCTCATCATGGAAGATGCCGGGCAAGCGCGCGTCAGCTTCGCTGGGCACCTGCCAACGCACCGATCCATGTGATGGAGAACGAACTCAAGTACTCGGTACTATTCAATGCAAGGTACTGTTTTATGCGCAGGACAAGCACCCTGGCCGGGTCGCGGGGGAAAACCGCATGCGCCAGTCCTCCAGTGAGGCTGGACGGGCCGGACAGCCAGACGAAGCCGCTCACCGGACCGGCCGCACGACCATTCGCCGCATTAATACAAAGGATTAGAAAACAGACTTTTACTTATTGTTTTTGGCTCCCGATAAAGGCATCAGGACATACGTGCAATGGGTGCATTCATCCGCTGAAACCGCCATGCCTCAAGGCCCAAGTTGATCAGCATTAGAACAATGAAGTTGACGGACACTGACATGCTAACGAACACTACGTGCACGACAGCAAGCGAGAACCAGGGAGTCTTCTGAAATGCAATCCACGCCAACACCCGATCGCATGAGCGACAAACCCGCGCCGCTCGGCACCGAACAGCAGGTACGCGAGGACCTGGCGGCGCTCTACCGGCTGGCCGCTCACTTCCGCATGACGGACATGATCGACACGCACATCACGGCGCGCCTGCCCGGCTCGCCGGGCGAGCCGGCGGCATTTCTGATCAACCGCTATGGCGTGCTGTTTCATGAGATGCGCGCGTCGGACCTCGTGAAGATCGATCATCTCGGCAACGTCATCGACAAGCGGGCGCGCAGCGAACCGGCCTTGTTTCGCGTAAACGCCGCCGGGTTCACGATTCATTCGGCTATCCACGCGGCACGCGACGATCTGCATTTCGTGATCCATACGCATACTGCCGCCGGAACAGCGGTATCGGCGCAGGAACAGGGGCTGCTGCCGATCAGTCAGCATGCGTTGAAGTTCTACGGCAAGCTCGCCTATCACGATTACGAAGGCATCGCGCTCGAACTCGGCGAGCGCGAGCGTCTGGTGCGCGACCTCGGTTCCTGCAAGGCGATGATTCTGCGCAATCACGGGCTGCTTGCAGCAGGCGCCACGGCCGCCGAAGCGTTCCACGAAATCTATTTCCTCGAGCGGGCCTGTCAGGCACAAATTCAGGCGCTGGCCGGCGGCAGCGCGCTGCGCATCCCGCCGCGAGAAGTGTGCGAGTTGACCGCGAGCCAGTTCGCTCGCGACGACTCTGCGGGAATTTCGGAGTTGGCGTGGCGCGCGGCGTTACGGTTGATCGACGACCCGCTATCCGACTATCGCAACTAGACCCGTTATCCGATTCGATGCAATGACCCAATTAGTTCTGGTGAGCCGTGACTTCGACTTGTCACACCTGGTGCAACCGATTCAGCGCGCCGCCCCTGACCTCGATGTCGTGATGCACGGCGAGCACGCCGCCGATGCAGAAATCGCCGTGTGCTGGAATCCACCGGCAGGCGCGCTGGCAGCGTTGCCCAAACTCCGGCTCGTGCACAGCATCGCCGCCGGCGTCGACAACATTCTGTCCGACCCTACCCTGCCCGCCGTACCGCTGTGCCGGGTCGTCGATCCGCAACACGCACGTGGCATGAGCGAATTCGTTACGTGGGGCGTGCTGCACTTTCATCGCCAACTCGACCGCGTGCTCGCCAATCAGCGTCTTGACCGCTGGTTCCGTCACGAACAGCGTGACGCTTCCGAATGCGCCGTCGGCGTCATGGGACTGGGAGAAATCGGCAGCCGCGTCGCCACGGATTTGCAGCGCTTCGGCTTCGCGGTGCACGGATGGGCACGCAAGCCTCGTGAACTGCCGGGCGTGACGACCTTCGCCGGTCCGCAGGAATTCAAGCCATTCCTCCAGGGCACGGACATCCTCGTGTGTCTCCTGCCGCTCACGCACGAAACCCGCTGGATTCTCAACGCGAACACTTTCGAACATTTGCGGCCGGGCGCGAAACTGATCCACGTCGGCCGGGGCGAACATCTGGCGCCCGCGGACCTGATCGCGGCGCTGACGAGCGGGCAGATCGGCGGTGCGATCGTCGACGTGTTCCCGACCGAACCCTTACCCCGCGAAGATCATTTATGGCGGGCACCGAATCTGATCGTGACGCCGCACATGGCGTCAGTCGCAAGCGCGGAAACGATCGGAACGCAGGTGGCGCACAACGCACGCAGACTGATCCGCGGCGAACCGCTGCAGAATGTAGTCGACGTTACGCGTGGCTATTGAGTGTGTCTATTGAGCGCCGCGCTGGCGGTCAGCACCGTTCGCCTCGCCGTCGATGAACACATTCAGCGCATCGATAAACGCGGTTTCAGCGGCGCTCAGCTTGCGGTCCAGTGACCACAGCATGTAGATATCGAGGTCGGCGACACCTTCATCCGGTGGCAACCGTTGAAGGCGGCCTTGCGCGATGTCATCGCGCACGACGTGTTCCGGCAGGCAACCTATGCCGAAGCCCGCGAAGATGAAACGCCTGACCTCGGTCATGCTCGACGACGAGCCGACCACGCGCCCCGTGAACCCCATCTCATCACGAAAGAAGGTGAGCGGCGACATGTGGTCGCCGACTTTGTCGCCGGTGAAGGAGACAAACTTCTCGCCGGCCAGATCGGCGACCTGAAGGTCGGTGCGCCCAAAGAGCGGATGATGACGTCCGCAGAAAAGCGCATACCGTTGACGCAGAAACACGCGGCTGTCGACCCGTTTAGGTAACGCGCGCCGCGGCGTCAGTCCAAGCGTTGCGGATTTTTGCTGGAGACTGTTCACCACATCGGCGCTGCGCATTGCCTGGCTTTCGAGCTCGATACGCGGATACGTGCGATGGAACTCCGCGAGAAACGTGTCGTAGGCCGGAAAATCGATTCCGCTGACGGTGCTCACGCGCACCATGCCGGAGATATCGTGATCGCGATCCACCTCGGCAAGCGACAGACGCGAGATCGTGCCGTACACGTCTTCAGCAATCTGCCTCACTTCGATACCGGCCTGCGTGACCTCGATGCGCGGACCGTGGCGATCCACGAGGCGCAGTCCCAACTGTTCCTCCAGCCGGCGCAGCGCCTGGCTCACTGCGGGCTGCGTCAGATGCAGCTTCGTCGCCGCACGACTCACGCTGCCCTCTTTCGCAATGGCGAGAAAAGTACGCAGCAGGTTCCAATCAAGGCGGTCGTTCAGATAGGTGTCCGGGCGGTCTTTGCTCACGACGGGTCTCACTGTTTTCATCATCCGCGAAAATTATACTGAGGATCGGAATTAGAAATGAGACTTATTGTTTTCGATTAGGGCGAGCATTAGCCATTCTGATAGTGAAGATTAAAAATGCGAATTTTGCGGGCGTATTTCGGCGACCGATAAAGACAGCAGTCAAGCCAACGCTGCTCGTCCATCAACAGGATCCCCATGTCCCCTTCTGAACAGACTCATCAGCCTGTGCGCGCCGCCACCGCGGCTTTTATCGGCACGGCCGTCGAGTTTTACGACTACTACACCTATGCGACCGCCGCCGCGCTGGTTCTCGGCGAGGTGTTCTTCCCCAGCAGCAATCATTTCCTCAGTACGATGGCTTCGTTCGGCACGTTCTTTGTCGGCTTTATTGCGCGCCCGTTGAGCGGCGCGGTATTCGGGCATCTCGGCGACAAGCTGGGCCGCAAGAAGATGCTGCTGCTGACCATGTTTCTGATGGGGATCGCCACGACCGGCATCGGTCTGCTACCCGGCTATAGCAGTATCGGCATCTGGGCGCCCATCTCACTCGTGCTGTTGCGGATTCTCCAGGGCATAGCCGTGGGCGGCGAATGGGGCGGCGCGGTACTGATGGCGAGCGAGCACGCGCCCGCCGGCCGCAAAACGTTCTTCGCATCGTTTCCGCAGATGGGCAGTCCGGCCGGGTTGATTCTTTCGCTCGTATCTTTCCGGCTCGTCACCTCGCTCGATCACGCAAGCTTCGTTGCCTGGGGCTGGCGGCTGCCGTTTCTCGCCAGCTTCGTGCTGCTCGTGATCGGTATGGCGATCCGTCTCGGCGTAAACGAGTCGCCCGAGTTCGAGCAGCTTCGCAAGAATCGCGAGGTGCTGAAGTCGCCGGTCAAGGAAGTGCTGAGCACCGCGTGGTATCCGATCGTCATGGCGGCGATGGCGACGACGATCGGCTCTGCCGGGTTCTTCTTCACCAACACGTTCATGATTTCGTATGTCACCGGTTATCTCGGCATGTCGAAATCGTTCATTCTCGACTGCCTGTTTGTCGTGACCCTCATCCAGTTGGCGTCCCAGCCAATTTCGGCGCTGTTGGCACAGCGTGTCGGCGAGACCCGCTTTCTGACCTGCGCCGCCCTGCTGTCCATGCTTACGCCCTACCCGATGTTCCTGCTCGTCAAGACGCAGAATCCCATCGCGATCGTGGCGGGTATCTCGCTCGCGGTGGTGGTGCTGTCTGCTATTTATGCAGTCATCGCCGGTTTCATGACGCCCGCATTTCCCACGCAAGTCCGGTACTCCGGCATTTCGATTGCCTATCAACTGTGCGCGACGATCGCCGGTGGGACAACGCCTTTGATCGGCACGATGCTCGCGCAGAACTACAAAGGCGAGTGGCTGCCACTGGCGATTTTCTTCAGCATGCTTTCGGCTGTGTCGCTGGTCGGAATCGTGGGGCTCGGGCGTTATCGCAAGGGGATACGTTCGGAGGGATCGGCTGCGGTGCTGGCCAACTGAGGCTGCCCGGCCGGGGGTGATCGGGGAAAATCATGTCGATTGGTGCGGATGGACGCAAACCGGCCGAACACGTGCGCGAGTGTGAAGCGCACGCGGGGATGCTCGAAGTGACATAATTCCCGCGTCGTTGCTTGCAACGCGACTATTACTTTCTCGCCTCAGAACAAGGAGATACACATGAGCAAGGGATATTGGGTAACCGTCTACCGCGCGACGAAGGACCCGTCGAAGCTGGCAGCGTATGCACAGCTGGCAGGGCCCGCTGTGGCAGCCGCTAACGGCAAATTCATCGTGCGCGGCTCAGCCGACGAGGTTCGTGAGCAAGGCTTGAAGGAACGGACTGTCGTGATTGAATTTCCGACCTACGAGCAGGCCATTGCCGCATATGAAAGCGATGCCTACAAGAAGGCGCTTGAAGCATTAGGCGACGCCGTCGAGCGCGATCTGCGAATCGTTCGCGGCGCCGAGTGACCCGTACGACGCGACGGACGTGACCGGTGTGAAACGTTGCGTTCCCGAGCAGGTCGGACTGCAGCGTCTCGCAGCGAATGCGTAGGTCAGTTGCCGCGCTTGACCTGCGCATTCGCTCAGTCGGCCGCGGCCTGCACGAGCGCGCCGACGCCGTCGATGGCCTTCCGCGTATCTTGAGACGCGTTGGCAAGTAGCTTGCGAGTTTAATGTCGGCCGGCGGCTTTGATGATTGTTGACAATAAACAAACTGCCACGTATGTTCAAAGAAGCCGACTGTTCGTTATCTCATTCTTTGTTCTTATTCGCTGCTCATGACCACACCAACAACATCTAGCGCCATCGAACTGCTGCAGCGGCACTCCCTCGCGACGCTCGTCCAGGAAACCCTCGAACGCAGCATCGTCTCAGGCGAATTCGCCCCAGGGGAGAAGTTGAACGAAGTCGAAGTCTCCACGCGGTTGAATGTGTCGCGCGGACCACTGCGCGAGGCGTTCCGTGCATTGGAACAGGCAGGATTGCTGAAGACAGAGAAGAACCGCGGTGTCACGGTGCGCGCACTGTCGCTACGCGAGGCCGAGGAGATTTACGAAGTCCGTGCAATGCTGGACGAATCGGTCGTCCGCGCGCTCGCCAATCGGATGACACCCGAAACGCTTGCAACGCTCAAAGGCATCATCACATCGATGAAAGCCGCGAAGAAGGACCATGACCTCACTCGCTATACGGCATTGAACGTCCAGTTGCATGATGCGATGGTGACGGGCGTCGGCAACCAGCACCTGATCGAAACCTATCGGCATCTCGTCCGTCAGCTCGGCTTGCTCCGTCAGGCCGCAATCGAATCGGAAAAGAGCGCGCTGGCGACGTCGGTCACAGAACACGAAAAAATCGTCAACGCGCTCGCGAAAGGCGATGCGGAACTCGCCGTCACGCTTGTGCGCGAACACGTTGCTCATGGCCTCGCGAGAATGCGGCACGCCCATGAGCACTGGGTGGCGTCTGCAACGAATGCCGGTTAAGACCGAAGCAAGCTGGGCGGTTACGCACGCGCATCCCGTGCAGCACGTGCAGCACGCCCAGCGTGCTCAGCGCTGCGGATCCGCCTGTCTGCGGGCCCGCGGCCGCCACAGCCTACGCTTTATCTGACTTTCCGGCAGCATTGGCGAGCTTGCTCAGCAATCGGTCGACCAGCCAGGGCTGCCGATCTTCGTCTTCCGCGCGTTCCTTGCGCCGAATCGCGTCGCGCACGGTAATCGAGCCGACGAAGCGGATCGGTTCGGGCGGGAAATAGCCCAACGGTCCGGTCGTCAACGGACTGCGCGTCCATTCGTTGTCGAGCTCGAGCAACAGTGAAGACAGGATCTGTCCGCCCATATAGGTCGGTCCAACACCGTTACCGGAATAGCCAAATCCATAGAGCACGTTCGGCGCGTCGTCGAGCCTGCCGAAAAACGGAAAGCCGGTGACGGACCGATCCGACGGACCGTTCCAGCTCGCCGTCACCGGCACGTCGCGCAACGCGGGGAAGAAATCATGCAGGCTGCGCGTCAGATCGGCTTCATACGGCGAGCGCTGATCGAACACCGGCGCGATCCGGCCACGCCAGGCAAACGTATTGCCGCCCTTGCCAAGCATCAGCCGGCCGTCCGCCGTGCTGCGATAGTAGTAAACGAAGATGCGTGAATCGAGTACGGATACGCCATCTTTCAATCCCATCTGATGCAGCAACTCCGGGCATTTCTCGGTGACGATCATGTCGCTGGAGACAACTGCAAGCGTGCGTTCGAACTGCTGGAAGCGACTCGCCATCCACGCATTGATCGCGAGCACCATTTTGGAAGCCGTCACGCTGCCGGCGGGCGTGTGTACGGTCACGCATTCGCCGGAAGTGAAGTCGAGCATCGGTGTGCGTTCGTAAATACGGATACCCATTTCGATCGCGACGCGCCGCAACCCGCGCACGAGCTTACCCGGATGAACCGTTGCCGCGACCGGTGAATACACGCCGCCGAGATTGCGCGCCGAACCGGAACGGCTCGCCACTTCGTCCGGCGAAAGATGTTGATACGAATTGATGCCATGCTCGCTCAGTGCGGCAATCACCGGATCGAGCAAGCCGATTTGCGCGCGCGAAGTCGCGGTGTAGAGTGTGCCGTCAAGCCGAAGCTCGGCATCCACATCGTGCTCGACACAGAAGTCGCGAATCCGCCCAACAGCAGCCTCGGACGCTTTCACGAGACGGATCGCTTCGGCCTCGCCGAACAGACGCCGCAGCGTGAAGAACTTCGTCGACCACGTCAGCAGACAACCACCGTTGCGGCCGCTTGCGCCCGCACCGCACAGATCGCTCTCGATGATCACGATGTCGAGATCGGGTTTCTTCTGTTTCGCCTGGATGGCCGTCCACAACCCCGTGAAACCACCACCGACAATGCAAACATCGGCAGTGGTCGCGCCTTGCAGTGCGGACGCCAGTGATCCATCGGCAAAGAGTGCTTGTTCAATCCAGAACGGACGCATGAATTGCTCGCATTGATACAACGATTTAATGCCACGCGGCGAAAAGAAAGACTTCTTCCCGCTCCAACGGAAAGAAGCCTTCGCACGTGGACATAGTCAGACCAGCTCAGGCCACCGCTTGCGCCGATACCCGCTTAATCCCCATCGCCTTCAGCGTATCGGCGATAGCAGCGACCGCGCCGGGGATGCCGGATTCGCCGAAGTGTCCAATACAGCCGACACGGAATGTTTCCAGCTGGGTGAGCTTGCCCGGATACAGGATATAGCCGCGTTTTTTCACTTCCGTGTAGAACGTCTTGAAGTCGTACTTCGGATCGTCAGGCGCATGAAACGTGACGATGATCGGCGCCTGAATCGCCGGGTCGAGGAAGGTTCGAAAGCCGAGCGCGGCCATGCCTTCGATCAGTGCCCGGCAATTGTTGGCATAGCGAGCGCCGCGCGCTTCGAGACCGCCCTCTTCCACGTATTGCGCGATTGCCTGATCGAGGGCCGCGACGACGTGGGTGGGCGGCGTGAAGCGCCACTGCGTCGTGCGATTCATGTAGGCCCACTGATCGTACAGATCCATGGCGAGTGACGGGCTGTTGCCTTCGCATTGCTCCAGCGTGCTGCGGCGAATGATCACGAAGCCCATGCCGGGCACCCCTTCCAGACATTTCCCGGAGGCGGCCACGACGGCGTCGAATGGCGTTTCGCGCGCGTCGATGTCGATTGCGCCGAACGAGCTCATCGCGTCGATGATCAGACTGCGTCCATGCTTTGCGACAACCACGGCAATCTCGTGCAGCGGATTGAGCACCCCGGCACCGGTTTCGCAATGCACCAGCGCAACGTGCGTGATACTGGGATCAGCCGCTAATGCGCGATCGACATCAGCCGCCTTGACCTGCTTGTCTTCGGGATAGTCGAGCGTCTGATGACGACGGCCGAGCGCCTTGCAGATCTTCGCGATCCGCTGGCAATACGCACCGTTATTCGGGATCAGTACATGTCCGTCGCGCGGCACCAGCGTGCCGATCGCGGCCTCGACCGAGAACGTGCCGCTGCCTTGCAAGGGCACGCATTCATGTGTGTCTTCGCCATGCACGATGCGTAGCGTCTGCTGGCGGACACGGGCAGTGATCTGATTGAAATCACCGTCCCACGATCCCCAGTCGCGCAGCATTGCCTGACGCGTACGATCGGAGGTCGTGAGCGGACCGGGGGTGAGCAAAATGGGCTGGGAGGGCAGATTCACAGTAGCTCCTAATAGATCTTGATGAAGACTCGTTTCAACCACGGCGCGACGTGCGCCAAGCCTGGGTTCTGCGTAATACGCCATGCGACACGCCGGCAAACAGCAAACAGGCGAACGCGGCCGTCACGAGGACCAGCGTGGCCATCGCGGCGGCCGGTCCAATCTGTCCTGCGTCGTCGAGATTGAGAATGGCGACGGAGGCCGGTTGCGTGTCGGGTGAATAGAGAAAAGCGACCGCCGACACCGTCGTCATGCCGTTGACGAACAGATAGCGCGCGATCTGCAGGATCGACGGCAGGCACACGGGCACGGTGACGCGAAAAAACGTCTTGTAGAAAGGCACTTTCAGCGAAGCCGAGACCGCTTCGAACTCGTTATCGATCTGACGAAGCGCGGTGACCGCGGTCAGGTGGCTAGACGAGTAGTAGTGCACCACCGTGACGATCGCGAGCAGCGCGAGCGTGCCGTAAAGGCCGTTCAAAGGGTTGGAGGGCGAGTTGAACAGAAAGATGTAGCTTATGCCGAGCACGAGACCCGGCACGCCCATCGGCAGGATCGCGCACAGATTGATAAAGCCGCGTAACCAGCGCGGCCCACGCGTTTTCTCGACGAGATACGCGCCGCCAAACACGATGATGGTGCCGCCGACCGCCACGCATGCGGCCATCTTCAGACTGTTCTTGTAGGCATCGAAGATCCCAGCGCCGATCAGTCCCATCTTGTAGTGCTGCAAGCCGAGGCTCATCTGATACGGCCAGAACTTCACGAACGAAGCGAACACCGAAATGCCGACCACCGCCAACAGCAGCAGGCAGACGAAGCCGCAGTACCCGAGCATCGCCATGTCGAAGCCGCGCGTGGGTTTCGGCTGATACGGCGTCGAGCGCGCGCCGAGTTGCGATTGCTGCTTGCGGCGAATGAAAAAGTCGACCGCGAACGCAACCAGCGCCGGACAGAGCAGCAGCAGGCTGACCACCGCACTCCGGTTGAAGTCCTGCAAGCCGATGATGAGCTTATAGATGTCGGTGGAAAGCACCGAATAAGGTCCGCCGATCACAACCGGCACGCCGAAATCGTTGATGCAGATCGTGAACGACACCATCGTCGCGCTGATCAAGCCATACTTCGCGCCCGGCAGTGTGATCGTGAAGAATTTGCGTGTGCGGCGGGTGCCCATCGCTTCGGCCGCTTCGTATAAGCGACCGTCGGACAGCGACAGCGCCGTCACGAGAATCATCAGCACGTGCGGAAACGAGGCGTAGACCAGACTGCATACGATGCCCGGCAGCCCATAGATCGAATGCCCGTGAAGCAAGGGCTTCAGGATGCCCGAGTTGCCGAACCAGTAAATGAACGACACCGCGGACAGCAGCGTCGGCGCGAGCAGCGGCAGCAGCGCCACCGTGCGGACGGCGTTCTTCATCGGCATGCACGAACGGGTCAGTGCGTACGCAAACGTAAAAGCCATCGGAATCACGATCGCCGTCACGAGACAGGCAACAGTGACCGAATGCAGTGTCGACGTCCACACGCCCGAATCCACCAGATAGCCGGTGAAATTGGCGAGTCCAACGAAATGCCCATCCGCATCGACGAAACATTTCCCGATGACCAATGCCAGCGGCACCAGCAGAAACACGCCGAGAAACGCGGACATCAGCAGGAGGGCCAACTGCGCGATCCGGTCATGCCAATGGCTCTTCTGGCGCACCTCGGCGTGACCTTCGTCGCCGCTGCGACGCTCGATCAGAACGGCGCTCATTGGAGTCGCTCCTTCGCGGCGGAGAAGACGCACACGTGTTCGCGGTTGATGGCCAGATTGAAGCGCGATCCCGGTTGCAGGCGGGTACGATTCATTTCATGAAACGACAGGTCGGCAACGACCTCCTGCTCACCGAGCCCGTCCACCTTGAAGCTGACCCGGCAGAACGCGCCGAGGAATTCCAGTTTCTCGACCGAGGCGGGCAGCAGGTTGTCCGCCTCGCTACCCGGCGCGCTGAGGTGAATGTCTTCCGGGCGCACGAACGCCGACACTTTCGACCCCAGCACCGCGCGCTCCGATCCGCACCCGTAGCGCAGCGCGATGGAGCCCGCCTTGAGGCTGCCGTCGCGTGCCACTTCAGCCGGAATCAGATTGACCTTGCCGATGAAATCGGCCACGAACGGCGACGCCGGCTCGCGATAGATTTCGTGGGGCGTGCCGATCTGCTCGATCACGCCTTGATTCATCACCACGATCCGGTCGGCCATGGAAAGCGCTTCTTCCTGATCGTGCGTCACCATGATCGTGGTCACGCCGAGGCGCTGCTGCAACTGACGGATTTCCTGACGCAACCGCACGCGCACGCGCGCATCCAGCGCCGAGAGCGGCTCGTCGAGCAATAGCAGACCTGGCGAAGTGGCAAGCGCGCGCGCCAGCGCAATGCGCTGCTGCTGGCCACCCGACAACTGGTTCGGATGCTTGCGCTGCGCGTCCGGCAAGCCGACCAGTGCGAGCAGTTCGTTCACACGATCGGCGATCGCCGCGCGCTTCATCTTGCGATTCACAAGGCCATAGGCCACGTTGTCGAAGATAGTCAGATTCGGAAACAGTGCGTACGACTGAAACACAATGCCGTAATCGCGAAGCTGAGGCGGCAGCCGCGAAATATCGCGGCCGTCCTGCATGATCTGGCCGGCGCTCTGTGTTTCCAGTCCGGCAATGATCCGCAGCAAGGTGGTCTTGCCACATCCCGACGGGCCGAGAAAGCAGAGCATCTCGCCCTTCTTCACGCCAAGATTGATGTCCTCCAGAACCGGCGTGTCGTTGAACCGCTTATAGACCTGCTGCACGCTCAAATACGCTGTCATCATCTCCTCCGGTACCGCTTATCTGCATGGCGACAATGCACTGCCATTGCATCACCGCATCGTTCGGGGCCACGCAGCGCGCGGCCCGGCTCTCGTCTAAACCTGGCTAAACCTGGCTGAACGCGGCCTTATTTTTGTTCCTTGTTGCCATAGCGCTTTTGCCAGTCCGCGAGAATTGCGTCGCGGTTCTTTGCGGACCATGTGAAATCGTTCTTCACGAGCAATTCCGAATAGTTATCGGGGATGCCCGAGAGTTTCTTCGCCACACCGGGGTACGCAACAATCGCCCACCATTGCGCGGTGATTTCATTGGCCTCTTTGCTGGCCATAAAGTCCGCGAGCTTTTTGGCCGCTTCCGGCTGCTTTGTCGTTTTCATGATGCCGGTCGCTTCCATGTCCCAGCCCAGCCCTTCTTTCGGGAAGATCAGGTCGATGGGGGCGCCTTGCGCCTGCAACTCGTGGCCGCGGAATTCGAAGGAGATACCGATCGGAAATTCACCGGTGCCCGCCAGCGTGCAGGGCTTCGAGCCCGAGTGCACGTATTGCGCGACGTTCTTGTCCAGCGCGTCCATGTACTTCCAGCCCTTATCCGCACCGAACGTTTGCAGCCATGACGTGACATCCAGATAGCCGGTGCCGGACGAGACCGGGCTCGGCATCACGACCATGCCCTTATAGATCGGCTTGGTCAGGTCTTCCCACGACGTCGGCTTAGGCAGGTGGCGCTTCTCCGCTTCGATGCGGTTGTAGCAGACCGTCGCGCCCCATACGTCCATACCGACCCAGTGCGGCGGCGTGTTCGCATCGCTGTACTTGCGCGTCAGACTGTCGAACCCTTTCGGCGCGTAGGGCATCAGCATGCCCTGCAGATCGAGCAGCGTCAGGCTGGATGCCGCGAGTCCGAGCACCACGTCGGCACGCGGATTGTTCTTTTCGGCGATCAGCTTTGCGGTGACCGCGCCAGTCGAATCGCGAACCCAACGGATTTCGATATCCGGATTGGCCTTTTCGAAGGCGTCTTTATAGGGCTTCATCGCTTCGTCTTCGAGCGCCGTATAGACCAGCAACTGCGTTTTTGCGTACGCGAACTGAACTGCGCCGAGCGTGACGGCGGTGGCGACCAGACAGCGCAGCGCCATATTCAGACGACCTCTGCAAGCTTTAAACCCCGACTGTTCCTTCATTTCCAGACCCCTTCAAAAGTGGCGTCGCGGCCAGCGACGAAAACGACCGGTGCTACGGGACCACTGCGTGTTGCAACCCTCCAGACGACCACCCCTAAGAATTTGTGATTTGTTGTCTGTTGTTGACAATCTACAAAGTATCAATTTTAATGTCAAGTATTGCCACACTTTGCCACATAACGCCGCATCGTCATCACCCGAATTACCCTAGCCCAGAGGACATGTCATGAGCGATACACCGGTTTCTATTGAAGTGAACGGCCGCAGCTACAACTGGATGCGCAGACCCGTCGTCGTGGTCTGCGTGGACGGCTGCGCGTATGAATATCTGGAGATGGCGGCTGCGGCGGGGGTCGCGCCCTATATTGGCAAGCTGCTGCGTCCCGGCACTTCACTCAAGGGCGACTGCGTCGTGCCGAGCTTCACGAACCCGAACAATCTGTCGATCGTGACGGGCGTGCCGCCCGCCGTGCACGGCATTAGCGGCAACTACTTTTTCGATCGCGAGAGCGGCACCGAGGTGCTGATGAACGATCCGAAGTACCTGGTCGCCCCGACCGTGCTCGCCGGTTTCGCCGAACAGGGCGCGAACGTTGCGGTGGTCACGGCAAAAGACAAACTGCGCCGGCTGCTCGGCAAAGGTCTGAAGGGCGTCTGCTTCTCGGCGGAAAAAGCCGACGAAGCGACACTTGAAGAGAACGGTATCGACAACCTGCTCGAACTGGTCGGCAAGCCGGTGCCGAGCGTCTATAGCGCGGACCTGTCCGAGTTCGTGTTCGCGGCCGGCGTGCGGTTGCTCGAAACCCGAGACATCGACTTGATGTATCTGTCGACCACCGACTATGTGCAGCACAAGTGCGCCCCCGGCACTCCCGGCGCGAACGCGTTCTATCAGATGATGGACGGCTACCTGCAGCGGCTCGACGAGCTGGGTGCGATCGTCGCGCTCACCGCCGACCACGGCATGAATGCGAAGCACAACGAAGACGGCGAGCCCAACGTGATCTATCTGCAGGAGCGCTTCGACGAATGGCTCGGCGAAGACGCTGCCCGCGTGATCCTGCCGATCACGGACCCCTACGTCGTGCATCACGGCGCGCTCGGATCGTTCGCGACGGTCTATCTGCCCGCCTCAGCCGACCTCGAAGCGATGCGCCGCCGGCTCGCAGCGGAACCCGGCATCGAAGTCGTGCTGACGGGCGCTGAAGGCTGCGCGCGCTTCGAACTTCCGCCTGCACGCATGGGCGACCTCATCGTGATCTCAACGCGCGACGTGGTGCTCGGCACGCGACGCATCAAGCACGATCTGTCCGGACTCGACGTGCCGCTGCGCTCGCATGGTGGCCTTGCCGAGCAGATCGTGCCGCTCCTGTTCAATCAGCCGGTCGCGAAGTCGGTCACGCAGCGGGCACGGCTGCGCAACTTCGACATCATCGATATCGCACTCAATCACCTTCAATGAACGGGGATCAGAAATGAATGCTGTTGCTGAAATAAAGACTCAATTGCAGGTGCGTCATGAAGCACTGCGCATTGGTGGCGAAAAAATCTTTCGCGACGAAGTGATTGAAGTGCGCAACCCCTACGATGGCTCGCTCGTCGGCACCGTGCCGAAAGCAACCCTCGAAGACGTG
>NZ_DASRSY010000313.1:0-2490 GCF_035656215.1 Paraburkholderia sp.
CGCGAAGGCTTCGAAGTCACGTATCTGGATGTGAAGGACGACGGTCTGATCGATCTCGAGAAGTTCAAGGCCGCGCTGCGCCCTGATACGATTCTGGTCTCGGTGATGTCGGTGAACAACGAAATCGGCGTGATCCAGGACATCGAGGCGATCGGCGAGATCACCCGTGAAAAGGGCATCATTTTCCACGTCGACGCGGCGCAAGCCACCGGTAAGATCGCGATCGATCTGCAAAAGCTGAAGGTCGACCTGATGTCGTTCTCGGCCCACAAGACGTATGGTCCGAAGGGCATCGGCGCGCTGTATGTGCGTCGCAAGCCGCGTATCCGTATCGAGGCGCAGATGCACGGCGGCGGTCACGAGCGCGGCATGCGTTCGGGCACGCTGGCTACGCACCAGATCGTCGGTATGGGCGAAGCGTTCCGTATCGCGCGTGAAGAAATGGCGACGGAAAACGAACGTATCCGTATGCTTCGCGATCGTCTGTTGCGCGGCCTGCAGGACATGGAAGAAACGTATGTGAACGGCGACATGGAAAAGCGTGTGCCGCACAACCTGAACATCAGCTTTAACTTCGTCGAAGGCGAGTCGCTGATCATGGCGGTGAAGGACGTGGCCGTGTCGTCGGGCTCGGCTTGTACTTCGGCTTCGCTGGAACCGTCATATGTGCTGCGCGCATTGGGTCGTAACGACGAGCTGGCGCATAGCTCGATCCGTTTTACGGTCGGCCGTTTCACGACGGAGCAGGATGTCGACTATGTGATCAACCTGTTGAAGACCAAAATCTCGAAGCTGCGCGATCTGTCGCCGCTGTGGGAAATGCACCAGGACGGGATCGATATTTCGACGATCAAGTGGGCTGCACACTAAGGCGCCAACGCTTAAACGTCGAAAACGCAACGAATGCAGGTTGAAACGAAACAAGGAGTGTAATCATGTCTTATAGCGAAAAGGTTCTGGACCACTACGAAAACCCGCGCAACGTCGGTTCCTTCGCGAAGGACGACGACGCTGTCGGCACGGGCATGGTCGGCGCGCCGGCTTGCGGCGACGTGATGAAGCTGCAGATCCGCGTGGGCGCGGACGGCATCATCGAAGACGCGAAGTTCAAGACGTACGGCTGCGGTTCGGCAATCGCGTCGAGCTCGCTCGTCACCGAATGGGTGAAGGGCAAGACACTCGATCAGGCAATGTCGATCAAGAACACGCAGATCGCTGAAGAACTGGCGCTGCCGCCGGTGAAGATCCACTGCTCGATCCTCGCGGAAGACGCGATCAAGGCAGCTGTCGCCGATTACAAGCAGCGTCACGGTGAAGCGGTCGTCGAAGGCGACAGGCAACACGCGTAATCACGCGCGAGTGCGTGTTTGAGTGAGTCGAAGCGGGCAGTGCCTGGAGAAAAGCACGGTCCGGCATGAGCGATATTTGAGGCAGGCAGGGTCGCAGCGTGTCAGTAGGCATACGAATGCCGAACGCGCGCGGCGCAATGAGAAACGCTATGGCAATTACGTTGACCGAAAAGGCAGCACAGCACGTCCAGAAGTATCTGACTCGTCGCGGCAAGGGTGTCGGGCTGCGCGTGGGCGTGCGCACGACCGGTTGCTCGGGTTTAGCCTACAAGCTCGAGTACGTGGATGAACTCGCACCCGAAGACGAAGTGTTCGACTGCAACGGCGTGAAGATCATTGTCGACCCGAAGAGCCTCGCCTATATCGACGGCACCGAACTCGACTTCGCACGTGAAGGGTTGAACGAAGGCTTCAGGTTCAACAACCCGAACGTGAAGGACGAGTGCGGTTGCGGCGAATCGTTCCGCGTGTAAATCGGCTCGTTCCGCGTACAGCGGATCAAAGGCGGCGCGGGCCGCCTTTTTAGTTTCATCCGCGCATTCGGCTTCGTGTCTTGCGGCTGACCTTTGCCGTTGAACCTCCGCGGCGCTTTCGAGCCGCGTTTTTAGCCTGCACTCCGGTGCGCTTTCCTGAACCTGAACGGACTCTTTCTATCCGATGGCCTCGCTGAAAGACAGCCACTTCGACCTGTTCGATCTACCGGCACAATTCGTGCTCGACCCAGCGACGCTCGATCACGCCTACCGCACGGTGCAGGCGCAAGTGCATCCGGACCGCTTCGCAGCGGCCGGCGACGCGCAAAAGCGTATCGCGATGCAATGGGCGACGCGCACCAACGAGGCGTATCAGACGTTGCGCGATCCGTTGAAGCGCGCGACCTACCTGCTGCACCTGCGCAACATCGACGTCGGCTCGGAGAACAACACAGCGATGGAGCCGGCGTTTCTGATGCAGCAGATGGAGTGGCGCGAAAACATCGAAGACGCGGCCGCGGCGAAGAACGTCGACGCGCTCGACGCCTTGCTGACCGAACTGCGCGACGAAGAGCGCATGCGTTTCGACAAGCTCGGCGCGCTGCTCGACAGCGGCGCGAATCAGGTGGCGGGCGAGGCGGTGCGGCAGTTGATGTTCATCGAGCGGG
>NZ_DASRSY010000314.1:0-2026 GCF_035656215.1 Paraburkholderia sp.
CCGCAAAGTATTCGTGTGGCCGTTCCTGCTGGTCGGCGCGGTTGCGTTCGCCGCGTCGTACGCGCTGGGTTCCACGCATTTCTGGATTTCGTACGCGTTGCTGGTGATTGCCGGCGGCGCGATGTATGCACCGTATGGGCCGTTCTTCGCGATCGTGCCGGAACTGCTGCCGAAGAATGTCGCGGGCGGCGCGATGGCGCTGATCAACAGCATGGGCGCGCTCGGTTCGTTCGTCGGCTCGTACGTGGTCGGCTATCTGAACGGCGCGACCGGCTCGCCTGCGGCATCGTATGCTTTCATGAGCGTGGCGCTGGTCGCCGCGGTGATTCTGACGCTGATCGTCAAACCGCAGCCGCTGACTCCAGCCGCCACGCTCGCTACACCGTTGCAAGGAAAATAAGCTCATGACGAAGATCGTCGCCTGGAAGTCGCTGCCTGAGGATGTGCTCGCGTATCTGCAACAGCATGCGGAAGTCGTGCAGGTCGACCCCGCGCAGCACGACACGTTCGTTGCCGCGTTGAAGGTTGCGGACGGCGGCATCGGTTCGAGCGTGAAAATCACGCCGGCGATGCTCGAAGGCGCGAGCCGGCTGAAGGCGCTGTCGACCATCTCGGTGGGCTTCGACCAGTTCGACGTTGCCGATCTCACGCGCCGCGGCATTGTGCTCGCGCATACACCGGACGTGCTGACCGAGTCCACGGCGGACACGGTGTTCTCGCTGATCCTCGCGTCGGCGCGGCGGGTGGTCGAACTGGCGGACTGGGTGAAGGCCGGCCAGTGGACGCACAGCATCGGACCGGCGCATTTCGGCGTCGACGTGCAGGGCAAGACGCTCGGCATTGTCGGGCTGGGACGGATTGGCGGCGCGGTCGCGCGGCGCGCGGCGCTTGGCTTCAACATGAAGGTGCTGTACACGAATCGCAGCGCGAACCCGCAGGCGGAACAGGCGTACGGTGCGCGCCGCGTCGAGTTGGCGGAGCTGCTTGCTACTGCTGACTTCGTCTGTCTGCAAGTGCCGCTCACGCCCGAGACGAAACACATGATCGGCGCGGCAGAGTTCAAGTCGATGAAGAAGAGCGCGATCCTGATCAACGCGTCGCGCGGCGCCACGGTCGATGAACAGGCGCTGATCGAAGCCCTGCAAAACGGCACGATTCATGGTGCGGGTCTCGACGTGTTCGAGACCGAACCGCTGCCGGCCGATTCGCCGTTGCTGAAAATGGCGAACGTGGTCGCGCTGCCGCATATCGGTTCGGCGACGCACGAGACCCGCCATGCAATGGCGCGCAATGCGGCGGAAAACCTCGTCGCCGCGCTCGACGGTACGCTCGCGACGAACATCGTCAACCGGGACGTGTTGAAGAAATGAGCACGACGCCGCTGGCCGCCACCCGACGCGCGACGATCACCGACGTCGCGCGCGAAGCCGGTACCGGCAAGACCAGCATCTCGCGCTACCTGAATGGCGAGATGAGCGTGCTGTCGCCGGAATTGCGCGCGCGCATCGAGGCAGCGATCGAGCGTCTCGACTATCAGCCGAACCAGATGGCGCGCGGCCTCAAGCGTGGCCGCAATCGCCTGATCGGCATGTTGCTCGCCGACTTGACCAACCCGTATTCCGTCGAAGTGCTGCAAGGTGTGGAAGCCGCTTGCCACGCGCTCGGGTTAATGCCGCTGATCTGCCACGCGGCCAACGAAGTCGAAATGGAGCGACGCTATCTGCAATTGCTGACCACGTATCGCGTGGAAGGCGTGATCGTGAACGCGCTCGGCGTGCGCGAGGAAACACTGCGGCCGGTAGGCGACGGGGGGATTCCGGCGGTGCTGGTCGACCGTTCGGTGGATGGGCTTGTCGCCGATATGGTCGGGCTGGACAACCGGGCGGCCGCTGAGTTGGGCACGCGGCATCTGCTTGAAAACGGCTTCGACGATATCTGGTTCGTCGTGCAGCCCTTCGAGCAGGTCAGTTCGCGGCAGCTTCGTGAGGCGGCGTTTCGCGAGGTGATGAGCGGCGCAGGCGGCGAG
>NZ_DASRSY010000315.1:0-3484 GCF_035656215.1 Paraburkholderia sp.
ATCGCGTGGAGCGCCGCCCCGCGCGTGATCACCAGCGCGCGTACGATAAGCCGCGCACGCGGCGGTTTCGGCGACACACTTGCCGCGTGGGCGACTGGTTGACGCGGCCGGTGGCAGCAGCCCGCTTGACGTTTGATTCGAGACCGTAAATTGAGGGGGCAGGACTTTACCCGCGACCGCCTCGCGCGATCTCTTCACCGGCGCGATGCGGCATGCGCAGCGTCACGGGGATCGACGCGAACGAGCACAAGCCCACCACCAGAAACGCGGGCCAGAAATCCGACCACGTGATGCTCGGATGTCCATGCAGCACGCGTGAAATCTGTAGCACGATACCGCCCACGGTCACGCCCAGGCCAAGCGACATCTGCTGCACGACGCTGCCGAGACTCGTCGCGCGCCCCACGTCGCGGCTGGCGATTTCCGCGTAAGTCAGCGAGTTGAGACTCGTGAATTGCAGCGCGGGGAAGAAGCCGCCGAGCAATACGACGAACCAGATGATCCAGGTCGGCGTACCGGGGAAAAACAGTCCGCACGCCGCGATTGAAATGCCTGACAGCGCCGCGTTCACCACCAGCACCGAACGGAAACCGAAGCGATGCAGCACGCGCGAAGCAACCGTACGCATGAACATGCCGCCGAACGCGGACGCGCAGGTGATCAGGCCGGACTCGAACGCGCTCATGCCGTGTCCCTCCTGCAGCATCAGCGGCAGCAGAAACGGCAACGCACCGAGGCCGATGCGAAACAGCGAGCCGCCGAGCACGCTCGCCTGAAATGTCGGTACCTTGAAAAAGCGCAGATCGAGCAACGGGAGTTTGACGCGCTGGGCGTACAGGACGTAGCCCACGAGCAGCACTGCGCCGCTCGCGCACATGCCGAACGCGTCCCGATTCGAAATGAGTTCGCCGCCGACTAGCGACAGTCCGAGCAGAAGCAGCACCGCGCCCGCCGCCGACAGAAAAAAACCGATCCAGTCGAGTGGCCCGGGGTCCGGTTCGCGCGTATTGGCGATGTGCCGGTTGGTCAGATAGATGCCGAGAATACCGATCGGCACGTTGATGAAGAAGATCAGGCGCCAGTGCAGATACGTCGTGATGAAACCGCCGAGCAGCGGCCCGGCTGCCGGTCCGAGCATCGCGGGGACGCTCAGATAGTTCATCGCGCGAATGAAGTCGGACTTGTGGACCACGCGGAAAATGATGATCCGCCCAACCGGGACCATCATCGCTCCGCCGACGCCCTGCACGAAACGGGCGAGGGTGAACGTGGCCAGCGAGTTCGACGCAGCGCACAAGAGCGAGCCGGTCACGAAGATACCGATCGCGGTGCGGAAAATCGTGCGCGCCCCGAAGCGGTCCGCGAGCCAGCCGCATACCGGGATAAACACGCCGAGACCCAGGACATAGCTCGTCACCGCGATTTTCAGGGTGACCGGATCGCGCCCGAAGTCGCGTGCCATGGCGGGCAATGCGGTAACGATCACGTTCGCATCGACGCTTTCCATGAACATCGCGCACGCGACGATGAGAGGCGCAATCAGGGCTTTCTGGACGACGACGGTCATGGGAGCGGGGGCGATCGGCCTGCGGCCGATGGCCGCAGGCAAAGGGGGCATTATTGCACCTGTACGGTGCGGATGGTTAATAGTGCGCCGCCTGATGCTTCCCTTTTTCGAGATTGCGCGGGTCCGGATGTGATCGTCGCACCACACCCCGGCGACATTATTGATATTTGTTGCGGCGCGGCACGAGAGGACTATAATCGGGTTGTTACCTAGGTATAAACCCTATACAGGAGTCCACCATGAACACTGCTTCCAACGTCGCTACCGCCCGCACTGCTACCGCTGCTAACACCACGTGGCTGGGCAAGATCCGCGCACTGGCTCTGCATGCGCTCAACCTGCATCTGCAAAACTGCGCTGTGATCGCTGAAGCACATCGCCGCCCGCAGTAAGCGCGCGAGTCAACAGCGCGAGTCAATAGCCAGTTTGTCACCGGCTGAGAATCTCGAACACCAGACAGGTCGTCGTAGCATGCGCGTAGAGCGTGCCGTCGGGGCCGACCAGGCGAGCTGCCGCCGTCGCCAGTTGCCGTCCGCAATGAATCACCTTGCCCTCGGCACGCAGGCGTTGCACGCGCGGCGTCACCGTTTTCACGTAATTCACGCTCAGCTCGGCGGTGGTGTAGGCACGGCCCGGCGGCATCATCGTATGCACCGAGCAGCCTAGCGCGGAATCGAGCAAGGTGGCGATCCAGCCGCCGTGCACGGTGCCCAGTGGATTCAGATGCTGCGCGAGCGGGGTGCCTTGAAACACCGTGTGTCCCGCACTGACTTCAACAATCGCAAAGTCGAGTGTGCGCGCAATCGCGGCGTAGGGCAGTTCCGCGTTCATCATTGCCTGCATGACTTCCAGGCCGGTCTTGCCCGCCACCTGTTCGGGGCGTGGGACGCCAGGCCCCGGCCCCGCGTTAAGTGTCGCCAATACTTCCTGCTCGCGTGCGAGCCAGCGTTCGAGCTGTTGTTCGTTCGTCAATCCGTGTCTCCTGTCCTGAGGGAAGCGTGCTTCAGAATCGATGCATCGTCATCGATTAAAGTATCAAACCGCCTCAGGGCGCTGGAGGGCCACCTCTGGATTGCCGGCGCGCGCAGCGCCCGTGTCGCTCACAGTGGGGCTCGGATTGCTCGTGCCTGCTCGTGCCTGCTCGTGCGCTAGTCGCGGATACGTGACGCCACTGCGCGCTGCACTTTGGCCGCTCGCGCGGATCGCGCGCTCATCAGAAGCGCTGTCGACACCAACCCCACCAGATAGATACCGGCCATCACCCAATCCTGATCTGCCATCATCGTTCCCCTTCAAGTACCGGTTTTCGCGGAGAGAATTCAACATTTCGCCGTGCCATTGCTCTCGATTACGGCACGCGAAGCAGAAACCTTGATGGAGCCAATCGTCCTTTAAAACGGTGCGCGATCGGCACGATTCACGCGATACCGAATCTTTATCTCGCAATCTTCAATAAACGTTTAAAATTCGACCCCTTGTCGAGCGCAGCGGTCCTCATCAGCACGGCAAGTCAATCGGCAATATCGACCGTTTTATCGATGCATATTGCTCTGTCAAGGCGCGAAGCGCGTTCAGCTTCAATTGCCGGCCCAGGTTAAAACCCGACAAACTGGTTGACGTTGACTCACACTGTCAACCTTTTTAACGCTTTGCCGTTATCCATTTGTAATCGCCGAAGTAAGGCGACGCCGTGGCAGACGACCCGTCGCCGCGACAGCTCTACGCAAGGCCCGCATTGACCATGTTCCACCGCTATAACAATAAATTCGACCTGCTGGGCGCGATGTTCGACCGTGCATCGAAGACACTTGGCAAGCGAAGCGTCCTCTCGCCCTTGCTCGCGCTCGTCATATGCGGGCTGCTGCTGGTCGTCTTGCAGCATCTCTCGCAAGCGGTCGACTATCGCTCGGTCATGCG
>NZ_DASRSY010000316.1:0-3168 GCF_035656215.1 Paraburkholderia sp.
GACAAGGTCGAAGCGATGACCGCCGCACTGATGGAGTGGGAAACGATCGACGCTGATCAGATCAACGACATCATGGCAGGCCGTCCGCCGCGTTCGCCGAAGAGCTCGCCGCCGCCGGCAAGCGACGCCTCCTCGGGCGGCAGCCCGGGCACTGAGGTCAAGCCAGGCAGCGCGACCGCGCCGGCCTGATAGGCGATCAGTAAAAAGTGCGGGCCGGTGTGTTTCACACCGGCCCGTTTTGCGTTTATCCGTTTTACGTGATTGACCGCTACGTGTCAAAAGTCGAATTTCCTTTTTTCCCCACCCCCGAACCGCTGCAATGCGGCCGCTTCAAGCTGACCTTTGAACGCCCGTTGGTCATGGGCATCCTGAACGTCACGCCCGATTCTTTTTCCGACGGAGGCCAATACGCAATGCGTGGCGATGCGCTGCGCCAGGCCGAGTGCATGCTGCTCGACGGTGCGGACATCATCGACATCGGCGGCGAATCGACGCGCCCGGGTGCACCGCCGGTGCCGCTCGACGAAGAACTGGAGCGGGTGATCCCGCTGCTCGAACAACTGCACGGCGCGAATGTGCCGCTGTCGATCGATACCTACAAGCCGGAAGTGATGCGCCACGCGCTGGCCGCGGGCGCCGACCTGATCAACGATATCTGGGGCTTCCGCATGCCCGGTGCGGTCGACGCCGTTCGCGACAGTGAATGCGGTCTGTGCGTGATGCACATGCTTGGCGAGCCGCAGACCATGCAACTCGGTGAGCCCGCCTATGACGACGTGGTGAGCGAGGTTCGGCAGTTTCTCGAAGAACGGGTGGCCACCCTGAAGCAGGCGGGCATCGCCCGTGCGCGTATCAGCGTGGATCCGGGCTTTGGTTTCGGCAAGGCGGTGGTCGAACACAATTACGCGCTGCTCGCGCATCTGCCGGACACGGCGCCGCAGGCCGAACCGCCGTACCCCATTCTCGCCGGCATGTCGCGCAAGTCGATGGTCGGCGCGGTAGTCGGACGCCCGGCGCCAGAGCGCGTCGCGGGCAGCATCGCCGCAGCGGTGTGTGCCGCCGAACGCGGCGCGGCAATTCTGCGCGTGCACGACGTCGCGCAAACAGTGGATGCATTGAAAGTATGGGCGGCCATGCGCGACGCGGCGAATCATCGCCGCGCGCGCGGCTGAGTCCACAAGCCAAGGAGGAAGATAAAACATGGCACGTCGTTATTTCGGAACGGACGGGATTCGAGGCAAGGTTGGCGAAGGGCCGATTACGCCGGAGTTTGTATTGCGGCTCGGCTACGCCGCCGGCAAGGTGCTCGCGGGCGCGGATCGCTGGGCGAAGACGGGCACGCGCCCCACGGTGCTGATCGGTAAGGACACACGGGTGTCGGGCTATATGCTCGAAGCCGCGCTCGAAGCGGGCTTTTCGGCGGCGGGCGTCGACGTCATGCTGGCCGGGCCGATGCCGACCCCGGGCATCGCCTATCTGACGCGCGCATTGCGGCTCGCCGCGGGCGTGGTGATCAGCGCATCCCACAACCCGTATTACGACAACGGCATCAAATTCTTCTCCGCCGACGGCAACAAGCTGCCCGACGAAGTGGAATTGCAGATCGAAGAACAACTCGATCTGCCGCTCGCCTGCGCGGCGTCCGAGCAACTCGGCAAGGCGCGGCGCCTCGACGATGCGGCCGGCCGCTACATCGAATTTTGCAAGAGCACCTTTCCGGCAGCGTTCGACTTGCGCGGCCTGAAGCTGGTGGTCGATTGCGCGCACGGCGCCGCGTACGACGTCGCGCCGCATGTATTCCACGAACTCGGCGCCGATGTGATTCCTATCGGCGTTGCGCCGAACGGTTTCAACATCAATGACGGCGTGGGCGCGACCGCTCCGGACGCGTTGGTGCGCGCGGTGCGCGCGAACCACGCGGACCTCGGTATCGCACTCGACGGCGACGCCGACCGGCTGCAGGTCGTGGACGCGGCAGGGCGCCTGTATAACGGCGACGAACTGCTGTACGTGCTGGTCAAGGACCGGATGGCGACCGACGGCAAGGTGGAAGGCGCGGTCGGCACCCTGATGACCAACATGGCGGTCGAAGTCGCGCTGCAGCAAGCCGGCGTGAAGTTTGTCCGCGCGGCGGTGGGCGACCGCTACGTGCTCGAGCAGTTGCGTGAGCACGGCTGGCAACTGGGCGCAGAAGGCTCCGGTCATATTCTCTCCCTTGACCGCCATTCGACCGGCGACGGCATCGTGTCCGCCCTGCTGGTGCTGGCCGCGATGAAGCGCAGCGACAAAACGCTCGCCGAGCTGCTCCATGGCGTGACGCTGTTCCCGCAGAAGCTGATCAACGTGCGGATGCAGCCCGGCGCCGACTGGAAGGGCAGCGACGCGATCCGCAGCGCCATCAGCAAGGCCGAGGAAGCGCTGAACGGTCGCGGCCGTGTGCTCATTCGCGCTTCGGGCACCGAGCCTGTTCTACGCGTGATGGTCGAAGCGGAAAACGTCGACGACGCGGTTCGTCATTCCGACGCGATTGCCAGCGCGGTCAAGCAAGCTACGGCCTAAGCCACGCGGCTAGCCGGGGAGGCAAAAAACGACGGCGTCATAACGCCTTCCCGCCGCTAAATACGACAGCGGCGGGCGGCAAGCAACGTGTCCCGCCACAGGCCGCCCGAGGGCGGGCAACAGGCGCCGGCCGGGATTGCCCCGCCGTCGTCCCGCGAAGAGGGGCAAGTACTCCATCCTCGCGCCGCTAGCTGGCGAAGCTGCCAGCGACCCATCAAAACTGCCTCCCGCACCCCTCTCCCCGCACGCAAACGTTCGCGCCCCATCTTTTTCGCCTAATCTGTAGAGCGGTGCCCGCAACGCCGCCAAACCTGCAATTTGTCCGTGCAAACGCCTTTCACCCTGGTAATCTTACTGTCACATCCGTTTCACGATTAGTCACGTTACTGTCACAAAGAGACCCTAAGCTTCGCGGTGTTCGTGTTATTCGCTCACACCGCTCACACCCTTGGAGGTCTCATGAAATTGATGCAAACCGTGTTCGCTGGCGTCGCTGGCGCGCTTTTCGCGATCGCAGCGCAAGCCGCAGACATCACCGGCGCGGGCAGCACCTTCGCAGCACCGATCTACACGAAGTGGGCTGACGCCTACCAGAAGTCGGGCGGCGGC
>NZ_DASRSY010000317.1:0-2560 GCF_035656215.1 Paraburkholderia sp.
CAACGTCTTGTACCCGGTCGCTGCGACGAAGCGAGCAAATTCCGCATTCGTTACGTCGTACCGATCGATCATGAAACTGCCCACTTTGACGCTACGTGCAGGCGCTTCTTCCGGATAACCACCGTCGGAGCCCATCACAAAGCTGCCGGCGGGCACGCGTACCTGATCGCTATCTGACGATGCCGGCGGCAAACCGTTGAAAGCCTTGCACGCCTGCAAGTTACCGAGTAGCGCAGCTTGCCGTGATGCACCGGCTTGCATCGTTCCTGCGAGCACCACTTGAGCCAGCACGACGCACGCAACCGTTGCCCCAACCCGCACGATCAAACTTCGGATATGCATGCTCATGCCGACACTCCTCAGTAGTCCATGCGCGGGTACGAGGTATCGCGCCACGTCTCGACAACGTTGTTCTGCTGCACGTATTGCGCCCACTCGGTCAGCATCTGCTCGAGTACTTCAGGACGCTTCGTGGAAAGATCGTGCAGCTCGGCACGGTCGTGAGCAAGGTCATACAGTTGCCAATGTCCCTTGCCGTTGTCGTAGGAATAGACCAGTTTCCAGTTACCCTTGCGCAACGCGTTACGTCCCATCAGTTCCATGCCGTACACGTAGTCGTCCACGTGCACGCGTTTGCGCTCGCCGGTCAGGTACGGTTTCATCGACATGCCCTGCATTGGCAGCACAGTGTGGCCGTGGAATTCAATGCCGGGTTGCCTGATATTGGCGAAGTCGAGAATGGTCGGCGTCAGATCCTTGACGGTGAGCACCTGTTCGCTCTTGCCCGCCTGTACATGTCCGGGGAACGACACGAATGCCGGCGAGCGGATTCCGCCTTCGTTGGTGTACGCCTTGAAGAGGCGGAAAGGTTGTGCACTCACCTGTCCCCACGCCGGCCCCTCGAACACGAACGAATTGGCGCGGCCAATGTTGTCGAGCGAGTTGTCGAAGGTCTGCGCGATCCACTTGGCGTTGCCGCTATCCTCGTCCCATTTGTTGCCTTCCGGGCCGTTGTCCGACAGGAACACGATCAGCGTGTTGTCGTACTGGCCGCTCGCCTTCAGGTAATCGATCAGGCGGCCGACGTTACGGTCGAGATCGCCCATCAGCGCCGCGTAGGCTTCCATCGTGCGGGCCGAACGCGCTTTCTCGTCGGCGCTCAAGGCGCTCCACAGTTTCGTGCCTTCGGGCAGCGGCGCGGGCTTCGCGTCGTTCGGCACGAGACCGAGGCGTTTCATTTTGTCGATACGGCGCTGCGCAATCACGTCATAGCCGACGTCGTACTGGCCGCGTACCTTTTGCAATTCATCGTCAGGCGCTTGCAGCGGCAAATGCGCCGCCGTATAAGCCGCATACGCAAAGAACGGTTTGCCGCCGCGCTGCGAATCCTGCAGATAGGCGATCAGCTTGTCGGTGTACGTCCGCGATGAATAGAAATCGGCCGGCAGATCGATCTTCTTGCCGTTCTCGCGATAGGTCGGCTCCGGCGCATCCGACGTAATCGTCATGACCTTCTGCCTGAAATGCGACGCACCGCCGTTCATCAACGCATAAGAGCGTTCGAAGCCACGCTGGTCGGGGCGCATACCCTCGCTTCCGCCCAGATGCCATTTGCCCGCCATCACGGTCCAGTAGCCCGCGTCTTTCATGATTTCCGGCAACGCCGCCACCCGTTGATTCAAGCCGCCTTCGTAGCCGGGATGGTTGACCTCTTCGGGTGTCAGATGCGGCGTGATCATCTCCGCCATATTGCCGACGCCGGCAAGGTGATTGTCCATGCCGGAAAGCAGCATCGAACGGGTCGGCGAACAGGTCGGCGCGACATACATCGTGTCGAGCAGGCGGCCGCGCGCGACCAGCGCATCGAGATTCGGCGTGGCGATTTCGCTGCCGAATGCGCCGATGTCCGAGCGCCCGACATCGTCGGCGACGATCAGCAGCACATTGGGACGCGCGCCGGGTGCAGCAGCCGGCGCAGCCGGTGCGGAAGCCGCAGAAGCCACATCCGCCGCCTGCGCGAGCGGCATCATGACGGTACACGCGCCGCCTACGAACGCTGCCGCAAGGATGGTACGAAAGCTCATTTGATCTCCATTTCCACGATATCTTCCTAACCTCGATTCATGTCTTGTTGTCACGAAGCTTTGACGAAATGCGTTACAACCTTGACCGCCCTAGCCGCTCGAACGCTTCACGGTCGCGTTGCTTGAGGTTTTTCGCCGCGAGCACGCCAGCCACCGCGAAGAGCGGCAGCAATGCGGTCAACGCGTACGACACGCCCACACCCGCACCGGTCAGCAGCGGAAAGTTCACGATCGCAAGCACCAGCACAACCGCGAGAGCGAGACCGGACAGCACCGGCAGTACGCCCACACGCATCACGCCCGCGTCGTCGCGGCCGATTCGCTTGAAGAACACGAACACCGCGACCGAGGAAAGCGCCATCAACGCGATGATGCAAAGCGTCGCCACATTCGTGAGCCACGAGAACAGCGTCAGAACCGGATCGGCGTGCGCCACGATGAACACCAGCACAACGATTGCGGCCACCGCCGTTTGC
>NZ_DASRSY010000318.1:0-61660 GCF_035656215.1 Paraburkholderia sp.
GTTAGGGCTACGCTGAAAAAGGTCAACGCCGTTGGGCGGTGAATCGTTAAATGCGGATGAAACAACAAACCCTTGCGATGGCGGCCGATCAAGGCGCCGGATTTGAACAGTTCCGTCGGCCAACCAAACGCGATGTGTTCCTTGAGACGATGGAGCAGATCGTGCCGTGGACGCAGTTGTGCGAGGTTGTCGAGCCGCACTATCCGAAGGGTCAAGGCGGACGCCCGCCAGTTGGTCTGGAGCGCATGCTGCGCATGCACTTTGTGCAGCACTGGTTCAACCTGGCGGATGAAGCGTGCGAGGAGGCGCTGCTGGACAGCACCGCATTGCGGCGATTTGTCGGGATTGACCTGGGGCGCGAGCGGGTTCCCGATGGCACGACGCTGTTGAAGTTTCGCCGGCTGCTGGAGCGCAACAAGCTCGGCGAGCAGTTGTTCGCCAAGGTCGGCGAAGTACTGCAAGGGCGTGGGCTGAAGGTTGGCACCGGCACGATCGTGGATGCCACCATCATCGGGGCGCCCAGTTCCACGAAGAATGCGGACAAGGCGCGAGACCCCGAAATGCATCAGACGAGGAAGGGCCAGCAGTGGCACTTCGGCATGAAGCTGCACATCGGTGTGGATAGCCAGACGGGACTGGCACACAGCGCGGTAGTGACGGCTGCGAACGTGCATGACAAGCATCCGCTGCCGGCTCTGCTGCACGGCGCCGAGCGGCGTGTGTACGGTGACAGCGCCTATGCGAGCCAGAAGGAACTCATCGCCAGCAAGGCACCGCACGCGAAGGACTTTACCAACCAGCGTGTGCGCAGGCGAAGTGGTGAAGTCGATGACGCCAGACGCTCGAAGAACCGCAACAAGTCGAAGATACGTGCGCGGGTCGAGCACGTCTTTGCGGTGGTCAAGCGGCTATGGGGTTTCGTCAAGGTGCGCTATCGCGGCCTGGCGAAGAACGCCACGCGTGCCTTCACCGCACTGGCGTTGAGCAACATCTACATGAGCCGCGAGCGGCTGATGGCACAGGTGCGTCCATGAGCGGCCAAAGTGGGTCGATAGACCCGCTTACAAGGCCCTCAGGGCAAGAAAATCGAACCAATCGCGTCGCTGATCTCGCATTCCAAAATTCAGCAGCAAACCGTCGGCGAAAACGGCGACTTCTTCAGCGTAGCCTTAGTTACTGTTAGCGTTGTCGCCTGGTGCGTAATGCATCACGGGCACGACTTGCTGGTTGTCGGCGGCGAGGCTGGCTTGCATGTTTTGTGTGATCGCGTCGGACGCTGCGGCAGGGCCGGCTGCGAGTGACGCCGATGCATCAAGCACGTCGGGTACAGGTTTGATGGCCGAGTTTTGCGCGGTATCGTTATTGGTAACGCTCGGCGATGAGGATACTGACGCGGAGTCGTCCGCGCCACAGCCGCTCAACGCGAAAGTTGCGAGTGCAACAAAAACGGTGGTGGCGAGGCGTGCATCTCTTCTCATGTCCGCATCCAGTTTCGTGATGGCGGATGCAGTCTCCAGTCCTTTCAAGAAATAATTGTGAAACGTTTGCGAGTGCTTTAACTTAATCTGCAATGTCAGTTGTTCGAAAGGAAATGGAAAGCAGTAAGCAGGAGAATGGTCACGTTAGTGCCATATGGTTGAAGCGGTTGAAGCCCAGGCACACCGAAAGATTTGATTGGCGGCTTTGCGTACTCCGGTAGGTTCATGACACGCATCGAAAGACCTTTCGACATCACGCGTCTCGAAGACGAATGGCTCGAAGCAGACGGCTTGGGCGGCTTCGCATCGGGAACGGTCGGCACGCTGCGCACGCGCCGGTATCACGCGTTGCTGCTCACCGCCACGCGCGCGCCTGGTGGGCGTGTGGTGCTCGTCAACGGCATCGAAGCCTGGCTCGAGGCGGACGGCAAGCGTTATCCATTGAGCATGCAGCGGTACATGCCGGACGTGATCTATCCGGATCTGACAGCGAGTCTCCTCGAGTTCAACACGGAGCCATGGCCGACGTGGCGCCTCCAACTCGATTCGGAAAAGACACTGACGGCCGAGGTGTTCGTGAGCAAGGCGACGCGCGAAACGGTTCTGCGTTGGCGGCTGGAAAGTGCAGAAGCGGGATCTGGCGCGGGCGCGTTCAACCTGAAGGTGAGGCCCTTGCTCTCAGGTCGCGACTATCACGCGCTGCATCACGAAAACCCCGCATTCAACTTCAACGCGCGGACAAGTGGCGACCAGGCATGCGTGAGCTGGCAGCCCTACGAGGATCTGCCGGTCATCAATGTGGCGACTAATGGCATCTACACGCACGCACCGGATTGGTACCGAAACTTCTGCTACGTTCGCGAGCGCGAGCGTGGCCTCGATTTCAGCGAAGACCTCGCCACGCCCGGTGTGTTCAGCTTCAATCTCGTCGATGGCGAAGCGGTGATGATCCTCAGTGCGTCGATCGCACTGTCGGCGTTGGCAGCGGAGCCGGCAGACACGAAGACAGCCGCCTATGCAGCGGAGTCAGTTGGCACCGCCGCCCTTGCAACGAAACCGCCAGGCGCGAACACCGCTGCAGCTCGGGCAACGGACTCGGCCAGCACCAAACCAGCCGCCGCCCACGCAACTGAACTCGCGCGCGTCGAACAGCAGCGCCGCAGCGCACTCGGCTCACGCCTGCAGCGTTCCGCCGATGCCTACGTAGTGGCGCGTAACGAAGGCCGCACGATCCTCGCCGGCTTTCCATGGTTCACCGATTGGGGCCGTGACACGTTCATCGCCATGCGCGGCTTGCTGATCGCAACGGGCCGCCTCGCCGAAGCCGAAGCGATCCTGCTCGAATGGTCGGGTACGTTATCCGAAGGCATGCTGCCGAACCGTTTCCCCGACTATGGCGACACCCCGGAATACAACTCCGTCGATGCATCGTTATGGTTCGTCATCGCCGTCCACGACTATCTGGCGACGAACCACGCGAAGGCTGACACCCGAGCGCGCCTGCAACAAGCAGTGGAAACCATCGTCACCGGCTACACGAACGGCACGCGCTTCAACATCAAGGCATCCACCGACGATGGCCTCCTGAGCGCGGGCACGCCCGGCGTGCAACTCACGTGGATGGATGCAAAGGTCGGCGACTGGGTGGTCACGCCGCGCATCGGCAAACCCGTGGAAGTGCAGGCGCTCTGGATCAACGCATTGCGCATTGCAGCAATGTGGAATCCGCAGTGGCAGCAGCCTGCAGAACGCGCGTTACAAGCGTTTCATGACCGCTTCACCGATCCGTCGACGCAAGCGCTTGTCGACAACGTCGACGTGGATTTCGTCAAAGGCGCAGTGGATCGCTCGATCCGCCCGAATCAGATCTTTGCCGTGGGCGGCCTGCCGTTTCCGTTACTCGAAGGCGCGGCGGCGCGCGCGGTGGTCGATCATGTCGAAGCGCAGTTGCTCACGCCACTCGGCCTCCGAACGCTCGCCCCGTCTGATCCAGCGTACCGCGGGCACTACGGCGGTCCGCCGCTGGAGCGCGATGGCGCCTATCATCAGGGTACGGTCTGGCCATGGCTGTTAGGACCGTTTGTCGAAGCATGGCTACGGGTTCACGGCGCCGAAGCGGATGCCCGTGCACAAGCCAAAGCGCGCTTTCTCGACCCTCTGTACGCGCATCTCGATCACGCCGGCCTCGATCATCTCTCCGAGATCGCCGATGGCGACGCGCCGCACACGCCCGCCGGCACGCCGTTTCAGGCGTGGTCGCTGGGGGAGTTGCTACGCATTGAAAACCTGCTTGCCCGGTTGGAGTCCACCGCCGCTTAAACCGCGCTACGATGTGGGTCCCGCCGCCAGGCCCGACGCAAGGACGTAGTCATGCCACCGCTGCGCGCTGCCAATCTGCTCGCCACTATTGAAGGTTCACGCCTGCACTCCGCCGAGTGTGCCCATTGGCAGCGCTGGGGGCCGTATCTCAGCGAGCGTCAGTGGGGCACGGTGCGCGAGGATTACAGCCCGGACGGCACTGCCTGGGACAACTTTCCACACGACCATGCGCGCAGCCGCGCCTACCGTTGGGGCGAAGACGGCATTGCCGGTTTCGGCGACGACAAACTCAGCTGGTGCGTGTCGCTCGCGCTGTGGAATCGCAAAGACGCGATCCTGAAGGAACGCCTGTTCGGGCTCACCAACGCGCAGGGCAATCATGGCGAGGACGTGAAGGAGTTGTACTTCTACGTCGACGGTACGCCTACCCATTCGTACATGCGGATGCTCTACAAGTACCCGCATGCCGCTTTTCCATACGACGACCTCGTGCAGGAAAACGCACGGCGTGGCGGTGACATGCCCGAGTACGAGATCCTCGACACCGGCGTGTTCGACGATTTTCGTTACTTCGACGTGCAGGTCGAATACGCGAAACATGCGCCCGACGATATCCTGATGCGCGTGACCATCGAGAATCGCGCGGACCAGGCGGCCTCGCTCGATGTGCTGCCGCAGATCTGGGCGCGCAATTCATGGTCGTGGAAGGAGAACAAGGACAAGCCGTCACTCGTCGCTGGAACGGACCACAACGGTGAAGCCCAGGTGGTCGGGCGGCAGCACGGCCATGAACCGATCGTCGTGACGGCGTGGTCGAAAGACGCGCCGCAGATGGCGTGGTTGTTTTGCGAAAACGACACCAACGTCAAGCGCCTGTTCAACATGGACGGCACCGGGCCGTTCAAGGACGGCTTCAACGATTACCTGGTACACGGCGACGGACAGGCGGTACGCCGCGACGCCGGCACCAAGGCGGCCGCGCATGCGTCGATTGAACTCGGTCCGCATGGCCGCGCCGTGGTGTATATGCGCTGGCGCCCGCAGTCGAGTCCCGATGACACACAGCTCGATGCCGATGCGGTGTTCGCTCACCGTATCGCCGAGGCCGACGAATTCTATGGCGCGCTGCAACACGAGATCGTCGATCCCGACGGCCGCCTCGTACAGCGCCAGGCGCTCGCCGGCATGCTGTGGTCCAAGCAGTACTACCAGTATGACGTGCAGCGCTGGCTCGAAGGCGATCCGCTGCAACCTAAACCGCCTGAGTCCCGCAAACGCGGCCGCAATTCGGAGTGGCGGCATCTGTGCAACGCGGACATCGTGTCGATGCCCGACAAGTGGGAATACCCGTGGTACGCGTCGTGGGACCTGGCGTTTCATGCGGCCGCGTTCGCGCTGATCGATCCGGCGTTTGCCAAACGTCAATTGCTGCTATTGGTGAAGGACCGCTATCAACATCCGAATGGCCAACTGCCCGCCTATGAATGGGCGCTCGGTGACGCGAACCCGCCTGTGCATGCCTGGGCCGCGTGGCGCGTCTATGAAATCGACCGCGCGCTGAATGGCAAGGGGGATCGCGATTTTCTGGAACTCGTCTTCCACAAGCTATTGCTGAATTTCACGTGGTGGGTAAACCGCAAGGATGCGGACGGACGCAACGTGTTTCAGGGCGGCTTTCTCGGGCTGGACAACGTCGGTATCTTCGACCGCTCGTCGCCGCTGCCGACCGGCGGTCATATCGATCAGGCCGACGGTACCGCATGGATGGCCGCGTACGCGCTCGACCTGATGCGGATCGCGCTCGAACTCGCGTATGCGAACCACGTGTTCGTCGATATTGGCGTGAAGTTTTTCGAGCACTTCCTGTATATCGCCGAGGCCGTCAGTTGCGACGACGATTGCGATACCGGCCTATGGGACACCCAAGACGAATTCTTCTACGACAAACTGCGCCTGCCCGACGGCAGCAATATCCCGATGCGCCTGCGCTCGATCGTCGGCCTGATCCCGCTGTTCGCCGTGCATGTTCTCGAAGAACGTTTGCATGGCAGCTTGCCGGGTCTGCGCGAGCGGCTCGTCTGGTTCCTCGAACATCGGCCCGATCTGGCGAAGCTGGTCTCGCGCTGGAATGAGCCCGGCAAGGGCAATGCGCTCCTGCTCTCGCTGTTGCGTGGGCATCGGATGAAAGCGTTGCTGCGCCGTGCGCTCGACGAAAGCGAATTTCTCTCCGATCACGGCGTGCGGGCGCTGTCGCGCTTTCATCGCGACAACCCGTTCGTGTTCAACCACAACGACACCAGCGTTACCGTCAAGTATCTGCCGGCCGAATCCGACACGCGCGTGTTCGGCGGCAATTCGAACTGGCGCGGTCCGGTGTGGATGCCGGTGAACTATCTGCTGATTGAATCGCTGTACGAGTTTCATCGCTATTACGGCGACGATTTTCGCGTCGAGTATCCGACCGGTTCAGGGCAAAAACTCTCGCTCAGCGAAATCGGCGACGACCTGGCGCGCCGGGCGACTACCCTGTTCCTGACGGACAAAAACGGCGAACGTCCGGTGATGGGCGCGTATCCGCTATTGCAAGCCGACCCGCGTTCACGCGATCTCGTGCTGTTCCACGAGTATTTCCATGGCGACAACGGGCGTGGCGTGGGCGCGTCGCATCAAACCGGCTGGACCGGGCTGGTGGCGTTGCTCCTGCAACCGAGGGCGATGGCCGCGTCCGGGAATGTGCCGCTGGCAGGCGAGCCGGACCGGGCGCCCATTCCTGCGTCGACCTCCGCGCCCGCGCCCGCGTGCCCGTCCGAGTCCGCGTCCGAACCTGCGCCGGCGCTGACAACGGCGGTCACCAAGTAGCGAGCCGTGAACAGGTAGTAAATAGCGACTCACCCGCGCGAGGTTACATAAGCCATACAGCGCGGAGTGCAGGTTTAGTGCTTGTTTTTGAACTGTGTGGGTTCAAGCGTGGTCTTTCATGTACCGCCACGTCCGTTTCATTGGCTTCCTTAAGCGAATCCCATGTCGACTACTCCGAACACCCCAACTTCCGCCAGCCCCGAACCCAGTTGCAAAGTCAGCGCGAGCCCGCATGACGCGCCGCCGTCGCCGGCCGGCAAGCGGCCTGCGCCACCTTGCACGCTGGTGATCTT
This sequence comes from Paraburkholderia sp., assembly GCF_035656215.1. GTDB lineage: Bacteria > Pseudomonadota > Gammaproteobacteria > Burkholderiales > Burkholderiaceae > Paraburkholderia. The sequence goes on from NZ_DASRSY010000318.1 coordinate 6,950, forward strand.
CGGTGCGGGCGGCGATCTGACTAAACGGTTGCTGATGCCTGCGCTGTACAACCTTGCTGTGGATGGCCTGCTCGACGGCGGCATGAAGATCATCGGCGTGAATCACGGCGAGCGCGAGACGAGCGAATGGCGTGACGACTTGCACAAGTCGCTGCAACAGTTTGCCGCCGACAAAGCCAGCACCTTCCACGCCGGCAAGCTCGACGACAAAGCGTGGGACTGGGTCGCACAGCGGCTCGAATACATGGCCGGCGAATTCGAAACCGACGACACCTTCACTAAGGTCAAGCAAAAGCTCGATCAATCGCCAGGCGGCAACGTCATTTTTTACCTGGCGGTCGGCTCGCGTTTTTTCAAACCGATCGTCGAGCATCTCGGCAAGGCGGGCTTGCTGAAAGAAGGCGAGGGCGACGCGGGCGGTTTCCGCCGCATCGTGATCGAGAAGCCGTTCGGCACCGACCTCGCTTCGGCGCGCGATCTGAACGCGCACATTCTCTCGTACGCCAACGAGTCACAGGTGTATCGCATCGATCACTTTCTCGGCAAGGACACCGTGCAAAGCATTCTCGCAGTGCGTTTTGCGAATGCGTTGTTCGAACCGATCTGGCGGCGTGAATATATCGATAGCGTGCAGATCACCGCGGCCGAAACGATCGGCGTGGAAGGGCGTGGCAAGTTCTACGAGCAGACCGGCGCGTTCCGCGACATGCTGCCGAACCACCTGTTCCAGTTGCTCGGCATGGTCGCGATGGAGCCGCCCAATTCGTTCGATGCCGAAGCCGTGCGCGACAAAAAGGCTGAAATCTTCGACGCGATCCAGCCGCTGACCGCCGACGATGTCGTCTTCGGTCAATACGAAAAGGGTCCGGCGGGCATCGGCTATCGCGAGGAACCGGACGTCGCGCCGGGCAGTACGGCCGAAACCTACGCCGCCGCACGCGTGTACGTCGAGAACTGGCGTTGGGCGGGCGTGCCGTTCTATCTACGCACCGGTAAGCGGCTTGCCGCGCGCCGCACGGAGATCTCGGTGCAACTGAAGCCGGTGCCGTTCCGTTTGTTCCGCGATACGCCGGTCGACGCGCTGACGCCGAATGTGCTGACCTTGCGCATCGATCCCGCGCACGGCACGAGTTTCGATTTCAATGTAAAAACGCCGGGGCCGGTGATGCAGATCGGCGCGGTGCAATCGTCGTTCGACTATGCGGACTTCTTCGCGGAACAGGCCAACGTCGGCTACGAGACTTTGCTGTACGACTGCATGCTCGGCGACGAGACGCTGTTCCAGCGGGCCGACAGCATTGAAACGAGCTGGGCTGCTGTGGACGACGTGCTGCACCCGAAGACCGGCGGCGCGATGCCGGTACGCGGCTACGCCGCAGGCAGCGAAGGCCCGGCAGAAGCGGATGCCCTGCTCGCACGCAACGGCCACGCTTGGCGGCCTTTGCAAAAGGACGCAGTCGAAAAGAAGTAACACCATGAGACGCAGCAACACAATCGGGGGACACCGTGGCCACACGTAAGACGAAAGTAAAAAGCAGCACCGAGCGGATTCTGGCGATCGATGTCGGTGGCACTGGCCTGAAAGCCGCGATCATCGATGCAGACGGACAGATGAAAACCGAGCGTTTGCGCGTGGCGACGCCGCATCCTTGCACGCCGGATCAACTGGTGGATGCGTTGGTGAAGCTGGTTGCACCGCTCGTCGAAAAGGAGCCGCCCACGCTGATGTCGATCGGCTTTCCTGGCGTGGTGCGCAGCAACCGCATTCTGACTGCGCCGCACTTTGGCGTTGAAGGCTGGCACGACATTCCGCTAGCGGATTCGCTGGCGCAGCGCCTCGGCGGTCTGCCGGTGCGGATGATCAACGATGCGGAGATGCAAGGCCTTGCCGCGATCGAAGGCCATGGAATCGAACTCGTGCTGACGCTGGGCACGGGCGCGGGCACGGCGCTGTTCCGCGATGGCGAATTGATGCCTCACCTCGAGCTTGCGCATCATCCGGTCAGCAAGAAGGGCGTGGCGTACGACGAGTACATCGGTGACGCGGCACGCGATAAGGCAGGAAATAAGCGCTGGAATCGCCGGGTCGAGAAGGTGATCGGGATTCTTGATTCGCTGGTGAACTACGACAAGCTGTGGATTGGCGGTGGCAACGCGGCGCGGCTGACGATCAAGTTGCCCGCGAACGTCGCGACAGTATCGAACGATGCAGGGATCGAAGGCGGCGTGCGCCTGTGGCATCCGAAGTCTTTGCGTGAGACGCGGCAGTTGCCGGAGGCCAATAAGCGAACCGGCCCGTTCAAGTGATACGTGATCCGCTGATGGATTCGTAGCTCGTCGGCGGAATAAAGCACCCGGTCGATACGTTTGCCATCAATGGTCGTGGCGCGCGTTTGCTGCGCTGCGGTCTTTTTCAGGTTAGCTAACTTATAGCCGGGGGCAACTCACGATGACTCAAAGCGAAAACGCTGGCGTTGCACGACGCCTGTTATGTGTCAGCTTGTGTGCTGTGCTGACTTTTTCTGCCGCCGCTGCTCGTGCGGCGGATGGATTCGCGCTGTCGTCGCCGGGTTTGGCCGACGGCGGCACGCTGGATTCGAGCCACGCGGCGAGCGCGAATAATTGTGGTGGCGGGAATGTGTCGCCCGCTCTGCAATGGCGAAATACGCCTGCCGGTACGAAGAGTTACGCGATTACTATTTTCGACCCGGACGGCGCCAAGGGACTGGGGATTGTGCACTGGGTGCTATATGGCGTCGCGCCTTGGGCGACCGGGCTGGGTGCCGGTGCTACGCCGCCGGCCGGTAGCGTGGCGGGAACGAACCGGACTGGCGGCCCCGGATATTACGGGCCGTGCCCGCCGGTCGGGGATGTTCCGCATCATTATGTCGTGCAGATTTACGCGCTTGATTTACCTCCCGACGCATTGCCGACAGGATTGACGCGGGACGCGTTGCTGGCAGCGATGAAGGATCATGTGCTTGCTGCCACCAGTACTGTGCTTCGATACGGACGGTGATTTTTCTGCCTTTGACGGCGGCGGCGGCCGGGTAACTGCAGCCGCCGTCAAAAGCAACACGCAAAGGCACACTTAAAGGCAACACATTACCTGGCCGCGTCACCCCATCGATATTCAAAACTCACTTCATCAAGCTGCGTCTTGACTTGTGCATCGAGCACAAGCTCTGAAGCCGCGAGCGTGTCGCTCAACTGCTCAGCGCGACTGGCGCCGATAATCGCCGACGTAATCAGCGGATTAGCCAACACCCAGGCAAGAGAAACCCGGGTCAACGACTCGCCAGTCGGCGCAGCGATCGCCTTCAACTTCTCGATCGTTTCGAACTCGCGCTTATGCCAGTACCGCTCCTGGTACATCGCCCCGGCCTTCCCGACGACATCGGTAAAGCGCCCGGACGCCGGCGCGGCATCCATCCGATGCTTACCCGTCAGCAAACCACCCGCCAGCGGGTTATAAGGCATCACGGCTAATTGCTCTTCAGCCGCCAAAGGCAACAATTCCCTCTCGATCTGGCGGAACAACAAGTTGTACCGCGGCTGCACGGATACGAACCGCGACACGCGCAATACGTCCGCGCGACCCAACGCCCGCGCCAGCCGATATGCGAGGAAATTCGACACGCCGATATAGCGTGCCTTCCCGGATCGGACGATCACATCCAGCGCCTCCAGCGTCTCATCGAGCGGGGTATTCGCATCGTCGGAATGGAGTTGGTACAGGTCCACGTAATCCGTGCCGAGCCGCCGCAGCGATACATCGACGGCATCCAGCAGATGCTTGCGTGACGCGCCTTGATCCCATGCTGACGGCCCCATCTTGCCCACGGCTTTCGTCGCCAGAATGAAACGGTCGCGTTTGCCCTTCAGCCAGCGTCCGACGATCTCCTCCGTGCGCCCGGCAATATTCTCGCCGCCACCGAGCGGGTAAACATTGGCCGTATCGATGAAGTTCACGCCGGCATCCGCCGCTGTGTCGAGAATGCGATGCGAAACGTCTTCTTCAGTCTGCAGGCCGAAGGTCATCGTCCCCAGACACAGGCGCGAAACGGTCAGGCCGGTGCGGCCGAATTTGCGGTATTGCATGGTCAACTCCGAAGATGGACGGAACAGTTGCGGTATGCGGTGTTGCAAAAGGATAAACGGTGTGGCGATTTCGTGCTCGGCCGGCGATGCAGACAGGTTTGACAAATCGTCAGCATTTAGAAAGTTTGTCATGCTGCTCAATTTATAGGCGCGAGTGGGAAACGCAAGGGCGTCGGCTTGAGCGTCGGCTGGGTGCTGCTGATCGATACCCTGGCGGGCAGCATCATTTTGTTGTCGCTCACAGGTGTCCTGGTGTGGACGGAGCTGAACAAACGCAAAACCGTAGGTGCGGTGCTGGTGATGGGATCGATCGTCGCCGCCGTCTGCATGGGGTGGATTTAAAACTGCCTGCAAGCCTGCAAGCCTGCAAGCCTGCAAGCCTGCAAGCGGAAAACCCGCCGCTCGCGCTAGAATCTTCGCAGACCGCCAAACTGTTGACCCTGCCGGGATTCCGCTGATGACCGCACCTGCCAACCAAGTCGACGCCGCACTGATGTCGCGGCGTTCGATTCGTGCCTTTCTGCCCACGCCGGTTGCGCGCACCGATATCGAAGCGATTCTCGAAGCCGCCAGCCGCGCGCCCTCCGGCACCAATACTCAGCCGTGGAAAGTGTATGTGGTGACGGGCGAGTCGCTGGCGCGCCTGTCGCAGGCTTTGGTCGCGGCGTATAACGACCCTCAGCGCGACGCGTTGTATCAGGAAGAATATCGCTACTACCCGCATGAATGGGTGTCGCCCTATATCGACCGCCGCCGCAAAATCGGCTGGAATCTGTACGGCTTGTTGGGCATCCAGAAAGGCGACAAGGCGCGTATGCACGAACAGCATGCGCAGAACTACCGGTTCTTCGGCGCACCGGTCGGCTTGTTCTTCACGATCGAGCGGGTGATGGAGCGCGGCAGCTGGCTCGACTACGGCATGTTCCTGCAAGCCATCATGACGGCGGCGCGCGGCCGTGGCCTCGATACCTGCCCGCAGGCTGCGTTCACGCCGTTTCATCGCGTGATTGCCGAGCATCTCGGGCTGCCGGGCGAGGAGCAACTGGTGTGCGGCATGTCGCTCGGTTTCGCCGACGAAACCGCACGGGTCAATACGCTGCGCACTGACCGGGAACCGGTTGAACGGTTCACGCGGTTTATCGATTGACGAGCGTCACTATCCCCATCGGACCACTATGAAAACTTCGCGCCGCCTTTTTTTGATGCTGAGCGTGGGCGTGAGCTCATCGCTCCTGCTGTTTCGCGCTGCGTTCGCCGACGACACCGCGAACAAACTGAGCGAAGCCGATCCGACGGCGCAAGCCGTCGGCTACAAAGAGGACGCATCCAAAGTCGACAAGGCGAAATTTCCCAACTACGCCGCCGGACAAACCTGCGGCAACTGCTCGCTGTTCCAGGGTAAGACCACCGACGCCTACGGCGGCTGCACGCTATTCGGCGACAAACAGGTCGCGGCGCGCGGCTGGTGCAGCTCGTATTCGAATATCTGACCGGGCACGCGCCGCCTGCCAGTACGGGTCAATTCAAGGCGCTCAGCACCAGCTCGTGCGAATGGCCGATCCACACCGCTGCATCGCGATGGTCGCGCAAGGCATCACCGGTATTCGGATGGAGAAAAATATCAAGTGCGCCGTGATTCAGCGTGAGCCAGCCGACGAGATTGGCGAATTGCTCCTGCGTGAATGCGAGCTGATACGACCACATCGGATGCGGTCCGACGGGACGCTCGTGGAAGCGGCCCATTTGCAGCTTGCCGTTCCAGTGTGCTTCGATTTGCTCGCGAAAGGACCACGCGGTGTCGCGGCTGCCCGAATCGAAATAAACGTGAGCGTGCCAGCTTTCGATAGCTGAGGTGTCGCGAAAGGTCATAACAGGGTCCATTGCGCGTCGCTTTGTATCAGTCGTTATCAGACATTCATTCTGCTTGAGTTTCCGCCGACGCGCTCGGCGCGCGTCTCATGTGAAACTGTATTTCATCTTCGCCGACGGTCTCGAAGCCGAGGCGTTCGTACAGGCGCCTTGCGGGATTGCCTTTGAGCACCTTGAGCGTAACCGGCAACGCGTCGGCGTGCGCGGCCAGCAAGACCGTCCGCAGTGCCCGCTCGCCGATGCCGCGCCCTTGATGCGCCGGCGCGATCTGCAATTGCACGACGACCCATTCGTTCTCAGTACGATGCGCTTTCAGCAAACCGGCCGGCGCGCCGTCGATACAAATCACCTGTGCCGCGTCGTAACGGTGCAGCAGACGCGCGCGATGCCCGGCATCGTCAATGGGTTCGCCGGCACGCGTCAGATGCTCCGTCATGGTGGCCTTGCGCAATTCGAACAGAAAAAGCTCGTCCGCCGCTAACGCCGGACGCAGGGTGAGGGAAGGTGCTTGAGCAGACATGCTGGTAACGTTTCCAGTGCACGGGTGGCTAGTAAGAATTATCGTGAATTGTCGCGGCTGCAGCGCTTTTTTACCACGCGCTCATGTGATGGTCTCTCGACTTCATTGCTCGACGCACGCGTGAGTGCTGTTTGCTGAAGCTCTGCTTCGCCACGAAAAAGCGCACCGTTACGCTTGCCGCTTCAAGCGCAGTCGATGTTTGCGAATCACTGGCCGCGGCGCGTATCGGGTTTGCGTGACCGTCGCGACGTTTGGCGAGGCACGTGATGTATTTATTGGCATGCGGTTTGCTTTTGCCTCATCCGCCGATCGAGCGGCTCAACGAATTTTGCGAGGTGGGCTATGGAAATTATCGAGCTTGAACCTAGCGTCTCGCCAGACGGACGCGCGGTGATTTTCCAGCTTTCGACGCGAGGAAGAGACCTCGAGTGCGCCGTCACGCGTGAGGCGTTGGAACAGCACTTCTGGTTGCAGCGCGGTGCGGGCGAGGAGCGCGTACTGAAGACGTTCGCGGATGGACGCAAACGTATTACCGCGGTGGCCGAAAGAAAAATGCTGGCGCGCCCGGGCGAAAAAGTGCTGCTGACGATTAGCGATTTTGTTGCGCGGGGTTGATTGCTTTGCGCAACCCTGCGGCGCGATGGCTTTGCCACCGGCCTGTACAAGCCGCCTTCACGTCTGACGAAATCGCCACGCTGCACCGATTCAGCGAACTGGCCTGCCAATTCCCCTCCTTTCGCGCAATTGCATTCGGGCGCGCTCACATAAACTGTTTTCCATGGAGCGACAAGTCACCGAGCCCATCGACGCGGTCTTCCCCCGCGTTGTTTTGAACCGTACCGTTGATGGCAGTTTGCCGCGGTTGTCCGACGTGGCAGGGCAGTAAAGCAGTAGGAAGTCGAAGCAATGCAATAGCGCGCAATCAAAGCAACCATGCGTGCGAATCAGCAGGGGGTTGCAGCGAGGTGAGGTTGAATACGAGGGACCGAGCTGTAACGCAGTTGCAGTTCAGGTAGCAACAGCTTTGTTAGTTAGTTTGTGATGGTTATAAGGCCGGCAAGCATCCACGCGCCTGCACGGCTCTTCCATCCTGTCCGGCCCTGTTCCCTCGCGGGAACAGGGTTTTTTTTCGTCAGTACAATAAATGTGACTTGTATTTAGCCGGTCCGAACTTATATGGCAACGTTGCGTGTCGGGTGCGTCGCAGCGGAAAATCCGCTCGGGCGCGGCGAGATGTCACGCAATCGAGACTTTGGCTTGTTTAAGTCTGTCTTAATAGTTGCTTGCCATGATGGTTACACAGACTCACGTTAAGGGTCTGTCAAGCCGCCGGCGCATCGGCGGCGTTTGCCACCGGAGAGCACAGCATTCGGTGGCAAAGCCGAGAGTTAGCGAAGGAGATTGAATCGATATGTCCAGTAAATCGCGAGTCCGCAAGCACACCCAGCCGGCCATGTCCCCGCTGTTGCGGGCGCTGACCTTTAGCCGCACCGCCCACGAGCCGGTCACCGCGGCGATGCTCCTGCAGTGCTACACCGCCCTCGATGCATTCCGGCGCGGCCGGGGCTCGCGGGATTTGCACCTGACCCTGAGCCGGCATTTGCTGGTATCGCAAGAGCTGGCGCGTCTTGGTCTTGGCGAGGATGTTCTTGCCGATATCGAAAGCGCCCATGCGGCAATGGTGCAGCTCGACGCACGTGAGCATCACGACGGCGCGTGGATTCTCGATGACAGCGAATATGCCCGGCTTCGCACGGGGCTGGCGATTCTGGATGGGCAGCTGTCTGTCGCATCGTTGAGCGAGATCGCGAACGCGGAAGCGAAGATGATCGAGGGGCTGATGAGATCCACCCACACGCAAGCGATCGTCGAAGCAGTGGTTTAAAACCCGCGTCTGGTTTCTATTTCGGGAACGCTCAAACTTACGCGAGCACGCTGAAACGAAAAACGCCCCACATGGGGCGTTTTTCTATTTCAACGTTCATCTCCTCAATCGAAAGCCTTGTCGTTCGGTGACGCATAGAGCTTGTGCATTTCGTCGCTCATCGGGAAATCGAAGTTGATGTTTTTCGGGGGCACCGGCTTCATGAACCACTTGTCGTACATGGTTTTGATCTCGCCGCTCTTCATTACGCCAGTCATTGCGTCGTCGACCAGCTTCTTGAACTCGGGGTCGTTCTTGCGAAGCATGAAACCGTACGCTTCCGAGGACTGAGGCGTCCCCACGATAACCCAGTCGGCCGGCTTGGCGGTCAGCGAACGTGCGCCGGCAAGCAGAACGTCGTCCATCATGTAGGCGACGGCGCGTCCCGTTTCGAGCGTGACACGGCCTTCGCCGTAGTCTTTCGCGCTGATGATCTGCATGTTCATCTTCTTCTCCTCATTCATCTTTCTGAGGAGGCGTTCAGACGTCGTGCCCTGATTGGTCACCACGGTTTTCCCAGCGAGATCGGAGAAATCCTTGATGCCGGAGTCTTTGCGCGTAAGGAGGCGTGTCGTGGCAACAAAGAACGTATCGGAAAACGCGACCTGATTTTGCCGCGAAGTCAGGTTGGTCGTGACGCCGCATTCAAGGTCGACGGTTCCGTTCTGAACCAGCGGAATACGGTTCTGCGAGGTGACAGGAATGAAGCGGACGCGTAGGTCTGGGTGTCCCGTCTTTGCCTTGACCGCGTCGATAATCTTGTTGCACAAGTCCTGGGAGAACCCAATGACCTGGTTATTGGCATCGACATAGGAGAACGGCACAGACGTCTCCCTGTGCCCGATTGCAATCAGGTTCACGCTCTGAACCTTCGCCAAGGTCGGTTGTGCATCCTGGGCCGAGACGGCTTGCGAAAAAATCGCAAAAGCTGCGAGAGCCAGTAGCGACGCGTATTTCATGACAATCTCCTATCGGTTTCGGCAGAACTATAGGTCGAATCGACGCCCGGCCTGATACATATGTTGCCATAACAAAATTAACAACAACATATGTTAACTACCAATGCGAGACTTCAGCCGCCCGCGGCGAGTGGGCAGTCGGCATCGCTAACCGGCCGAACCGCATCTCTTTGGCGCCCGCGCGCTGCCTCTCTGGCACTGTCAAAGACCTGCGCTAAACTCCAGGAACATTCGGCGACGACGACTTATAAGGAGGTCGATGTCATGGAACCCTCTGATTTCCTCGCAGCCACTCGACAACTGGCCGCCGCCGCCGAGCTTCTAGCTAAGGCTGGCCCCCAGGACCGCCGGTTCGATGCGTTCGAAATGCTCGCGTTCTTTCGCCGATACGACCAGGTTGGCTTGGGTTTGGAGATGGTTGTGGTGTCCAACGACGAGCTATTCGCTCTGACTGCGCAGGCTGCGCTTACCATGGCAGGACGTAACGAATTTCTGGCGTCCCACGCGCTTCTTGAGCAGGCCCGGTCGCTTTTAGCCGCTACGTGAAAGTCGCTGTGGCACGCGGTGATGAGCAGCGCCACCGAAATGGGATGCGACGTTCACATCACGCGCAAGGGGAACTGAGCGACGAAGACTCTCGGTCGCTCAGTTCTGGAAGTAATTCAACCCGAGCGCACCTTTCACCTCTGACACCGTCGTACCGGCTACTTCCCGCGCGCGCATGGTCCCGCGGCGCAAAACATTCAGCACCTCCGCGCGGTCAGTTGCCAACTCGCGGCGGCGCTCCCGAATGGGTGCGAGCATCGCCTGCAGACGTTCGTTGAGCGCGCGCTTGACCACGCTGTCGCCAAGACCGCCACGACGGTAGTGCGCTTTGAGTTCGTCGACCATTGGTACGTCCGGCTCGAACGCGTCGAGGAAGGCGAACACAACATTGCCTTCAACTTGCCCTGGGTCGCTGACGCGCAGATGGTTAGGGTCGGTGTACATGTTGTTTACGGCCTTGGTGATTTCGTCCGGGCTCGCGCCCAGCGTGATAGCGTTACCCAGTGACTTGCTCATCTTGGCTTTGCCATCGATGCCCGGCAGCCGCGCCACGTGTGAGAGCACCGCTTCGCATTCCACCAGCACCTGCTTGTCGACCGTGTTGTTGAAACGGCGCACCAGTTCATTGGTTTGTTCAATCATCGGCAACTGGTCGTCACCAACAGGCACGCGGGTCGCCTTGAACGCAGTGATGTCAGCGGCCTGGCTGACCGGATACGTCAGGAAGCCGGCGGGGATATCCCGCTCGAAACCGCGAAGCACGATTTCCGCCTTGATGGTCGGGTTGCGTTCGAGGCGCGCGACCGTCACAAGGTTGAGCAGATACTGCGACAGTTCCGCCAGCTCCGGCACCTGCGACTGGATAAAGATGGTCGATTTCGCCGGGTCGATGCCGACCGCGAGATAGTCGAGCGCCACCTCGATGACGTTTTCAGTGACTTTCTGGTGCTGGCCGACGTTGTCGGTCATGGCCTGCGCATCGGCAAGCAGGAGGAATTGCTGCGCTTCGTGCTGGAGTTGCACGCGCGAGCGCAACGAGCCGATGTAGTGACCCAGGTGAAGCGGGCCGGTGGTGCGGTCACCGGTGAGGATGACAGGTTGTTTTTCAGATCTGGATGCGTGCGACATGGTTAAATATCCGTGTTTGCAACACCACCAGTCTAATCGTTGTACTTCGTAATATCGTAGTATGCGGTCCCATTGCGCCCACCACTCAACTGCACGATCGATGCATGAATTTCCCCGATGCTCGGTTTATATGATGCGTGTGTTATGCCGGCAGACTATGCCATGAGCCTGGGCTCGGTTTGCCGCGCAGTATTGCCGGATTGAACCCGGATTATCTACCGCGATTAATCGATAAACGGCAAATTCATGACGAGCTTTAGCGCGCCCGGAGAATACTTTAAAGCGGCGGTTTCGTGTCGCGTGTTAGGAAGCAGTTCAGCGCTTCCGTTATTTGCCCAACTACTTGCCCAACTCGTGTCCGATGATCCCGCCCGCTACCGCGCCGCCGACCGTGCCGACCGCACTGTGATTGGTCGCCTCGTTGCCGATCACGCCACCTGCCGCCGCACCGCCAAGCGTGCACCCGTTTGTGAATGTCAGTAGCGTCAATAACATGGCGATGATGCCCAAGCCAGATCGATTTCCCATGATGTCACCTCGGATGCGTGTCGATACAAGCGGGTCAGCAATCCACATGCCACGCTTGTATTACGAGTGTCCGTAGGGCCTGCGCTCCGTTGGCGCCGGGGCGGTGAAACGGGTTTGCTGGACTCATCTGCGCTTGCTAGACTGCCTTTCGCTACCTAACTGTAAGCGCGTTTTTGCCGTCGTACGCCCGCCTGGCGTTCACGTCCACGGCGCGATAAATCGGAGACGTCATGTCGTACATGCTGCTTATCGTCGAACCCCCGAATCAGCGCATCGAACGCGGCGAGCAGGCCGGGCGCGAAGTCTACGACCAGATGGTGCGTTTCGCCGCCGATCTCAAGGAGCGCGACAAGCTGGTCGCGGTCGAATCGCTGACCTCCTCCAGTGACGCCGTGCGCGTGCAGGTGCGCGACGGAAAGCCCAAACTGCTCGACGGCCCGTTCGCTGAAGCCAAGGAAATGATCGGCGGTTTCTTCCTGCTCAATTGTGAAAGCCAGGAAGAAGCGGTGGCGATCGCGCAAGCCTGCCCGGCGGCCACGTGGTGCACCGTCGAAGTCCGCAAGCTCGGGCCTTGTTTCATGTAAGCGGGTTCGCCCATTCGCGGCTATTTTTCTAGGGTTTTCCCTAGATCGACGACAAATATGTCGATCCACTCGCGTATCGCTCGTCGTGTGAGTAAGGAGCAAACAGAGAATGGCTCGCTACTTACCACACACCACCCAAGGAGCGATCGCGATGCGATTCATGATCATAGTGAAGGCGACTGCCGTCAGCGAAGCCGGCGGCCCGCCGGACGATGCGCTGATGGCTGCGATGGGCGCCTACCACGAAGAACTGGCCAAGGCCGGCGTGCTACTCGACGCAACCGGCTTGCAACCGAGTTCGAAAGGCTGGCGCATCCATTACAGCGGTGGCAAGCGCACGGTGCTAGACGGTCCGTTCGCGGAAACCAGGGAACTGGTCGCCGGCTACACGGTGATTCAGGTTCGCTCCCGCGAAGAAGCCATGGAATGGGCGCGGCGGTTTCCGTCACCGTTCGGCGAGCAGGCCGAAGGCGAAATCGAAGTGCGGCAACTGTACGAACTCGAGGACTTCGAGCCGAGCCCGGAACTGGACCGTTTTCATAAACTGGACGCGGCCAAACATTGATCCTGACGCCGATCTGATTGCCGAACGAGGCGTCGATCCGGCTACATCGAAAGGACTCGTCATGCTCAAGACCATTCTGATTACCGTCGTCGCGGCGGTAGCGCTGCTGCTCATCTATGCGGCGACGCGACCCGACAACTTTCGCATTGAACGCAGCGTGCGCATCGAGGCGCCGCCTGAGCGGATCTACGCGTTGATCGACGACATGCATCAATTCAACCGCTGGAATCCGTTCCTGCGCAAAGATCCCGCGACGCAAGGCACCTATAGCGGTACGTCAAGCGGCAAGGGCGCGCGTTATGCATGGCAAAGCGAAAAGATCGGCGTGGGGCAGATGGAGATCGTGGATACGACGGCGCCGTCGAGCGTGACGATGAACCTCGATTTCCTCAAGCCGTTCGAAGCGCATAACATCGCCGAATTCGAGTTGAAGCCCGAGGCGGGCGCGACGCAAGTTACGTGGGCGATGCATGGGCCGGCGCCGTTTCTGTCGAAGCTGATACAGGTGTTCGTCAGCATGGACAAGATGGTCGGCAAGGATTTCGAAGACGGCCTGAGCAATCTGAAAACGCTTGCCGAGGCGAGCTGAACACGCTGCATCGCTGCCTGGGCGGCGCACTGCAACGCAATGCGCTGCCCCAGCAAGCACACAACTGGATCAATGGATTTCATCATGCATAAGCAGATCTACGTCAACCTCGCCGTCGACAATCTCGGACGGTCGAAGGAATTCTTCAGCACGATCGGTTTCAGCTTCGAGCCGCAATTCACCAACGAGCAGGCCGCCTGTCTGGTCCTCGGCGAGAACCTCTTCGCGATGCTGCTGGTCAAGGACCTGTTCAAATCCTTCACGCGCAAGTCGCTTTGCAATCCGAAGGAAAGTACCGAGGCGCTGTTGGGCCTGTCGTGCGAGAGCCGGGGCGAGGTGGATGCGCTGGTCGCGAAGGCGCTCGCCGCCGGCGGCACGGTGCCGCGCGCGCCGCAGGATTACGGCTTCATGTATGGGCACGGCTTCGAAGATATCGACGGACACATCTGGGAGTTGATCTACATGGACCCGAACGCCAAGGCAGCGGGCTAATCCAGTGACAACACCGGCCACCCATCGTGCCATCGAGGCAGTCTGGCGGATCGAATCCGCCAAGGTCATCGCCCACGTCGCACGGATTGTGCGCGACGTGGGGCTCGCCGAAGAGCTGGCGCAGGACGCGCTGGTGTCGGCGCTGGAACATTGGCCGGACGCGGGCGTACCCGACAATCCGGGAGCGTGGCTGATGGCGACCGCGAAGAACCGCGCCCTCGACCGCTTGCGGCAGGAAGCGCTCCATGCCCGCAAGCGCGAGGAGCTGGGCCACGATCTCGACGCACAGGAGGCGCACCTCGTGCCGGATTTCGTCGATACCCTCGATGCCGCGCGTGCCGACGATATCGGCGACGACCTGCTGCGGCTGGTGTTCACGGCGTGCCATCCGGTGCTGTCCACCGACGCACGCGTCGCGCTGACGCTGCGCCTGCTCGGTGGCCTCACCACGGACGAAATCGCGCGTGCGTTCCTCGTGCCCGAGCCGACGATCGCGCAGCGCATCGTGCGGGCCAAGCGCACGCTGTCGGCGGCCAAGGTGCCGTTCGAGGTGCCGCAAGCGGATGCGCGTGCGCCGCGGCTCGCGTCGGTGCTTCAGGTGATCTATCTGATTTTCAACGAAGGCTATTCGGCCACGGGCGGCGACGACTGGATGCGTCCGGCCTTGTGCGAGGAAGCGCTGCGGCTTGGGCGTGTGCTGAGCGGGCTCGTGCCTGACGAAAGCGAAGTGCATGGCCTCGTCGCGTTGATGGAAATCCAGGCGTCGCGCACGTACGCGCGCACGGATGCCGAAGGCAGGCCGGTGCTGCTGCTCGATCAGGACCGCAGCCACTGGGACCCGTTGCTGATCCGCCGCGGGCTGGCCGCGCTCGGCACCTCGCATGCGTTGGGCGGCGCGAGCGGCCCGTATGCATTGCAGGCGGCGCTGGCCGCGTGTCATGCGCGCGCCCGTCGCGCTGAAGAGACTGACTGGGCGCAGATCGTCGCGTTGTACGACGCGCTGGCGCAGGTGGCGCCTTCACCGGTGGTCGAGCTGAACCGGGCGGTGGCGGTCGGCATGGCGTTCGGACCGGCTGCCGGTCTGGAAATCGTCGACGCGCTAGCAGCCGATGCCGCGCTCGCCAACTATCACTGGTTGCCGAGCGTGCGCGGCGATCTGCTGGAGAAACTCGGCCGCGTGGAAGAGGCGCGCGCCGAATTTGAACGCGCGGCCGCCATGACGCGCAACGCGCGCGAGCGTGAGCTATTGCTCGAACGTGCTGCTCGCGGTATCGCGCATTGAGGGGCACTGCGCATCGCGTCTGAGCGGTTTAGCGCCGCCTCAGCCGGCGCGGGCCCGCAGCAGATAAAACTCGCGTGCGCCGAATTCTTGCGGCGGATCGAGCAACGGCTCGACGTAACGCGTGATACCTACGTGGTCGAAGCCGGCGGCAATGCAGGCGGCTTCCAGTGCGGCGGCATTGTCGACGGTGAAGCCGTATTTGGCGAACGGCATCTCCGCGGCGGCCTCGGGTGTGACGGCCGCGATCACCAGCACGCCGCCCGCGCGCAACACGCGACGCGTCTCCTTCAGCGCGGCGATCAGGCCTGGCCAGAAATACGTCGTGTTGATCGCAATGGCTTTGTCGAATAGGCCGGCTGCGAAGGGCAAGGACATGACGTCGGCGGTTTCGAGCCACACGCGGCCATCGCGGACGAAGGCCGCGTTGCGGCGGCGCGCCTCGGCGATCATGGTCGGCGATAGATCGATGCCGGTGTAGCGGAGCCCTGCCGCCTGATCCAATACCGATGCGATATGGCCGCCGTTGCCCAAACCAATTTCAAGAATCCGCTCGTTCGCGTGCAGGTCGAGCAAATCGAAAGACGCGTCGATGATAGCCAGGTTGGTGCGCTCGAGCATGTCGCCGACTGCCACGCCGATCTCGCCTGACGGGCAGCCGAGTTGCGGAAGCAGAACACTTTCGTCGAGATTGGCGACGAAGTCACCTGCAGCATCCGGGGATGCATTCATGTTGAGTCCTCCATGACAGGTTGCGCCAGATGCAACGGCGCGGATGCGCGACGTGAGGTCGCGACATCCTTAATTAATGTCATGAAAGTTGGACTGCTGAGCATCCAATCCGCGCGTCTTTGACCTATCGCAAAGTGACGTGTGTAGGGTTTTAGGATCGAAGTAGAGCTTGTGAGCGGCAAGAGACTTGCGGGCTCAGCTGACGCACACCCAGCGCGACGATCAAGTCGAAAAGAACGCCACAGCCGCAGTAACCACGCCCGCGGCCGCAATACCGAACGAGAGATTGCGCAGCCATTTCTTGCGGGTCAGCAACGTGATCGCGGACAGGGCGATCGCGACCTGAATCAAAGTCGTGGCCTGTGCCCAGCGATGATGGCCGTGCAGCAGCGCTTCACTTTTAGCGTCGTTGTCCACGACGTCCTTTTCGATCGCTTCAGCCTTCGCGCGGATCGGCTCTTTCTGCTGCTTGTATTTGTCGACGTCGGCGAGGAACTTCGCGTGTGCATCGGCATTGCCGAGCGACAGCGCCGCGCCGAGTTCCGCCAGATTTTCCTTCTCACCCTTGGCCTGGTAGTAGTTCCATTGATTCGATGCTTCGGTCTTCTTGATGGCGGCTTCGTTCTTGTAGTACAGCGCCAGATTTTCGCTGTTGCCGCTCTGGTAGGCGCACAGTGCGCCGATCGTCGCGAGGATCGCCGTCATCACGGCCATGCGGCTCGCAAAGGGATCGGCGTCGTGGTGGCCGGCGTGTTCAACTGCATGGTCGTGCGGACCATGCACTTCATATTCTTCAGACATCTGATTCTCCGAGCGAAGCTTTTCGTGTGATCTTTCGGGCGGCACGCATGATGACGACACATGCGCGGGCAGCGTCGCTTACGCGGCGCGCCGGCCCAGCGGGCTCAATCTTAGCGTGAGGTGCCCGGTGATGGAAAAGGTATCGCGCGAGGAGACGTCAATGAAAGACGTCAATGAATGCCGGCGACGCCGGTTCAGGTGCGCGCAACTGCGCTCAGGGCGTTTAGGGGCACAGCGCCCCGGTCCGCTTACGTGCGATGCCCCATCACCAGCAGCAGTAACGACAGGGTCGCGACCGAGCCCACCGTCGACAGCAAAATCGTGCGTGACGTGATGTGCGCTTCACGCTCGTAGAACTCGGCAAGCATGAACGGGCCGGTGCCAGTGGGCAGTGCGGCCAGGACAACGGCCATCTCGACCAGCGCGGGCGAGAGCCCGAACACGCGCGCCGCGAGCCACCAGGTCAGCGCCGGTTGGACCAGTAGCTTGACGCCGGTCAGCAGCAACGAGATGCCGCGCGCGCCGGTTTCGGATGGACGCTTTTCCGCAAGGAACAAGCCGAGGCTCACCAGTGCGCAGGGACTGGCGGCGCCGCTCAACAACTTCAGAAAGGTCTCCGCACTTTGCGGCAACGCGACGTGGAAGCTCGCGAACAACACACCTGCAATCGGCGACACGATCAGCGGATTGCGCGCCAGCGAGCCCAGCACTTTCAACCCCAGCTTGTGCGGCGTGCGTTCGGTCTGCAAGCCGACTTCGATCAGCACGATGGCAAGCGCAAAAAGCACGCACGCGACGAGGATCGTGGCGATCGTCGTCGGCGTCAGACTAGCTGAGCCAAACGCGATCACGCCGAGCGGAAAACCGATGTAGCCGGTGTTCGGATACGAGGCCGCAATTGCGTCGACGCTCGCGTCGGCCAGATGCCGGCCGCTCATCATGCGCATGATGAGAATCGGCAGAAATACGCCGATGCACCCGATCGAGAACGCCGCGACGAAGGCCGGCTGATAGAGCTGTTGCCATGTGGCGTGCGCCATCGTGTCGAACAGCAGCGCTGGCAGCGCCAGCCAGACCACGAAGCGGTTTAGCTCGGACGCGCTGTTCGGTCCGAGCACGCCGCGCCGGCGGCATGCAAAGCCCGCGAAAATCAGGCCGAACACGGGAAGCAGAATTTCAAGAGTGGCTAACATCGGTACAAAAAGGCGTGGGCGGACAGAGCGATGCGCCAGCGTAGTGGCTTGCGTTGATACAATCCAATACTGTTTTTCGCCTCCAACAATACCTTTTTTGCATCGTTATTCAGACTGAGGGCGTCGTGATCGACATCAAGCCGCTACGCTACTTCGTGACACTCGCCGAGATGCGCCATTTTGGCCGGGCGGCGGCACGCCTGAATCTGTCGCAACCGCCGTTGAGCCGGCAACTGGCGGCACTGGAGGCGAGCCTGGGTGTGACGCTGCTCGAACGCAGTCCGCGCAGTGTCACGCTGACCGCGGCAGGCGAGCGTTTTTACGTCGATGCGAAGGCGATCCTTGCGTCGGTGGAGCAGGCGGTCAGTAACGCGCAAGCCGCGGCGCACGGCGATGCCGGCAAACTCACTATCGGCTTCACGATGTGCGCCGCGTACAACGTTGTGCCAGGCTATGCGCGCGTTTTCGGCGTCGCGTTTCCCGAGGTCGCATTGAATCTGCGCGAGGTCGTCTCGAACGATCTGGCCGCGCAGGTGCTGGCCGGCCAGATCGACGCGGCGATCATGTTTCCGAACGTGCCCGACAAGCGCATCGCGACGCGGACGATCCTCCGCGAACCGCTGTGCGTTGCGTTGTCGCGCAGCCATCCGCGAGCACGCGCGCGGCGGTTGAAGATCGCGCAACTGGCGGGCGAGCCGTTCGTGCTGGCTTCCGAGGAAGTCGCCCCCACTTTGCGCGCGACTATCCTCGAGCATTGCCGCTCGGGCGGCTTCGAACCGGATATCCGCTTTGAAGTGCAGTTGCAGCAGACCGTGCTCAGTCTCGTCGATGAAGGCGTGGGGGTGGCGCTGGTGCCGGCCTCGATGCGCAAGGCGCAACTTGCGGGTGTGGTGTTCCGGCCGCTGGTCGACGCGCCGCTGATCGAGCAGGTGCTGGCGTGGTCGCCGACGAATCGCAATCCGTGTCTGGCGCGGTTTCTTGAGCTGGCGTGAGGGGCTGAGGCTTTGATTGACGGGGCAGCGCGAGCACTCCCGGGATTTTGGTGGCGAACCTGGCGCGCAAAAAATCTGCGATCATCCCAGGCACTCTTCACTGCCTCTCTTTAACGCCTCTCAACCCCAAAGCGTTCGCGCCAACCATCAGCCCGCCTATGCCCACCCGCCCCACGCTCCTCACCACCGACCGCCTGATCATGCGGCCGCATACGCGCGACGATTTCCTCGAGAGCTATGCGATGTGGTCCGATCCCGAGGTGATCCACTACATCGGCGGCAAGCCGTTCACGCGCGAAGAAGTCTGGGCGCGCCTGCTGCGCTACGCCGGACATTGGGCGATGCTGGGATACGGCTACTGGGTGGTACGGGAAAAGGACAGCGGCCGCTTCCTCGGCGAAGTCGGCTTTGCCGACTACCACCGCGAGATCGAACCTTCGTTGATGGATACGCCTGAAATCGGCTGGGCACTCGACCCCGCCGTGCACAACCGCGGCTACGCGACCGAAGCGGTGCGCGCCGCACTCGCTTGGGCCGATGCGCATTGGCCGGACGGTGACACCGCCTGCATCATCGCGCCGGAAAACCAGCCGTCGCTGAATGTCGCGCATAAGTGCGGTTACCGCGAACAGCTTCGCACGACATACAAAGGCAAACCGACTATTGTGCTGCGGCGAGCAGCAAGCATCGCCTGATTCGTCGCGAGGCACGTCAGCTGAAGTCGCGTTAGTCTCCACAGTCTCGTCAGCACGCAAAACCTCGGAATTGTCGGGCCAGTTGCAAGCCGGCCCTCTAGCCGGCCTGCAACCGGCCCGCGAACACCGGCTACCTTATTGACCGCCTTCGCTCGCCGCAGCCCGCTGCTGTGCGATCAGATCGACCAGCCGCTCAACCTGCTTGCCCTGCGCATCGAAGTTGCCGGCATCGAGCCAGCGCACATAGCTCGGACGCAGCGCGGGCCATTCGCTCTCGATAATCGAAAACCATGCGGTATCGCGATTGCGTTCGTGATACACGATCGCCTGCCGGAAGATCCCTTCGAAGGTAAAGCCATAGCGCAACGCCGCCGTGCGCGACGGTCCGTTCAGCGAATCGCATTTCCATTCGAAGCGACGATAGCCGAGGTCGTAGAACACGTGGTTCATCAGCAGGAACATCGCCTCGGTAGCGATGCGCGTGCGTTTCAGGCGCGGCGAATAGGTGACGTGTCCGACTTCGATCACGCCGTTCGCGCGGTCGATGCGCATCAGCGCGAGCGTGCCGACTGCCTTGCCGGTCGCCAGATCGATCACTGTGTGATGCAGCGGATCAGGCGATGCGGCCATGCGCGTCAGATGCTCGCGATATGCGGCGAGGCTCTCGAACGGCCCGACATTCAGGTAGGTCCAGTCGCGGCCGTCAGGCGCGGAGCTGTAGGCCTCGTACAGGTCGGCCGCATGGCGTTCGACGTCCACCGGTTCGATCCGGCAATAGCTGCCCACCAGCGGCTCGCGGCCGGGCGCCCGGGCGCCTTTCCAGCCCGGGACGGGCGCGCCGATCGGCTGCTCGAATGCGTTGCGTCTGGGTTCCATGCCTGCTCTCCTGTTAGTCGTAGATGATCGTCGCTTATGGAGAACAATACGGCAAACGTGGTATGTTAAAAAGATCCACGGGAATAGTATTTGATAGGTCCAGCCGAGATGATCGAGATCATTGGCCCGCTTACCCACCCGGCCGCCGCAACCGCCGCCGGCAATGGCGAAAAGTCCGCGCCGCTGCAAAAACAACTGATCGAGCGTTTGCAGCAGGCGATTCTCGCGGGGCGTTTGCCAGCGGGGTCGCTGCTGCCTTCGTCGCGCTTGCTGGCGGCGGAGATGGGCGTGTCACGCAACACGGTAGTGATCGCTTACGAGCATCTGGCCGCGGTCGGCTATGTGGTGGCCGACAAACAGGGCACGCGTGTGAGCCCGCTCTCCAGTCCCGCCGCACGGGGCGAACCGCAGACGCCGTCGGCCGCGCGGGAGGTCGCCTACGCGGCACGCGTCGAACAATTCGCGGCGACGCGCACCCACGCCGACAACACCTTGCCGCTGACACCGGGCACGCCCGCGCTGGACCGCTTTCCGCTGGCGGCCTGGCGGCGCGCGCTAGAACGTTCGATGGAGCGCGCGTTGCCCCTCGCGCTTGGCTACGGTTCACCGGCAGGTGAACCGGCGCTGCGCGACGCGATTGCCGCGCATCTGCGGATGGCGCGCGGCGTACGCTGCGAGGGTTCGCAGGTGGTGATCACCGAAGGCGCGCAGGAAGCGTTGAACCTGTGCGTCCGGCTGTTCACCAATCCGGGCGACATCGCGTGGATTGAAGATCCGGGCTATCGCGGCGCGAAGGCCGCGTTCAATCTCGGCGATCTGACCATAGTGCCGATGCCGGTCGATCCCGAGGGCATCGCCGTACCGCCCGGCGCGTGGCAGACACATACGCCGAAGCTGATCTATACCTCCCCCGCGCATCAGTATCCGACCGGTTCGGTGTTGTCGGTGGCGCGCCGCCTGGAGCTGATCGCGCAGGCGCGCCGCTGCGGCGCGTGGCTGATCGAAGACGACTACGACGGTGAATTCCGTCATACCGGCGAGCCGATTGCCAGCATGCAGGGGCTGGTCGAGGATGCGCCGGTGTTGTACGTCGGCTCATTCAGCAAAACGATGTTTCCGGCGTTGCGCATCGGTTTCGTAGTGCTGCCGCGTGCAATCGCCGCGCACACGGCTGTTGCCTTGCAGGAAATGCTGCGCGGCGGGCATCGGCTGGAGCAGTTGGCGCTGGCGCATTTCATCGACAGCGGCGAATTCGGGCGGCATCTGGGCCGCATGCGGCGTTTGTATCGCGAGCGCCAGCAGGCGTTGCGCGATGGGCTCACCGCGCATTTCGCGCCGTCGCAGATTCTGGGCGGCAATTGCGGCCTGCATCTGACGCTTCGCCTGCCGCCGCACATTTCCGATCGGACCCTCGCCGAACGCGCGCTCACCAGGCGGCTGAACCCGCGTGCGCTATCGGGTTTTGCGTTGCAGCAGCGTGAAGAAGCGAACGGCTTGGTGATCGGCTACGGCAGCACGCCAGCCGAACAACTGACGCTCGCTGTTGGCGTATTGGCCGAACTGGTGCGCGAGATAGCGTGCGAGTCGGGCAGCGGGTCGGTAAGCCTGGCGACCGCCAGACACGCCGTGTAAGTTTTTACGTTTGTCCGCGTGACCCATGTCGCGCTATCGTGTCGTTTATGCGCGGCGATTTGGAAGTACGCAACGTCGACGAATTGCCCGCAGGTCATGCCCAGCGCGCGGCCGTGCAACATCGCGTGAGATGCGGCGGCCGCCTGCCGCGCCGCTACCGGGCTCGGGCATGAAGAATGCCTTTGTTGTGGTTACCAATGACGATCTATCCGACCGGAGACGACATGAAGGAAATCGAACCGACTGCGTGGTTTGAGCTTGCCGCGCACACGCCCGCCCGTGAAGGCTGGTACGAGGTGCAGTTGACGAGCGGGGACACGGCATTTGCGAAGTACGGCGACGGGATATGGACCGAGAAACCGTTGCTAGTCTTCACACACTGGCGTGGCCTGTCCGCCGACCCAGCGAAAGCTGCCGAAGGCGAGACCGAATCGATCGCCGCGGAGGCCACCGCGGCTCAGGGCGTGCGCGCCGCATGGAACGCATTTTTCCCAGGACTCGGCGAGGAACAGCATAAACCGCTGGACGCCATACCGAACGGTAAAGCCCCGCATTGACTGACGGAATGCATGGCGGTGGCTTACCGGCTGCCGCCTGATGGGCTCTGCATGCACCGGCAAGGATCGAGAAGGGATCGAGGCGAAGGCAAGGAAAAAAGCGGCTGTATTCGACTGCGGTTTAGCGGCTGCGTCCGGCCAGGATCGTTTCGTCTTCAGTTCCCCGTAGCCAATTTCCCGCGGTCACTTTCCCGCAATCACTTCCGCCTCAGCGCTTCGGCCGCCATTCTGCCGACGTCTATGTCGATGTCCGGCGTCTCGCCCGTTTCGAGAATCCACGCCGCGGACAAACCCGACCACGCGAGAATCCATTGCAGCAAACGGCGTCTGTCGAGTCCGGCGATCTGCGCCACCCGTTCGACGCGACGCTCGAACCGTCCCGGCACCAGCGCGGACGCCTGGTCGGGATTGCAAAAGATGTTCGCGTAGTCGAAACCGCGTTCGCCGTACAGACCTTTCGGGTCGATCACCAGCCATCCACGCGCGCCGAAATCGAGTACGTTGCCGTGATGAATATCGCCGTGCAGCACGACCGGGTCTTGCGATGCCGCGAGCAGTGCTTGTGCTGCTGCGGCACTCTCGGCAAACCAGCCGCCGTATCGCTCCGCTGCGGGCCAGAGACTCTGGAACCAGCGCGACAAGCCGATCAGTTCTGGCAGCGGTTTGTTTCGCGATGCGTGGAGTCGTGCAGCGGCGGCGCAGAGGATGTCGATAGCGTAGTCATCAGCGTTGTTGTCGCCCGTGCGGGCCTGGTCTACTAGCGAGTGATTGCTTTGGGCGCGCTCCAGCAGCAGGGCGTCGGCATCATGGGCGAGCACGCGGGCCGCGCCGTCGCCGTCCCACCACACCATCAACTGCGCGCCGAATTTCTCTTCGGGTTCCCGCGCAACTTTCAGCATCGCGGCGACGCCATGCTGGCGCACCGGCAACAGACGGCTGCTATGCGTGCGAATCGGCTCGCCATCCGGCAGCAAATTCCACTTGACGATGTATTCGGCGAACATGGCTTCAGACTGCGAGCCTGGCCGCCTGGACTGCGGCGGCGAGGGCGATGGCCGGTGGGGTCAGCGGTCTCGCCGCGCCTGTGACCAACAGGGCCGCGCCGGCCATCGATGTTTGTGCAAACACCACGACGTCCGCGCCGTTTTCGTAGGCCGCATCCGCGGCGGCGGCGATCAGGGACAGATAGCCCGCCGTGTCGTCGGCTTTGAAACGTTTCCAAGCGCCGCTAACCAACTGAACCCCGACCTCCGCGGCGGTACGCGCGGCGGCTTGAGCGAACAAGTTGGTGGTCGGGATGAGTGTCGTGGATACGGTACATAGCACGACAACCTTGCCGCCGCCTTCTACCGCGCGCTGAGCCAACGCGGCGTCGGCACGCAAAACGGGCACCGGTGCCGCTTGCGCGGCAAGGGCGTCGTCGATAGATGGGCCGAGCGTCGAACAATTGAGCAACACAGCGTCTGCGTTGTCCTTCAGCGCGAGGAGCACCTCGCGGGTTTGCGCTGCGATCGCATCGGTCAAGCCGCCGGCCTGTTCAGCAGCAGCGAGCAAGTCAGCCCGGACCACATGGGTCAATTCGAGCACCTCGAATTCCGCGGCACGAGCGGCTGCTTCGAACAAGGCGATATTGCTGTCAGCGGTATGCAGGCAGACGATGCGCACAATCTCTCCAGCGGTTTGCGGTGGTCTTGCATTCTCGCCCAAAAACGGCGCGCAAGTGTGCGCCTCACTCGTTTTGCGTGTCCCCGCTACAATCTGCCTGATCCATTCGAAGCGGAAAAGCACGTATGAAAATCACACGAGAACCTGTGGCGTTGTCGCGGGCGACGCAGTTACTGAATCATGGCCCCGTCACGATCATCACCAGCGCGCATGGCGGCCGTTCGAACGTGATGGCGGCATCGTGGGCGATGCCGCTCGATTTCACCCCGCCGAAAGTCGTCGTGGTAGTGGACAGCCGCACCCTCACGCGGCAACTGATCGAAGCGAGCGGCGTGTTCGGACTGCAACTGCCGAGCCGCGGGTTCGCTGCGCAGACGCTGGCGGTGGGCTCGAACGCAGGCGCTGAAATCGACAAGTTTTCGGCCTTTGGACTCGAGACGTTCCCTGCACAAGAAATCGATGTGCCGATGCTAGCCGGCTGTATCACGTGGATGGAATGCAAGGTCATTCCGGACGATAGCCAACGGCACGATCTGATCATCGGCGAAGTGGTCGCCGCATATGCGGATAGCCGTGTGTATTCGAACAATCGCTGGCACTTCGGCGACGACCCTGACCTGCGCACGTGCCATTACGTGGCGGGCGGGACGTTCTTCGCCACCGGCGCCGCGTTTGAGGTTGACCCGGTCGTGAACGGGGCGGCAGATTAATGGGTCAGTGATGGCACGCCAGCATTTTGCGAATGCCCGCTATGTTTCTGTTCGAGGGCGAGCGTGTCTCACGCATTGCCGTCGGCAAACGCCGTGAGTGCCTTGCCCGCCAGCCGGTAGCGAACCCATTCGCTTTGCGCGCTCGCGCCGATCGATTCGTAGAAGCCGATTGCCGGCTCGTTCCAGTCGAGTACGCTCCATTCGAAGCGCCCACAGCCTGTTTCGCATGCAATTTGTGCGAGGTGGCGAAGCATCTGTTTGCCCGCGCCACTGCCGCGCGATGTCGGCGATATGTACAGGTCTTCCAGATAAAGCCCCTGTTTGCCGAGCCACGTCGAATAAGAAAAGAAGTAAACGCAGAAGCCGATCGGCTCGCCGTTCATTTCGCAGATCAAAGCCTTCGCGGTGGACGTAGCGGCGAACAGGCTCGTTTCGATGTCGCTAACGGTAGCGACAACTTCACGCTCCGCTTTTTCATACACGGCAAGTTCGGTGATGAAGCGGAGAATCAAGGCGGCGTCGGGCGCGTGGGCGGGGCGGATGTGGATGGTCAAGATGAGGTGCTCGGTCGGTTTATGTTGGGGATCGAAGTTTAGCGAGTACGCGTAAGCGTCGGATCAAACATGCTTCGTATCGTTTATTCTACTGCCCTGGCCGGCTAGCGCCGCCACCGTACGATATCAAGCAACCCAACGCGTGAGGTTTTCCATGAAGCGAGCGTCGATTCTGGCCGTGTCATGTCTCTGGTTGAGCATCCACGCGCACGCCGAAACCATCGATTGCAAGAATGCATCCGACCAATACTCGCTCAACCATTGCGCCGACCTCGACTACCAGTCGGCCGACAAAAAACTGAACGAGACCTACAGCAAGCTGCTGAAAAAGGTCAGCCCGCAAGGCAAACCGCGTTTGCAGAAGGCCGAGCGCGCGTGGGTCGCCTATCGCGACGCGCAATGCGAGTTCCTGACTTCGTCGCCGACACCCTACAGCGCCCAGCCGATGATTCATGCGTACTGCCTGAGCCGCCTCACAGAAGCACAAACCAAGCTATTAGACGAACAATTGCACTGCGCAGAAGGCGACATCGGCTGCGGCCAGCAATAACAGCGCGCACATGCAATCGTCGAAATTACGATTGACGTCCCTTCGCAAAATCGTTTACTGTCGATCCATGGACTTCCACTCGATTCCCTTCGCTGCCGTCACCACCGCGACGACCACCTTCACAGGCGGGTCGTCTGGAGGTTGCGCACGCTAGAAGTACGAAGCAGTGGCAGACCACCAAAGGCCCCGCCGGAAACGGACGGGGCCTTTGGCGTTTCTGGACCTCCGTTTGCGGCATCGATCCGCAGTATCTGCACATCAAATCAAACGGAGCGTCATCGTGAACGACATCGATCATCGTGTACTGGGCAACAAACTCGACCTCTTCCATCAGCAGGAAGAAGGCGCCGGCATGGTTTTCTGGCACCCGCGCGGCTGGGAGTTGTACCGCGTGCTGGAAGACTACATTCGCGCCCGCATGCGGCGCGCGGGCTTTCGCGAGATCCGTACGCCGCAATTGCTGGCGCGTTCGCTGTGGGAGAAAAGCGGCCATTGGGAGAAGTTTGGCGCGGCGATGTATTCACTGGCCGACGCGGAAGAAGGCCGCGCGCTGTGTTTGAAGCCGATGAGTTGTCCGTGTCACGTGCAGGTGTTCAACCAGCGCGTGCGGTCGTATCGCGAGTTACCGGTTCGTTATAGCGAATTCGGCGCGTGTCATCGTGACGAACCTTCGGGGTCGCTTGAAGGGCTCAAGCGTACGCGTTCTTTCGTGCAGGACGACGCGCATGTGTTCTGCACGGAGGCGCATATCGAAGCTGAAGTCGGCCGCTTCTGTTCGCTGTTGCGTGCTGTCTATGCGGACCTCGGTTTCCCCGATTTCAAGGTAGCGCTGGCCACGCGGCCCGCCATGCGTGCGGGCAACGATCAAACGTGGGATCGCGCGGAAGAAGCGCTGGCAAATGCCGCGCGCGCGGCGGGTCTCGAATTCGACGTACTCGAAGGAGAGGGCGCTTTTTACGGCCCGAAACTGGAGTTTCATCTAACGGACAGCCGCGAACGCAGTTGGCAATGCGGCACGATCCAGCTCGATTTCGTGCTACCCGAGCGGCTCGACGCGGAGTTCGTCAACGAGCGCAACGAACGCGAGGGGCCGGTCATGATTCATCACGCGGTGCTCGGCAGCATGGAGCGTTTCATCGCGATGCTGCTCGAACATCACGAAGGATGGTTGCCGGTATGGCTCGCGCCGGAGCAAGTCGTGGTTGCGACGATCAGCGATGCGAACGCGGCCTACGCGCTTGAGGTGATGCAGGCGCTGGACGACGCCGGCATCAGAGCGCTGCTCGACAGCAGGCCGGAGCGGCTGCAAAAGAAGATCGTCGACGCACGCGAAAAGCAGGTGCCGATTTTGGTCGCGGTGGGGTCGCGCGATGAGCGCGAGCGGACGATCAGCATTCGCATGCGCGACGGGCAGCAATCGACGCTTCCACTCGCGGCGGGTGTCGAACATTTGCGACTGGCTGCGCAGCCGCCTCCTTTGCGATCCGGTCTATAGCGCGAGCGTGCCGTCTTCCTAAATCTCCAGCACGCCCGCCGCCATAAAGCCGCCGTCCACCGGCACCGTCTGGCCGTTCACATACGACGCCTGCTCGGAGCACAGGAATTGGACCACGGCGCCGATTTCCGCGGGGACGCCGGCACCGCAGACAGACGGCGGTGGACCCCGACGAAGACTGCGAGAATCGCCGCGACCTGTGATCTCTTGACGTTATGCCACGTTGGTAAACAAGCTGCCCCAGCTTGCCAATGGCTTCGTATCCACCCCAAGCATTCTTAAAGACTTCCAAACGACGGTGGCTACCGTGTCATAGGCCGGAATATCGGTGGCCATTTCGAACGCCCGCACCAGATGTGCAGCATGCAGATTCGTGCAGAACGTCGTCACCGCATCCGGCCTTGCGAACGCAGCTTCACGCATCATGATCGCCAATTGCGTGTCCGGCACCTCGGCAAAACTGAAATTGTCCTGCAAGCCAAGGTGTCGTTCCGAAACGCATTCGATGCCGAGCTTCTCGTAGTTGCGCACGATCCGTTGCTGAACGTCGTCGATATACGGCGACACCAAACCCAAGCGCCGCACTCCCGTTTTCGCGAAGATTTCGTTGAGCGCCAGCACCGAGGTCGTCGCGGGAATACCCGTCTCCTCGGTGATCTGGCGGCACAACGTCTGGTCGTGCTCGAAGCCGAGCCAGCCGGCCGATGTGCCACTCCAGCCGATCACATCCACACACGCATCGGCCAGTTGACGCGCCGCAGCCAGAATCCGGCTCGCGTCGAACTGACCGAGCGCCTGCTCCGATAGCGCGATCTCCGTCACGGTGAAACGCGCAAAGTGCGCGCTAACGTGTGGCAATTCGCTTAGCATCGCCGAGGTCATCGGCTCCAAGGCTGTATTCGACGATGGTGTGAGAATACCGAGCCGGATTCTTCTTTGTTGCATCGGGGCGTATCCCTTGGGTGCTTGGGTGATTTAATCGGCGAGAAGCTGCTTCACACCCTCGGCCGCTTCATAACGAAGCTGTTCGAGATCGAGACCGGGAATCACACCGTTGTCCACCACCACGCGGCCATTCACCACGTTGTAGCGCACACGCGTGGGTTCGCCTGCTGCCACCGGCGCCACCGCCACATCGTGGAAGCCGTTGAAGCGCAGATCGCTGACGTCGTAAAGCACGAAATCCGCTGCCTTGCCGACTTCGAGCGTACCGACCGCATCCAGACCGAGCACGCCTGCGCCACCCGCGCTGCCCCAATGAATGATCTCTTCGACGGTGGTCGCCGACGCACCTTGCGCCGCGCGATGCACTAACCATGCGAAGTGCGCTTCATTGGTCATGCTGCCGGATTCGTTCGAGGCGACACCATCTACAGCCAGCGACATCGGCACACCTGCTGCCGCCATCTGCGGTGCGGGCGCAATGCCGCTGCCGAGCCGCGCATTGCTCACTGGACAGTGCGAGCAACCGCTACCGGTCTCCGCAAGCATCGCGATTTCGCTCGGCTGCAGATGCACGAGGTGAGCGAACCAGACATCCGGCCCAAGCCATTCGTGATCGGCAACGAACTCGACCGGCAGTTGATTGAAGCGCTCCTTGCAGAAGTCGACGTAGCGAGTCGTTTCAGAGAGATGCGTGTGCAGCCTCAAGCCCATGCGACGCGCCGCGCGTGCGACTTCCGGCAGCAGTTCTGGCGGCAGAGAAAACGTCGGCGTAGTGGGCGCCACGACGACGCGACGCATCGAAGCATCGCCTGAATCGTGATAGCGAGACTTCAGGCGTTCGATATCCGCGAGCATCTGATCAAGTGTCTCGGGTTTCAAAGCCACTTTGGAAAATCCCGGATGATCGCCCGCCGCTTGCAAGGCACCGCCACGGCACAGCACGAAACGCATGCCGAACGAAGCCGCTTCATCGAATAGCAGATCGCCTGTTTCGGTGGTGCCGTCCGCGTGATACAGGTAGTGGTGATCGGCACAGGTGGTCACGCCGGACAGAAGCAGTTCGGCAAGACCCAAACGTGCGGCGACGCGTGCAAGGTCCGGCGTAAAACGTGCGAGTCGCGGATACGGCACGGCGGCCAGCCATTCCTGCAAATCGGCGTTGATGCCGGACGGTACCGCTTTCAGCAGGTTCTGGAACAGATGATGGTGGGTATTCACCCAGCCCGGATAAACAACGCATGAACGCGCGTCGATTACGCGCTCGTCGGCGCGCGGTTCCAGGTTAGGCGCAATGTTCTCGATACGGCCGTTGCGAATCCGCAGATCGACCTGGCCCAGGCGCGCGCTATTGCCATCTCGGCCGCTTCGGCCGCTCATCACCGCGACAGGGCTCTTGATCAGCAACGCTTCAGTTTGCATGCTCACGATTCAATATCCTTTCAGTTACTGCGAAGCGGCCGTCGGTCCAGGGAGGCGCGACGGCCGCGCTCGTCTTACTGCGTGGGTCGCTTATTCACGTACGAGGTTGTGCGTCTCGACGATCTTTTTTTCTTCTTCATGCGCGCCGTTCAGTACAGCGTTCAGCACGACCGATACCAGGCACGCCAGCACTACACCGCTATGCAGGAAAGGCTGCGTCCAGTCGGGCATGTGCTTGAAGACTTGCGGCGACATCACGGGAATCAGCGCGGTGGCGATCGTGAAGCCGACGATCAGCACGTTGTAGCGATTGCGCTCGAAGTCCACCTTTGCCAGCGTCTGCACGCCGGCCGCCACCACCACGCCGAACATCGCGATACCGGCGCCGCCTAGTGCCGCTGCAGGCGTTGACGCGACCACCGCGCCGAACTTCGGCACCAGCGCCACCACGCACATCAGCACGCCGCTGATTGCGACCACCCAGCGGCTGCGCACACCCGTCAGGATGACGAGGCCGACGTTCTCCATGAAGACGATGAACGGGAACGCCGCGAACATGCCGGCAATCGCGCTCGCAAGTCCATTCGCTCGCATTCCACGCACCACGTCTTCCTCGCTTACTTCCTTGCCGACGATGTCACCGATGGCGACGAACAGCCCCATCGATTCGACCATCTGCACCACCATCACGACGATCATCGTCAGCACCGGCACCACCGAAAACACGGGCGTACCGAAATGGAACGGCATCGGCAGCGTGAACCATGGCGCGGCGCCCACGCTCGAGAAGTTACCCATACCGAGCGAGCAGGCGAGAATGCCGCCCGCGATCAAACCGATCAACACCGAGAGATTGCGCAGAAACGGGCCGGCAAAGCGGTTGATCGCGAGAATCACCAGCGCGACGAACAGCGTGACGCCCAGAAAGGGCGGTGCGCCGAACTGCTGCTGCGCGGCTTCGCCACCACCGGCCCATTGATACGCAACGGGGAACAGTTGCAGACCAATCACAGTCACGATGCAGCCGGTCACCACAGGTGGGAAGAACCTTCGTAAGCGTCCGACGAGAGGCGCGGCGAACATCGTGAAGAGACCCGCGCCAATCACTGCGCCACACACGCCGGCAAAGCCGACACCCGGACTCAGGCCGATCGCGATGACCGGACCGACGCTGCTGAATGCCACGCCTTGCAGAATCGGCAGACGCACGCCGAATTTCCAGATACCGACGGTCTGCAAGATCGTCGAGATGCCTGAACAAAACAGGGCGGTGCTGATCAGCACGGTGGTGTCGGCCGACGACATCTTTAGTGCCGACGCGACGATCAATGGAACAGCAATCGCGCCGATATAAGCCACTAGCATGTGCTGCAAACCGAGCGTGATCATCTGGCGCTTCGGCAGAATCCGATCGACGGGATGTATGGCGGTGTTCATGACGTGTCTCCTGTGTCGACCGGAGTTGGCGCTTTAGCGCTTACTCCGGTCCCACGCAGATTTCGCTGCGCTTATCGTTTTCGATCGGAGCGCGCCGCACGGCTTTGACGTGCAGCATCACTTCGCGCGCCGACCGGATCTCCCGTCAGGCCGCGACCGGCACGGCAAGACAGGCATGGAAGCGGTCGGTCAGCGCGGCGCGATCGAGATCGCGTCCGATGAATACAATGCGGCACGAGCGCGGTTCAATGCCCCACACTTGCGCCGCACGCAGTTCGATGACGTTGTGCACGCCCTGCAACACATAGCGATGCGACTGGCCTTGCACAGCGAGAATGCCTTTCATGCGGAACAGTTTGGCGGCATCGGACTCGCGCAGTTCAGTGAGCCAGGCTTGCAGCGCATCGAGATCGATGTCCGCATCGACTTCGATTCCGACTGAGGACACGCTTTCGTCGTGCTGGTGGTCGGTGTGATCGTCGTCATGATGGGCGTGTTCATGATCGTGATGGGCTTCGTGCTCGTCGTGGTGCTGATGCTCGTGCTCGTTGGCGTGCGAATGCTCTTCTTCATGGAGGCCGTCGGTCTCGACCAGAATCTGTGAGAACTCATTCGCGCCTACGCCGAGAATCCTGTCGAGGTCGATCTGTGCGTAGCTTGATTCGACGATCTCCGCCGTGGCGTTCAACCCGCGAATGCGTTGCGTCAGTGAGGCGATATCTTCTGCAGTCACCAGATCGACCTTATTGATCACAATACGGTCCGCACAAACGATCTGATCGACCGCCTGGTTATCGCTACCGTCGAGTATCAGATCGTCCAGGTGCGCAGCGATATGCTTCGCATCCACCATCGTGACGACGGCGTCCAGCGTCACCTGTTTCGCGATCGGATCGTCGAGGAAGAAAGTCTGTGCGACCGGATACGGATCGGCGAGCCCGCTCGTTTCAACAATGATGTGATCGAGCCGGTCCGGCCTTTCCACCAGCATGCGCACGATGCGCACCAGGTCTTCGCGCACCGCGCCGACGCAGCACACGCAACCATTCGTCATTTCGTAGATCTCTTCGGTCGATTCGAGCACCAGACCACCGTCGATGCCAATTTCGCCGAACTCGTTTTCGATCACCGCGATCTTGCGCCCGTGCTTCTCGCGCAGGATGTAGTTGAGCAGCGTCGTTTTGCCGGCGCCGAGAAAGCCGGTCAGCACAGTGACAGGGATTTTCTCGATTTCGTTGTGGGTGGTGTGAATGTGATTCATGGCTCGTCTCCGTTTCTTCGTTCGTACTGCGGTTCGTGCGATTCGTGCGGTTGTTGCGGTTCGGCTTTCAGGCGATAGGCGGTGCTTGTGCGGCTTCCCGTGATGCGGTTTCTACTTCGCCCTCTCGCCAGCGTTTGACGGTGCCCGCTTCGAGACCGAACAGATCGAGCACGCGGCCCAGCGTGTGATCGATCATCTGGTCGAGCGAAACCGGGCGCGCGTAAAACGCCGGAACAGGTGGAGCGACGATCGCGCCCATTTCGGTTACAGCGATCATGTTGCGCAGATGTGCCAGCGTGTAAGGGGTTTCACGCGCCAGCAGCACCAAAGGGCGGCGTTCTTTCAACGTGACGTCGGCGGCGCGCGAGATCAGGCTTGACGACATGCCGCTGGCAATTTCGGCAAGCGTCTTCATCGAACAGGGTGCGACGATCATGCCCAGCGAGCGGAACGAGCCGCTGGAAATGGCCGCGGCCATGTCGTCGCAACGGTAGGTGAAGCGGGCGAGGGCGCTGACTTCGGCGAACTTGTAGTCGGTTTCGTGCGTCATCGTCAGCAGAGCGCTGCGCGAGACGGTCAGATGCGTTTCGATATCGAGTTCACGCAGCAGTTGCAGCAGGCGCACACCGTACGTGAAGCCGGACGCGCCGCTAATGCCGACTACGAGTCGCCGCGGGGTCATCACTGTGCTCCTGCGGCGGCGCGAGCCAGAATCTCAACCGCTTGCTGCGAGGCACGTTCGCTGATCCTCGCGCGGACGCCGTCGAAGTGGGAGCCGCGTGTCGCGTCGATACCCATGCGCGACGTGGTGCCCGCAGCGGATGACGAAGGATCGAGCGGACTGCCCGGCAAGCCGTCGACGATGAATATGTCCTGATGCGGCTGGAAATGCGTGGCGATGGCCCACAGCACCTGCGAATCGTTGGTGATGTCGATATCGCTATCCACCGCTACGACGTTCTTCAGATACGGATCCCAGCCGAGCAACGCGAGCATGATCTGGCGTGCTTCGCCGTCGCGTGTCTGGTTCAGCGCGACGTAGCAGTGGAAGTGCGTGCCCGAGTTCGGATAGTGCAGCGCGGTGACGGAGGGAAAACGCGCCTTCAGCTTCTCGCTCATTTCCGCTTCGCGCGGCAAGCGGGCCAAAGTCAGATGCTCCGCGTACGGGCCGCCGACGACATCGACGAGCCATGCATCGTTACGCCGCATCATCGTATCGACGCGCAGCACGTTGTTGGTAGAGCGGTCCGACGAATAGCCGGTGAATTCGCCGAACGGGCCTTCTTCCGCATGGGCGTCCGGATCGATCGTGCCTTCAAGGACAAACTCAGCGGAAGCGGGAACGCCGATGCCGTATCGCGGCGTGCGCACCAATTCGAGCGGTGCTCCGAATAATCCACCTGCAATCGTGCGCTCATCTGTGCCGAAGGGCACGCGCGCCGCAGCGGCCAGCATGAACAACGGATGCGCACCGATCACCATCGCGACCTTCAACGTGTCGCCGCGAGCTTGAGCGGTTTGCAGCATGCGCCAGAGGTGGCCGCGCGAATGCAGACTGGTTGCCAGCGCATTGCGGGCATGCCGCATCGAACGGTGATAGCTGAGATTCGCGACGCCCGTCACCGGGTCTTCAGCAATGATCACCGCGTTCGTGATGTACGGCCCACGGTCGGTATCGAAGTGGCGGATCATCGGCAGTTGCGCGAGATCGACGGCGTCGCCTTCGATAACCTGGTCGAGAATCGGGCCGGTCGGAACGAAAACAGGCGCGATAGGCGCATTCGCACGTTGTTGATAAGCGTCGAATAAACCTGACGCATCCACGTCGAACAAACGCCCAATGCGTGTACGTGAAGCAAAGAAATTGGTAACCAGCGGCGTCGCAATGCCGTCGACCTTTTCGCAGATCAACATTTCATGCCGTCCGCGCGCGGCCAATTCGGCCACTATAGCGGTGACGTCCTGATCCGCCGCCAATGGTTGCTTGATCATCAATACATCGTCGGGGAACTGCTCGCGATACGCTTGTGCGAAGCGGTGAAAATCCTGCGTGGCGCGGAAAAGGTTATCCGCCATAGTGAACTCCGTCGAAAGCGATAACGAAAGCGGACCGGTAAGAGGGGCAGGCGCGGTGCGAACCGTTAGCCGAGCCTGCCCCATGCAGCGAGCGCTAAACGCGTTAAGCAGGCTGCGTTACGTCATTCACGTAAGTTGCCTTCAAACGCTTCTCCGCTTCGGCCAGATCTTTTGGCGGCTTGGTCGGTTCGATGCCGACCAGACGGGCGATGTTGTTGCCCATATAGTCTTCGAGACCGTCTTCGTCCAGATCCATGCCTTGTGGTGCCGGACCGCACAACATTTCAAGTTCGCGCAGCCACATACCCGGCTCATTGGGTGGCGAATCCGTGCCGAACACGATCTTGTTGCGCGGCAGTTCGCGAGCGAATTCGACGATGCGCGACTGATAGCACCAGCCCGATTCGCAGTACACGTTCGGCGTATCCATCGCCATCCAGAACGATTCGAACGAGTAGTTACCGCCCGTTTGAATCCCGAAGTGACCGATGATGAAATTCACCATCGGGAATTCGCGGATGATCGGATAGAACTGCGTCGGAATCGTGTATGGCCCGTCGCCGGTGTGAATCAGCACCACCACGCCGAGTTCGGCACACTTCTTCATCGCCGGACGCAACCAGTCAAGTGCGCGATCCGGACGATAGCCGTGCATGTTCGCGTGCAGCTTGAGCATCTTGAAGCCGTACTCTTTCACGTGGAATTCGAGTTCGGCTGCGCCGTTCTCCGGACCCCAGCGCGGGTTGTACGTGAAGTTGCCGATAAAGCGATCCGGATACTTCTGCGTGAGTTCGGCGATATACGCCATGTAATCGCGAATGCCTTCACGGCCGCGGCGATTGCCGTCGCGATAGCCGGTGTTGCCCGGTGGCGGCTGAATGAAGCCCATGTCGATACGGCGCGGCTTGCCGTTGATGATGTACGGACCGTCCATCATCTTCAGCAGGCGTTCGCCGGTGAACGGCTCGCCGGTGTGGCGCCACGCTTCGTCGACAAGATTGGTCGGGTGCAGATGGGTATCGATGATCATCAGCGGGCTCCTGCGTAGGCTGCTTGAGTTGCATTCGCGGCATGCTTCTGCGACACGCCGGCGTGGTGTTTCAGATAGGCTTGTGCTTCTTCGACGCTTTTCGGCCGCGCGGTCGGCTCGATGCCGATCATGCGGGCGAGGTTGTTGCCGAGATAGTCCTCGAGTGTGTCTTCGTCGAGATTCAGGCCTTGCGGCGGCTCGTGGCACAACACTTCGAGCAAACGCAGCCACATGCCGGGCTCGTTCGGCGGCGTGTCGGAGCCGTAGAGAATCTTGTGCGTCGGCAGCACCTTCGCGAATTCGACGATTCGCGATTGCAGGCACCAACTCGATTCGCAATACACGTTCGGCGTATCGAGCGCCATCTGATACGGCTCGAAGCAATACACGCCACCCGTCTGCACACCGAAGTGCGCCATGATGAAATTCACCGAAGGGAATTCGCGGATCAGCGGATACCACTCGGTCGGAATGCTGTACGGGCCGTCGCCGGTGTGCAGCTTCACGAGCAGGCCGAGGTCCGCGCATTTACGCAATGCGGGACGCAGCCAGTCGAGCGCGCGGTCGGGCCGATACGCATGCATGTTGGCCTGCAACTGCACCATCTTGAAGCCGTGTTCCTTCGCATAGAACTCGATGGCTTCTGCGCCGTTCTCAGGACCGCAACGCGGGTTGTAGACGAAGCAGCCGATCAGACGGTCCGGATACTTCTGCGTCATTTCGACGGTGTAGGCCATGTAGTCGTCGATCGACTCGCGGCCCGAACGGTTGCCGTCGGTCCACGTATAGATGGTGTTGCCTTGCGGCGGTTGAATGAATGCCTTGTCGATACGGCGCGGCTTGCCGTTGATGATGTACGGGCCGTCCATCGTCTTGATCAGACGCTCGCCGGTGAATGGCTCGCCGTCGTGGCGCCAGGCGAGGTCGACCAGATTGGTCGGGTAACAGCTAGTGTCGATGATCATGTACTCGATCTCCTTGAGAGGAACTGGTGTATCCAGTTGCCGGATCGCGGGCAGGCGCATCGATGGAACGGAGCCCAGTTAGGCTTGCCCATGCGGCCCTTTGCAAGACGCAGTGTTTGTGCGCCTTCCCCTCGCCGGCATCGAGTGTCACACTGATGTGCACTGCTGCTTGCGATGCAGTCTCACGCGTTAAAAACGCTCTGTACAATATTTTTTAACCACGATCTTGATACGTTTGCGATATGGACATCCGGCTGTTGCGTTACTTCGCGGTACTTGCCGACGAACTGCATTTCGGCCGGGCAGCCGCACGGCTGCACATTTCGCAGCCACCGTTGAGCCAGCAGATTCGCATCCTCGAAGAGGAGATGGGCACCGCGTTGTTCACGCGCTCGCAACACCGTGTCGAACTCACGGATGCAGGGAAAACACTTAAGGAGCAGGTGCCGCTGATCTTCGCGCAGTTTGAACGCGCGATCGATTTGACGCGTTGTGCGGGGCGCGGCGAAGTAGGAAGTCTCGAGATCGGCATCATCAGCTCTGCGATGGTCGATCCGATTCCGCGTGCACTACGGGTATTTGCGGAGAAGCATCCGCAAGTGCAGTGGACGCTGCATGAGATGACCCCCGCTGCGCAGATTCTCGCGCTCAAGGAACGGCGTCTGGATGTATGTTTCTTCCGGGTGTCGCATGAGGACCCGGAGATTCGCAGCGAAGTTGTGATGCGCGAATCGGCGGTGGTGGCGCTGCCGTTAGGGCATCGGCTTGCGACGCGTGAGGAGATTGCGTTGCGCGAGTTGGGAACGGAGCGCTTCGTGTCGTTCGGTTTGCAGCATTCGCAACTCGCGCGCTTCTTACAGGACTGTTGCGTCGAAGCAGGGTTTACACCGCAGATCGATCAGGAGGTGGTCGAGGTGCATACGCTGCTGTGCCTCGTGCGCGAAGGGCTGGGCGTGGCGTTGCTGCCTTCGTCGGCGCGGCAGTTGACAACCGGTGGCGTGGCGTTCGTGCCGCTGGCTGCGCCGCGTCCCGAGGTGTCGCTGCACGCGCGCTATCGTGCTGAGGAACCGTCGCCGGTGCTTTCGCTGTTTCTCGATACCGTGCGCGAGGTGGCCGCTAGCGTGGGCGCTGACACGAAAGGCGGTGAGCCGTAACGCGAGCGCTTCTGACCGTTCGCGTGATGCGCGAGAGTGCGCATGGGCGCAAAGGACGCCGTGGGCGGGCGGTGAGCGCTAACGCGCGCCGACCGTCTGCGCGACCAGTTCTCGAATCACGTCGATCAGCGGCGCCACGCGCGCCGCTTTGTCGCGAGGCCACACTGCATACAGGTTGTAATGCGTCGGAATTTCCACTTGCGTGAGTTCGACCAGGCGCCCTTCGCGCCGCGCGTCCGCAGCGAGCAGGCCGCGCGCTAAACCCACGCCTATGCCTGCGCTTGCTGCTGCAATCAACCCGGCGGCATTGTCGAACACAGCGACCGCGTCTGGTTCGACGGCGGGCATGCCAGCCGCAGTGAGCCACGGAATCCACGAGCGTTTCGTATAGCCGAGCAGCGGTAAATCAAGCACCTGTTCTGGCGTAAGCGGCACGCTCAGCCCTCGCGCCTCAAGAAGCGTGGGCGAACCCACGGCAGTCAATCGATCGCCGCATATCAGCGCGTTCTCGAAGCCGTCCCATTCTCCATACCCATACCGCAATGCAATATCCACGCGTTCGAACGCGCTACGATCATGGCGCGGCGTGGACAGCACGGTCAACGACGTGCCGGTCAACGCACCGAGCAAAGCCGGCAAGCGCGCCACCAGCCAGCTCTGCGCGAGTTCGGGATCGACGTCGAGCGTGATCGACTGCTTGACCGTGCGCTCTTTCACGGACGACAACGCACGATCGATCTGCTCGAAGCCATCGGCCAACTGATTCGCAAACAGCACGCCGGCGTCCGTCAGTACCACGCCGCCGCCTTCGCGGACAAATAAAGGCTGGCCGACGAACTCTTCGAGCGTGCGGATCTGCTGGCTGATCGCGCTATGCGTGAGCGACAACTGGCGCGCCGCGCTCGAAAAGCTGCCGACGCGTGCCGCTTGCAGGAAAGCCTGCATCGACTGAATGGAAGGGTAGCGTTTCAACATGGGTGTTAGCCGGACTTACGGATGTTGGAAGAAATCGTCGCTGGCGTTGTGCTTAACGGCTTTCAATAATGACCGCAAGCACGCGGCCTTTGTAGCCTGCACCACACACCGCGCTGCACAACAACATTCAGGAGACAGCGCATGATCGAGATCGTGGTCAATGACACGCGGCACTCGCTCGACAATGTACCGGAAGACATGCCCCTGTTGTGGGTGTTGCGCGACCGGCTCAAATTGACCGGTACGAAATTCGGCTGCGGCGGCGGGTTCTGCGGCGCGTGTACGGTGCATCTGGAAGGCGAGGCCGTGCGCTCCTGTTTGCTGCCAATTGCAGCGGTAGCGGGTAAACACATCACGACGATCGAAGGATTGTCGAAAGACGGCACGCATCCGCTGCAACTCGCGTGGGTCGCGGAAGACGTGCCGCAATGCGGCTACTGTCAATCGGGGCAGTTGATGCAGGCGGCCTCGTTTCTGAAGGACAAGCCGACCGTCAACGATGAAACAATTGCCACCGCCATGTCCGGCAATATCTGCCGCTGCGGCACCTATTCACGCATTCGCAAGGCGATCAAACGCGCGGCGTCCGGCGATCCGGCGCTCGCGTCGGTCACGTGGGTCGAGCCCATGTGCGCTTCCCTTTGCACCTCCACAAAAGAGGAGGCTTGAATGAGCAACGACAAACTAGCGCTGGGCAACGCACACGGTGCGGCGCGTCGACGTTTCATCAAACAGAGTTCGGCGTTGCTGGCTTCGGGCCTCGCGATCGGCTTTCAACTTCCTGAGGCGTTAGCGAAAGACGCCAACGTAAGCGGCGATCCGAAACCGCAAGCAGGCGAGTTCGAACCGAACGCATGGGTGCGCGTGCTGCCTGACGACACGATCAAACTCGTGGTGCATAAGCACGACTCCGGTACGGGCACGCGTACCGCATTGGCTGCGGTTGTTGCTGAAGAGCTCGATGTCGATCCGTTTCGCGTGGATGTGATTACACCGGAGAATCCGTTTTACGGGGATTACATTCATCCGCTGTGGAAAGTGTTTTCGACAGGCGGCAGTACCAGCGTCTCGCTTGAGTACGATCGCTTGCGGCGTGCGGGCGCAACCGCACGTGCCATGTTGATTGAAGCCGCCGCGAAACAATGGAACGTGGCGCCGTCCGCGTGTTCGACGGAAAACGGCTTTGTGATCGACAAGGCGAGCGGCAAGCGCGCGAACTACGGATCGTTGGCGAGCGTTGCGGCGCAATTGCCCGCACCGAGAGACGTCGCGTTGAAAGACCCTTCGCAGTTCAAATACATCGGCAAGCTGCAGAAGAAGCGCGGTGCGGATCTGAAAGCGAGAGGTGCGTTTCCGTACAGCATCGATGTCTCGTTGCCGGGGATGCTGGTCGCGGTCGTCACACGTGCGCCGGTTATCGATGCACGCGTGCGCAGCGTCGATGCCAAAGCCGCATTGGCGGTGCCGGGCGTGCGACAGGTACTGCAGATTCCTGGCCGTCCTGACATTCTCGGTGGCAATCAGGCGGGCGTGGCTGTGCTGGCGGACGATTATTGGTCGGCGCACAAGGGCCAGGCCGCACTGCAGGTCGAATGGGAAGATAGTCCGTTCGAAACGTTCGACAGCACCACGCTCGCCGCGCGTCAGGCTGCGTGGCTCGATGATCCCGCTTCGCATGTCGTGCCGACGATTCAGCATGGCGACGCCAAAACAGCTTGGCCGCACGGCGCACGTGTGATCGAGGCGTCGTATTCGATGCCCTATAAGGCCCAGAATGCGCTCGAGCCGATCAATGTCACCGCGTGGGCGAAGGATGGTGGTATCGAGTACTGGGGTGGACTGCAGGTGCCTTCCACGGTGCAGGAAGCGGCCGAAGTGATTGGCGGTATTCCGGCTGAGCGTGTGGTGTTGCACGAACTTGTTTCGGGCGGCAGCTTTGGCTCGCGGGAATCGAAGTACTGGCTATTTGAGGTGACCTGGCTCGCGTTGAAAGTTGACAAACCGGTCAAGCTGATGAACAGTCGCGAAGACGAAATGCGCGCGCTGTTCTATCACTCAGCGAGCTATCACCGTGGCAAAGCTGCGCTCGATGCGCACGGCAATCTCACCACGTTGCAATTGCGCGCTGTGATGCCTGCCTCACCGGAACAATGGGAGCCGGGGTATTTCAATCGTCCGGACCGGATGGACTACAGCACGACCGAAGCGATCAGCAAATATGAGTTCGCTTACGATGCGCCGCATGTCGATCTTGGTTGGGTGCGGCATGAGACGGGTGTGCCGACGGGTTGGTATCGGGCGGTGAGTTATATCCCGAACGTGTTCGCGGTGGAGTCGTTTATGGATGAGGCTGCGCATGCTGGGCAACGTGATCCGGTTGAGTTTCGGCTTGCGCATATGAAGGACCCGCGACATAAGGCGGTGTTGCGCGAGGCGGCGGCGCGGGCTGGGTGGAGGAAGGCGTTGCCTGCTGGTACGGCATTGGGTGTTGCGACGAATCAGGCGTATAGCAGCTATGTTGCGGTGGTGGCGCGGGTTGTGCGCAAGGGCGATGCGGTTGTGGTTGAGAAGCTGACGTGTGTGGCGGATTGCGGGTTGGCTGTTTCGCCGGGTGGGGTTGAAGAACAACTGTATGGCGGGCTGATATGGGGGTTAGGGCATGCGACGGCGGATCGCATCGATATTCGGCATGGGCAGGTTGAGCAGAAGAACTTCGATACGTATCGCGTGATGCGGATGAGTGATATGCCGGAGGTTGATATTTTGATCGTGCAGGGGGATCCGGCGAAACCGGGTGGGGTGGGGGAGTTGTCGAGTCCCTCGGTGGCGCCGGCGGTGGCTAATGCGGTGTTTCGGTTGACGGGGAGGAGGGTGAGGGATACGCCGTTTGAGCTTGAGAAGCTGGCGGCGCAAGCGGGTGGTCATGGGAAGGTTGGTGGGAAAGCGAAGGCTTGAACGGGCGGCGGCCGCTTGATGCCTGGCGTTAGCCGCTTGGCCATCCCTCCCATATTTATCACTTTATGCCCGTCGGACAACCCGATGTTGACGCCCATGCGTAGGGCATCAACTGCGGTGAGCCAGATAATTCGCCTTAGGTGATTGCACTCGACGCGAAGGGTGTTGCGCACAGCCGCATCACAGCACGCCAGGCGGCAAGCCTGCTTGCAGAGGCATCGCAGAGAGCGAAAGAGCCCGTGGCGACCGCAAACGCCTCAGAGCGCGAAAGCTCGCCAGAGAAAAACGCGGCAGCATTAAGAACCGACGCATTGCAGCAGCGCGTTGTCACGTCACACTAAGCGTTCAAGAAGGCGAGGCGGGTGGTGGCGATGTGCATCCGAATCGTTCTGAGACTCGTGCACTGAGACGGTCGTCGTCCGTCTCAGTGCCGGCCATAGTGGACGTTCGCCGTTGATGCGGCAGTCTCACGTAGTTTTTCTAACGTTCGGGGCGCCACGATTTTTTCTTCCGGGACACCGATTTACCCAATCCTCGAAAAAAAAGTAGTTCAGGAATGTCGATTTAGCCCTATCTTGAACGTCTAGTAGGTGAGCGCTGGGGTTGCGTATCCAGCACCCAACCAGACGTCCAGCCAAGGAGAAATCACCATGACCCCTCCGCTGCTCCCCGTTATCACTGCCTTTGAACGGTCGCCCGATCGCGGCAAGGGACTGGCGCGTGACATGCGTGTTCGCTGGGCGCTTGAAGAGGTGGGCCAGCCTTACGAGGTTCGTCTTGTTTCGTTCGCTGCAGTGAAGGAACCCGCGCATCGAGCGCTTCATCCTTTTGGGCAGATTCCGACCTATCAAGAAGGCGCTCTTGCCCTGTTCGAGTCGGGGGCGATCGTGTTCCATATCGCAGAGCGCCATGCAGGCCTGCTACCTGACGACGCGAATGCCCGGGCACGCGCGATCACATGGATGTTTGCCGCGCTCAACACGGTTGAGCCGCCGATCCTCGATCTCCAGACCACCAGATTCCTGGAGGGCGACAAGCCCTGGTACGAGCAGCGCCTGCCTATCGTCGAGGATCGCATCCGTGACCGGCTGGGCGAGCTTTCCGATCGCCTTGGCAACGCCGACTGGCTCGATGGTGCATTCAGCGCGGGCGACCTGATGATGGTGGCGGTGCTACTCAGGTTGAAAGCATCGGGTCTGCTTGACGAATATCCGAACCTTTCCGCCTATGTCGCTCGCGGCGAAGCGCGGCCCGCCTACAAGCGTGCCTTCGCCGCTCAATTGGCGGTTTTCACTGGCAAGCCACCGACCGCCTGATGAAGGTCAACTCTGAATTGATAGCCGCGCGGGTGGGATGGCGGGCTCACCCGAAGTGATCACGCGCAGGGTCCTCGACGGAGGCGAACGATTAAGGCGGGTGTACCGTTCGCGATTTTTTCGACGCTGCCTGTCCGTCAGCATGAGGCCCGAGCGTCATTGTAATGGCGGCCCGATGTGATTCACCCGCCTTAACCCCATGACGGAGGCTCATATGCAATACCTATTGATGATCTATTCGGAAGAAAACGGCTGGAACCAGATGACCGAAAGCGAGCGGCAGCAAGGTGTTGCCGCCTATCAGGCGTACACCGAATCGTTGAAAAAAGCGGAGGTGCTGATGGGCGCCAACCGGCTGCAGCACACGAGCACGGCCACCACGGTGCGGCTCGTCGACGGCAAGCCGCAGGTGCTTGACGGACCGTTTTCCGATTCAAAGGAGCAGCTCGCCGGCTATTACCTGATCGACGTGCCCAACCTGGACGCGGCGATCGCGTGGGCGTCGCGTTGTCCCGGCGCGGCGCACGGCCTCATGGAAGTGCGCCCGGTCTGGACCGCTCCCTACGACGCGCCATCTGCTGCATGAGTCTGTCCGGCGGCGGCCGTGACGCCGACGGCGCCGCGCATTCGATTGCCGAGGTGGTCGCTCGCCGCAGTTACGGCAAGCTCGTCGCGCTGTTGGCGATGCGCACGCGCGACGTCGCCGCTGCCGAGGACGCGCTGGCCGACGCGTTTTCGGCCGCGCTCGCGGACTGGCCGAAGCGCGGCTGCCCCGCGAATCCCGAAGCGTGGCTGATGACGGTTGCGCGCCGCCGGGCGCTCGATGGCGTGCGTCATCGCCGTGTCGGCGACGAAGTGGTGAACCAGCTCGCGATTCTCGCCGACGAGATCGACGAGCGTGAAGCAGGCATGTTGCCCGACCGGCGGCTTGCGTTGCTGTTCGCGTGCACGCACCCTGCGCTTGAGGCCGCGATTCGCACGCCGCTAATGCTGCAGGTGGTGCTGGGGCTCGAAGCGAAGACGATTGCGTCCGCGTTCCTGATGTCGCCCGCCGCGATGAGCAAGCGCCTCGTGCGAGCGAAGAACAAAATCCGCGAAGCGGGCATTCCGTTCAGCGTGCCAGAGCGCGAGGAGTTGCCCGGTCGGCTCGCTGCGGTGCTGGAAGCGGTCTATGCGGCGTATGCGGAAGGGTGGACCGATCCGGTCGGCGGCGATACCGAGCGGCGCGATCTCGCCGGCGAGGCGCTGTTTCTTGCCCAACTGCTCGTCGACCTGCTGCCCGAGGAGCCAGAGACGCTGGGTTTGCTCGCGCTGATGCTGTATGCGCAGGCGCGGTGCGATGCGCGACGCGATGCGGCCGGCGACTACGTGCCGCTGTCGGCTCAGGATCCGGCGACATGGAACGCGCCGATGATCGACGCAGCCAACGCATTGCTGCGGCGCGCAAGCGCATTCAACGCAATCGGACGCTTTCAGCTGGAGGCCGCATTGCAGTCGGCGCACGTCTACCGCTGCCTGACGCATCGCCCGAACTGGGACGAGATCGTGCAGCTCTACGATGCGCTGCTCGCGATTGCAGCGTCGCCGGTGGTCGCGGTGAACCGCGCGCTCGCGCAGGCGGAACGGGACGGCC
Organism: Paraburkholderia sp.; assembly: GCF_035656215.1. Lineage (GTDB taxonomy): Bacteria > Pseudomonadota > Gammaproteobacteria > Burkholderiales > Burkholderiaceae > Paraburkholderia. Next base: position 51,652 of record NZ_DASRSY010000318.1, read on the forward strand.
CGCAGGCGGCGCTCGACGCGCTCCAGCCGTATGCGGACGATCCGCGGCTGGCCGACTACCAGCCGTACTGGGCCGCGCGCGCCGATCTGCTCGCGCGTGCCGGCGCGACGGCCGAAGCGCTCGGTGCGTACGATCTCGCGATCGGACTCGAGCGTGATCCGGCCGTGCGCCGGTTCCTGCAGCGCAAACGCATCGAGCTGTCACCGGCGAGCAGTTAGCTTGGCGCCTTGCGTTTGCTACGCGAGGTGCAAGCCGCGCGCTAACGCGGCTCAGACTCCGCGCCGCGCTGCGCGGTCCGGACCGTTCCCACCGGAATTGGGTTGAGTCCGTATGATTCCAACGTCCGTTTGGTAGAACGTTCATCGAACTAGTGCTATCGGCCAGTTGGGGCCATTCGACACAAGCGCCTGGATCGTTGGCAATCCGAGTCGGGTTAGCGACGTGGGCGAGTTCGTTAGCAAGTTTGCTCACCGGCCCCCGCTCCAGCGGCTGTTAGCTATCCGCAGCCCGATCAGTTTCCTCGCGGGTCACGTAGCATCCACCGCGCATTGCCGAACCACACCGGCCTTGGATTGGGGACCAGGGAGGTCGCCCCGAAAATCGAAATTCATCGTTGCGAACAATGCGCTTAATTATCAGCGACCATTTTCCTAAGCTTTGTATTAACTGCGACGGGCTCGATCCCGCGCTGTCGGCGCACTGTATGTCGTCAATACTTGTGCAGCACCGGCCTGAGAAGCCTTATCGCGCGTCGCTTGAGCTGATTGAGACGTAGAGGACATCGTGGGCCTAAACGAGGTGCCGGTCACCCAAGTAGGCTTTAGGCGGGCGTAGATTCTTTCCAGGAATAAAGTACGTGTCTCGTTGCCAGCCCTGAGCGGCGATCTGTGGTTTGCTTCACGTGCACCACTGCGAACGGTCGCGCGAGTTTGATCGCCACGAGCCTAGCGTACAACGACCGCTATGGAGAAATACGAATGGATGGTTTGCATCGAAATTCCAGTCCAATCAAGGAGGGGCGGGTCATGAACAAGGTAACCAGCACATTAATCGCGGCCGTCGCTGCACTCACGCTGTCGGGCGGCGCTTATGCACAGAGCAACAACACGCTGGCGACTCCGTCCACCGTGTCGCCGGCCAATGCAACGAGCGGCTACGGCACGCCTGGCGTCACCAACTCGGACAGCGGCATGGGCGCCGTGTCGCCGAACTCGCGCCTGCCGAATAGCACGAACAATAGCTCGACGTCTCTTACCAACGCTCCCGGGAGTCACAACACGCTGGCGACCCCGACCACCGTGTCGCCGGCTGCCCAATAACAGCAAAAGCGGTCGAATTCTTCGCCGCAATACATGAATTGGCCATGCGGCCAGCGGTTCGACGCGCTGCAGCCAATGGGTCCGCCCCCCACAAGTAACCTTTGACGGAACAGTCCGTCATCGCGCGGGCTGCGTATTGACGCACAATTTACTTCCTTGAGCCGCTTTCCAGGTCGCCGAGTTGATTATTGAAGCATCTTCCAGGCATTAGGTCGTCCCGATCTTGCCAGGGTCGAATTCGATTCTGCGCGGGAGAAAGCAGAGCGGAATGAAAGATTCGCCCGTCCGCCATTGGCCCGGTGTATTGCCGCGACGCGCCTGCATCGAACCGCGTCCAGAATGATCAATGAGGCGGCGCACTGTCTCTTCTTCTGGTCGTCGAACGTCTAGGCGAGCAGCAGCAAGGCATCCGCGAGCGACAGCACCGTGGTGCGCGAATCGAATGCGGTGGAGAACAGATGCTCATGTACCACCTGATCCGGGTCGTAACAGCAATCTTTGACCGTGTACAGGCGGAAGTCCGCGTCGCTCGCATACGCGACCGACGACAGCACGACACCGGTCGACGCAATACCGACCATAATCAGCGAATCGACACCTTGTGCGGAAAGTCGTGCCTGCAGATCGGTGCCGAAGAACACGCTGGCGCGATGCGCGAGGATGACCGGTTCACTGGCCTGCCGGCCCAACTCCGGCGCGCTCCAGTCGTCGACGAAGAGGCCAAGTTGCTTGATCCCCTGCCCATTCTTGTTCAACGGGCTGACTTCCGGATAGCCCGGACTGAACCGGAGGTTGGCGAAATAGACGCTGACGCCTTTGGCCCGCGCCGCGTCGCATAGCTTGCGCGTATTGGCGAGCAACGCCGACGCGACCGATGGAAAGAGCCCGAGAATGTCGGTCTGATAATGCATGACGACAAGCGCGGTTTGCGCCGGCGCGATTGCCTCCATTTACCTATCTCCTTTACTTCGACACGCGGTTCATATTCACAACCAGAGAACGTCGAACGCGCCGAAGCATCTGTTGTCAGAACGACGCTTCGCTACCGGGGAAATAATACTTCACATCAGCTTAAGAAACGACGACTGTAAATTCGACCCCCGATTCAAAGTCCAGCGTCGTGCTTGAAAAGCGCGGATTGCCGTCAAGGTACTCCTTGTATGGCCGAACGGCGTCCTCGGCGGTGTACATGTTGTCGGCGAGAACGTGGCTCTGTCGGTGAAGCCGCCGCAGAAGCATTGTGGCAGTCAATGTCATACGCTCTCCGAGTAACATGAGTTATCCTGACGAAATGTCAAAAATCACACCGATACCGCGCTCCACGCGTACTCAATCTTCCGCGGGCCGAGTCGGACGTGACCCTCTCGCCGCCTGGAAGCGTTCCCGTTCTTCTGGCGTCATGGCGTCCCATTTGCGCCAATGCCGTCGCCCGCGCCAGCCACCGTGTCCGCGGAATCCGCCAAACAGGATGCGGCTCAAAACCAGCAAGCCAAGTGCATGCGCGAAGTCGATCGTACGGGCGCCAACGAATAACGCCGGCATCACCCAGTTCCATAGCGTCGTGACCGCGCACCCGAGCACGGCTATGCCGACCACCACAAGCAGCACTTTGCCTGCACATCTGATTCGATAATTCATCCGTCAACTCCTCTAAATATCCAGTTCGTCATAAATGGCCTGCAGTCGGGCACGCAGATGCAAGACCGCATAGCGTTTGCGCGCAAGCAGCGTATTGAGTGTGATGCCGCTTTCCGCCGCCATATCTTTGAAGGACCGCCCCTCCAACTCGTGCGCGATAAACACTTCACGCTGATTGGGCGGTAACTCATCGAGCGCATCCTGCAAGGCCTTGAGCAATACAGTGCGAGCGTAGAGCGCTTCGGGACCTGCATCGTGCGCCGGTAGCGCAAGATCGAGGCGAAACTCACTGTCGGCGTCATCCCCATCCTGGGACAGGTCCGGCAGCGGCTCCTCTTTCTTCTTGCGAAAACGGTCGATGATGCGGTTGCGTGCGGCACGGAACAGCCACGCGCTCGCTTGTTCAATCGGAGCGGGAAGGCGGTAAGCCTGCACGAATTCGTGAAAAACATCCTGCAGGATGTCTTCGGCGTCGTTTGGATCGCGTATGCGACGCCGGATAAAATTGACGAGCTTCGTGCGCTCGCGCACCACGGTCGCGGTGATGTCGCTGTCTCGATCGGTCATCGTGTCCGGGGTGGGTGGCGGTTCCATGCGTCTGAAGACGTTTCAGGAATGGGAATATTGTGGGCCGCTTTAAAAAAAGCTGCGTCTGCCGCAGATCGCCGCTTTACGCACAACGGGAGACAATGCCCCATGCATGAGGCAGCACGCGGCCAACAGGAGAGACGCTCAAGCTTCGCTCAAAACCGCAATTCACGTCCGTATGCAAAGTCGCAGTGCCGCTTGTAAAGGCGCAATGAGTTGCATATGTTCATATGGGGTCACCGATCACGGATTTCTGGAAATCTGGCTGACCGGGCATTCACGTGAATGATCACTACATTCAGGAGAGCATCAGTCATGGTCGAAAAAAAACGAATTCATGCTGTGCTTCTCGCCGCGGCGATCGCCATGATTGCGCCGGCCTGTCAGGCGCAAAACACCACCGACTGGCTGGCGAACACCTATGGCACCCTCGCTGCCCACGTGGGTAACACCGCGCGTTCCATGTGGGTCGCGCCCGACGGCGTCATCTATACGGCCTCTATGTGGGACGAGTACGAGGGTGGCGTCGCAATCTACCAGAACGGCAAGAGCGTTGGCTCGATCGGCGCGCACGGCGAGTTTCAGGGCAGCGCGATCACGGGCAACGCGACGTCGATCTTCGTGGCACTGCAGCCCGGCAGCTCGTACGGAAGCGGTGCGGTGGGACGATACAACCGCACCACCAGGACTCGCGATCTTTTGGTTCAGGTCAGTGCGTTGAGCAACCAGCCTCGGGTGGACGTCGTCACCGGACTCGCCACGGCGGGCTCGCTCCTCTATGCGAGCGATTTCTATGGCAATCGCGTCCGGATCTTCACGACCGGCGGTGTCTGGCAGCGGGACATCAACGTCTCGGGCCCGGGTGCGCTTGCACTGGATGGCGCAGGCAACGTCTGGGTCGCACAGAAGAGTGAGGGCACGATCGTCGGGTTCAGTCCAACCGGCGCTCTGCTGAACACTATCCGGATGCCAGGCGGATCGCAGCCGTCGGCGCTCTATTTCGATGCATCGTCGGGGCAGCTCATGGTCGGGGACGAGGGCCCCGACATGAACGTCAAGCGCTACAAGCTCTCGGGCACGCCGACGCTGGCCGGTACATTCGGCATTCAGGGTGGTTATCTCGACGCCACGACGGGAATCAAAGGCCAGGTCGGCGCGAAGCGCTTCACCCGCGTCACTGGCATCGGCAAGGACACCGGAGGCAACCTCTACGTGCTCAACAACCCGTGGGGTGGCAGTTGGGACCTCGGCCGCGACGGCGGCACCGACATTCATGCGTATAACAGCGCCGGCAACCTGCGGTGGACGCTTCAGTCCCTCAACTTCGAGGGCGTCGCCGCCCCGGACCCGGCCACGGATGGTGCCTTGTTCTATGGCGGCACCAACATCTACGCCGGCAGCGCTGGGGGCACCTTCGTCGCGAACACTGTCGATCCCTTCGCCTACCCGTCGGACCCGCGCATTAACATCAACGATCGCGCACGGGATGAGCACTTCGGTCAACTTGCCGTCGTCGGCGCCAACCGGATCCTCGTGGCGTTCAGCCAGAATCCCGATACGTTCTACTTCTTCCACTTCAATGCTGCGAATGGCTACATCGCAATACCGGACGCTACGCTTCCCGGTACGGCGTTCAATACGACCGCACTGGTCAGGAACGGATTCAGCATCGACAGCAAGGGCGGCGTGTGGGCCGGTCTGGACAAGACCGGTTACATCTACCACTACCCGCTGACCGGCTTCGACGCCAGCGGCAAGCCAACCTGGGGACCCGCTATCCGCATCCGCATTCCCGCGAGCATTCAGCCGTTGACGCGCATCGTCTACCTCGCGGACAGCGACACCATGATTCTCGGACAGGGCATCGTCGGGAGTACGGACTGGACGTCGATAGGCACGCGCATCGAGGTATATCACGGCTGGAACGCGGGCAACACCACGAAACCCAATCCGGTGATTAACCTCACCCACGCCGGCGCCAAGTCGATTGACGCGGCCGGCAGCTATCTCTTCGTCGGCTACTGGTTCGGCAGCGGGCAAGCTTTGCCGAACATCGACGCCTTCAATCTCGCTACAGGTAACCTCGACGCCACGCTGGTCAACACCAGTACCGCTATCGTGGACGCCAGCAGCGCGATCGATTCGATGTACGGCATCAGGGCATACCTTCGATCGACAGGCGAGTACGTGGTTACGAAGAACAACGTCAAGGGGTCCAGCATCACCGCTTATCGCTGGACCCCCTGATCGTGCGTTTCGTCATCATCCAATCCGACCCGCCGGACCATGACCCACATCGGAAAGACTAGTGGGTCGAGAACACGGAGATTCCGCCGTTGGGGAATCCTGCCGCGCCGGGCTGGAACGGCACATACACTTGCCCAAGCGTGCTGTCGATGGCGACAGAGTGCGCGCCTGTGCCCACCGGAATCTTAAAGAGTAACTGCCGTGACGTGCCATCGATTACGCCCATCTGCGGGCTAAATCCCGACGCTGCAGCGATACCGCTCGTGACGTAGTGCCGGGCCGGAAGGAAATAGCGGTTGGAAGCCGGATCGTAATTGGCCTGGTCCACCCCGCCAAATGGCAGGCTGGCTTGAATCGCGCCACTCGTACGATCGAGGATCAGCGTGATGAGCGGGTCGCCCGCCGGCGGATCGCATGCAACGAGTACGTCGTTGTTCGGGCCAAGCACGATTCCCGCCGGTCCGCACTTCCCTAATGGAAACGATTTGCTGACAGAAGGACTTCCCGCTACCGCGGAGCTGGCGGTGATGACATCGAGCTCGCCATCGGGATTGGCAGAAGTCCCGTCGTTGTTGATCAAAAAGCTCTTCGAGGCAGGATCATATGTGCACGCTTCGAGCCCCGACGAGCCGTTGAAAGGAAGCTTTGCCACCGCCGTTTGTGTCAGCGTGGAAATCAACGTGACGAACGGCGGCGAGTCTCCGGGGCTTGCGAACATCACAAGGTGATCGTCAGGATCGTAGCAACCCTCATCGACGCGCGATCCGGAATTGCTGATGACGATTGTGTTGACCGTCTTTTGCGCAGTTGTATCGATCACCTTAACTGAGTCGACGTCGCCGACATAGATCGTGTTCGTGCCGGTGATACTTACAATTCCGTCGGGACCGGACTCGTCTGTCGTGGCGCCGGCACCGGTGAATGGCCCCGGGATCTGTGCGATCAACGTGTTCGATCTGGTGTCCACGACATCGACTGCTTTGTTATTGCGGTCGGCGAGAAAGTACTTGCCGGCCTCGACATAGCCGATGTCGAAACTGAATGGTGGGCTTGAAGCATTGGGCACGGCGATGTTCGTCAGTAGCTTTGGCGGTGTCGGTGCGCTGACGTTATCTCCACCTCCGCAGCCGGCCAATGCGGCCGCAGCGAGCAACATCAAGGTCATCATGCGCTTTTCCATCGATTCGTCTCCTTTCCGTCTATTGGTCTGACCGCCGGTCCAGGGATCGGTGTGAGTACTGAAATTTATCCAGTCCTGAACGACGACGATCAACGAGCAATTCCTTAAGGAATCTTAAGAAATGCTCGTCTGAAGAGATAGCCACGTTTCCCATGGATGCGGCCGCGCAGCGCATGAATTGTGGCTATAGACTGGCTGTCTGGCTCACACAATGGCGGCGCGACGGAAAATCGGAAAGTAAAACTTATTTATGGTCTGCATTACGTGAACGCTATACCCGTAATGAATCTGAAGCTTCCATAGACGTGGTGGCTACGTCTGCGTGCCCGAGCAACTCCTGCACCGTGCGGACGTCATACCCGAAAGCCACCGGTGGCTACGTGAGCGGCCTCGCGAGGCCAGGCCGTCTCTCGTGTCAAACGTTGAGCGTCCGTTAGTCGGCGGTCTGCTGGACTCGCTGTCAATTTTTGCCGGTATTGATGAAATTAGGTTTATTCACTATGCACTGCGTGAGAAGCGATGCCCCAGTTCGCGCAACCACGTCAGAAAGGTATTGATGGCGGGATCCCCAAGGCGTGCATTGTGGACGTAGCTGCAGTAGCGCCATGCCGGCAGGGCTGGCCCGTCGAACGGAAACACGAGGCGGCCCTCCTCGACATCGAGCGCTACAAGCGCAGTCGGGCCCATCGCAATACCCAAGCCATCAATGGCAGCCTGCAGGGTCAAATAAAAGTGGTCCAGTTGCTGGGAATTGCGTGCGGCAAGCTGAGGGTTGCCGCACGCCGCAAACCATTCAGCCCAAAGGCCGGGATAGGTCGCCGTGTGCAGCAGGGTGTGATGCGCCAGATCCGAGACATGGTGTATCGGATGAGATTCCAACACCTTGGGTGAGCACACCGGCAGTCGGACTTCCGACAGAAATTCGTTGACTACGTACCCGGCCGGTTTCTGCTCGCTGCCGCGAATCGCCACATCGCATTCGTCGCGTAGCCTTTCGATCGGTTCGTCCGAAGTAGTCAGTCGGACTTCCACCGCCGGATTGGTCAATTGGAAGTTAGAAAGCTGCGGCAATAGCCATCGCAACGCGAAAGTAGTCGGCGCATTGACCCTGATGATCTGCTGTCGCGTGACCCGAAGCTGTTCATTGGTGGCCAGCGCGATGCGGTCGAGCGCCGCCGATATCTCCGACAAGTAAGCGCGCCCCGGCGCGGTCAGTACGACCCTTCGGCCGCGGCGTTCAAACAGGTCGTGTCCAAGCCAGGCTTCCAGTTGTCTCACTTGCCGGCTCACGGCTCCATGCGTGACGCAAAGCTCGTCGGCTGCGGCTGAAAAACTCTCGACCCTGGCTGCGGCTTCAAACACGCGCAGTGCGTTCAACGGTGGCAGACGACGTGGCATGCGGCGAATCTCTATGTGAGTTTTCCTGACACTTATGATGAGTTTATATCGATTTTAGCGGCCGCCGTCGGCCATTATATTGAGCCTGTTGGCAGCAGATCTGGTTTCGATCTGTTCGATAAAGTCACCAGGAAGACTACCGTATGTCGAATGTTGTTGTGGTTGGCGCGCAGTGGGGCGATGAGGGAAAAGGCCGGATTGTGGATTGGCTTGCCGAGAAAGCGGACATCGTTGCCCGTTTCAACGGTGGCCACAACGCCGGCCACACGCTTGTGGTGAATGGTCAGACCTACAAACTGGCGCTGCTTCCCAGCGGTATCGTGCGCGGAAAGCTTGGTCTGATCGGCAACGGCGTCGCACTTGACCCTGAGGCGCTGCTTGCGGAGATTGACCGCATGGCCGCGCTGGGCATCAGCGTAACGCCAGAGGTGCTGCAGATCGCCGAGACGGCCACGCTTGTCCTGCCGGTCCATCGCGCGATCGACGCCGCTCAGGAACGCTTGCGCGCCAAGCCGATCGGCACCACGCTACGCGGTATCGGTCCGGCATACGAAGACAAAGTTGGGCGCCGAGGGTTGCGCGTCTGCGACCTTGCTGAACCGGAACTGCTCGCTGAAAAGCTCGATGCACTGCTGGAGCACCATAACGCGTGGTTCCGCGGCCTCGGTCTGGAAGCTTTCCAGCGAAACCGGATGTTGAGCGACCTGCTTGCCATGGCGCCAAGAATCCTGCCGTTCATGGGACGCGTCTGGGAACAGCTCGACAACGCCCATTCATTGGGCAAGCGCACGGTCTTCGAAGGCTCGCAAGCCGTGATGCTTGACGTGGACTGGGGTAGCTATCCCTATGTGACGTCGTCGAGCACCGTCGCCGCTGGCGCGGCCAGTGGCACCGGCATCGCCCCCTCGCACCTTGGGCAGGTGCTTGGCGTCAGCAAAGTCTATGCAACGCGTGTTGGCGAAGGCCCTTTCACGTCCGAGGTGGACGGAACCCTCGGTGACATGCTCAGGCAGCGCGGCGGCGAGTATGGAGTCAACACCGGCCGCCCGCGTCGCTGCGGTTGGCTGGACACTGTGCAACTGCGGCAGAGCACCAAGGTCGCCGGCATAAACCTGCTAGCGCTGACCAAGCTGGATGTACTCGATGGCTTCGATTCGGTCTACGTGTGCGTAGGCTACGAGCTTGATGGGAAGCGCATCGACTACATGCCGTCCACCAACGCCGAGCAGCAGCGCCTGCAGCCGGTTCTTAAGCGCTTTGATGGCTGGGACGGTTCGACCCGCGGCATTCGGTCTTATGGCGAGCTGCCCCGCCAGGCCGCGGCGCTGATTGAAGCGATTCAGCAGGAAGTCGGCATTCCGGTGTCAATGGTTACCACTGGCCCTGAACGTGATGACGCAATTGTCTTGCGATCGCCATTCGCGGAAACGGACGGCATAGCGATCTGATTGACTCATGCCGACAAAGGGTTGGCGGGCAGCCGTTATCGAGAAGGCTGAGGGACCGTTGTGGGTCGAACTGAGGCGGTCGTCGTCGGACTGAGTTCGGCCACAACCCGTCATTCAAATGCGTCGTCGGTATGACGGCCTGTCAAGGAGAAGCCCGCTCCCAAATACGGCCGCTACGCGCACTCATCCGT
>NZ_DASRSY010000319.1:0-29259 GCF_035656215.1 Paraburkholderia sp.
CGAGCTTATCCGAATCCGTAGACCCAGCCTTCTTGATCCCATCCGCTATCGACATCAGCGCCGAATACCCCACCACCGACCCAAGCCGCGGATAGTCGTGATACTTCGCCTGATACGCATCGACAAATTTCTTGTTCGCCGCGGTATCGATCGAATACCACGGATAGCCCGTCACGATCCAGCCAGTCGGCGCCTCGGCCCCCAGCGGATCGAGATAATCCGGCTCGCCCGTCAGCAACGACACCACACTCCGGTCCTTAAACAAACCGCGCGTATTGCCCTCACGCACAAACTTGCCGAGATCGGCACCGAACAACACGTTGAAAATCGCATCCGGCTTCGCATCGGCGATCGCCTGTGTGACCGCGCCAGCATCGACATTGCCCAGCGGCGTCGCCTGTTCGGCGACAAACTGCACGTCCGGCTGCGCCGCCGTCATCAGCTTCTTGAACGTCGCCACCGCCGATTGTCCGTACTCGTAGTTCGGATACACCAGCGCCCAGCGCTTCTTCTTCAGCTTCACCGCCTCGGGCACCAGCATCGCGACCTGCATATACGTCGAAGGACGCAGACGGTACGTGTATTTGTTGCCGTCGGCCCAAACGATCTTGTCAGTCAACGGCTCGGCCGCGAGGAAGAAAATCTTCTTCTGCTTCGCGAAGTCGGTCAGCGCGAGACCCGTGTTCGACAGGAAACCGCCGAACAGCAATTGCACCTGCTCGCGTGCAATCAACTCCTGTGCAACGCGGATCGTGTCGCCCGGATTACCGTTGTCGTCGCGCGATACCACTTCGAGTTGTTTGCCGAGTACGCCGCCCGCCGCATTCACCTGCTCGAGCGCGAGATTCCAGCCGTTCTTGTAAGGCCCGAGAAAGGCGGGCTGCGCCTTGTAGCTGTTGATTTCCCCGATCTTGATGGTCTGCTGTGCGCTCGCGCCGAAAGCAGCAAGCGATAGCACCGTTGAAACCGTGAGGCGAGAGATCCATCCTGCGCGCGTGGTCATGCGTTTCTCCGTTATCAAAAGGATTGCGGGAATGCGGTCGTTTTTATCAAGCGTTGAAGCGTTTCGCGATTCGTTCGGCGAGCCGTGTTACGCGTTGTGCTGCGAGCTGTACTGCAAATGGTGCTGCGAGCGATGCTGCAAACCGCGCTGCAAACCCTGCTGCAATGCGTTCCGCAACGTCACTCTGCCCGCGGCGTCGCGCGGATTCTGGCGACGCTCGCCGTGACGTCCTGCCATGCCGGCTTGCCGCCGGCAAATTGCTGACGCAGGTATGACACGAGTTCGGCGACCTGGGCATCGTTGAAACTGTCGCGGTAAGCCGGCATCGTACCGAGTTCGGGGCGCGCAGGCGAGCCGATACCATCGAGAATCACACGAATCAGATTATCAGGCGTCGTGCTGTGCAGATTCGTGTTAAGCGCCAGCGACGGATGCGCGCCAAACAATTGCGGCCCACTGCCCGTGTGATGACAGGCGGCGCACGCGCCATCGAAGAGACGTGCACCAAGGCCTGTTGCCGTACCCGTAATCGTGCTGGCCTGCTCGTATTGACGCGCCATCGCCACAGGATCCGCGTTGGGCTCCAGGGGACTCAAAGACGCCAGATACGTCGCCATCGCACGAATGTCGCTGTCGGGCAACGCCGCCAGATCGCTAACAACCGGCGCCATCGGCCCGGCCGCCACGCCATGCAGCGGCGCGTGCCCGTAGCGCAGATAGCTGAACAGTTCGTCTTCGCTCCAGGGCACGGGTGAGTTGGAAAGCGTCGATAACGCGGGGGCTTCCCATCCTTCCGCCATGCCGCCGCCCATGAACGCCGCGCCGGTTTTCTCGGCGCCGAATGCATTGCGCGGGGTATGGCATGCGCTGCAATGACCGAGGCCGTTCACCAGATACGCCCCGCGATTCCATTGCGCACTTTGCGTCGCGCTGGCGGTAAACGTATTGCGTCCGAGGAAGAGCCCGTTCCACACAGCCATCAACGGCCGTACGCTGAACGGATACGCCAGCTTCGTTTCCGGCGGTCTGGAACGCACCGGCGTTTGCGCCATCAGGTACGCGTAGAGCGCTTTCAGATCGTCGTCGGACGTGTTTTTGAACGACGTGTAGGGAAACACGGGGTACAGACGATGCCCGTCGCGGCCTATCCCTTGCCGCATCGCCCGTACGAATGCTTCGAACGACCATTTGCCGATGCCGGTCTGTCCATCGGGCGTGATGTTGGTGCTGTAGACGGTGCCGAATGGCGTATCGAGCGGTTTGCCGCCTGCATTCGGCACACCGTTGTGCGCGGTATGGCAAACCGCACAATTACCCAGCGACGCAAGCAGTTTGCCGCGCGCCACCAGTTCGGGCGCAAACGCGCTCGCGAGCGGCGGCGTAATCGGTGCAATGGCGTGTGGCGACATCGCCAGCGCACCCAGCCAACCAGCCGCGCCCGCGGCGAAAACGCCGAGAAAACCGCGCCGCCAACGCTTCTTTTTGCGCGCGGCCGCTTCTTCCGCTTGCGCATCGGCGAGCGCGGCGCGAATGGTCTCCGGTGTGAACGGTGGCCTGCGAAAACGCACACCTGTCGCGTCGTACAGCGCGTTGGCGATTGCCGCGGCGCCAGGCAGCGACGCCGATTCACCGGTGCCCATCGGCGGCTCGCCATGGCGTGGCATCATCACCACTTCGATTACCGGCACTTCACGGAACGTCAGGATCGGATAGGCGCCCCACTCCTGACTCGTCACCGCGTTCTCGCCGAACGTCACGCGCTCTTTCAGCGCGCGGCTGGTCGCCTGAATCACGTTGCCATGTATCTGATGACGCACGCCGTCCGGGTTCACCATCGTGCCGGCGTCCTGACCGACCACCACGCGCGTCACGGCAAGCTCACCGCTCTTGCGATTCACCTCGACGTCGGCGACCCACGCGGACCATGCCGCGCCGAAGCCGGGAAATTTGCTATGCACGTAGCGGGCGTAAGCGAAGCCTCTGCCGCGCGCAATGTCGCCGTCTTCCTGAAATTCTTTCGTGGCGATATCACGAGCTTGCCAGCCAGCCTTCTCGGCCACGGCCTTGACGAGATCGATCGCACGCGGATCAGTGAGATGCTTCAGCCGAAACTCAACGGGATCGACGCCCGCTTCCACCGCAAGTTCGTCGATGAAGGACTCATGCGCGAACGTGTTAGGCAACGCGGACACGCCCCTTAGCCACGACGCTCGCACGATTGGCGGCGTGTCATCGCAGACAATGCGCATGGTCCGGTAGTCGTACGGGGGCACGGACGTGCGGTCGCCCATTTCGAATACTTGCGGCTGCGCGGAGATGGTTCCGGTGAGCAGCAGCGCTAACGTGGGGGCATCGTTCGACGGATAGCGCGTCGCGAAGTCGTAGGCAGCGAGCTCGCCTTCCGCACTTAAAGCGCCGCGCACATCCATCAATTGCGCGGCGCCTTTCGGCTCCCACGCATGCTCGTCTTCGCGCGATAGTTGCACGCGCACCGGACTGCCGGTTGCACGCGATAGTAGCGCGGCGTCGGCGGCGACATCGTCCGCGCAATTACGGCCGTAGCAACCTGCCGCGTCCATGCGCACGATTTCGATGTGCGCTTCATCCAGTGTCATCAGCAAAGCGAGATCGGCGCGCAACGAATGGGGATTCTGCGTGCCCGACCAGACTTTCAGCTTCGCATCCCGGTAGTCGGCCACCGCGCACGACGGTCCAATCGACGCATGCATCTGAAACGGCCATACGTAGGTCCGTTCCAGCGTTCGAGTCGGGTCTTGTGCGAGTGCCGCGTCGACGTCGCCTTCGATTATCAGATCGCGTCGTGTGGCCGGATTCGCTCTTAGCGCAGCTTCCACTTCCTCGCTGGTTTCGAGCGGCGGCAAACCCTCTACGGCTTTCCACCGCACATTCAACCGCTTCACCGCCTGCTGCGCGACCTCTTCGCGCTCAGCCACGATGCCGACGAAATCGCGAATCACCACGACCTTGACGATGCCGGGCAGGTCACTGATGGACTCTTCATCGACATGCAGCAGACTGTTGCCCATGAAGTCGCCCTGCGCAACACCCGCATAAGGCGGCCGCACGACACGGCCATGCAGCATGCCCGGCACGCGCACGTCATGCACGAAGCTCAATTCGCCGGTTGCCTTTGCCGGAATATCGACGCGCGGCGTGCTCTTGCCGACGATCTTATACGCGTCTGGCGATTTCAAAGGCGCATCGGTCGAGAGCGTTAATTCGACGCGCCGCCCGGCGATCAATTCGCCGTAACTCATGCCCTTTATTAAGTCGCCCTCGCGCTGAACAACCACACCGTCGCGCACATCGAGTTTGTCGGCACTTACGTTCAGGCGTCGCGCCGCTTCCGCCAACAGAAACTGCCGCGCCTGCGCCGCCGCGTGCCGCAACGGCACGGCCGAAATCTGGATCGTGGCGCTCGCAATCGTGGGCCCCTGATTCGGCGCTTCGTTCGTGTGTCCCAGCACGATCGATACACGCGTCAGCGGCACGTCGAGCTCTTCTGCGACGATCTGCGCGAGTGCCGTGCCGATACCGGTACCGAGATCGACATGTCCGTTGAACGCGACCACGCTGCCGTCGTCGCGCACGACGAGAAACATGTCCACTTCCGTCGGCACGAACGATGACCGCGACCCCGGTTGTCCAACCGCGGCTCGCACCGGCGCTTGCGGCGGCCGCGTGACGATCAGCACATTCTGCGCGTCATAGAGCTGCTGCCGCGACGGCGGCACAGCCCGGCGATCGACACTGAAATCCGGCCCGGTCATGCGCGCGCTCCCTGATCCAGCACCGGTTGCATGGCGAGCAATTCCGCTGCGCGCTGTACCGCACGCACGATCTCGACATGTGTGCCGCAGCGGCAGAGATTGCGCGACAACTCCCGCCGAATCGTCTCGACACTGGGATGCGGATCGCGATCGAGCAACGCTTTGGCGGTCATGATCATGCCGTTCAGGCAATAGCCGCACTGCGCGGCCTGTTCTTCGATAAAAGCCTGCTGCACCGGATGCAGCGCGTTACGCGTGCCCAGTCCTTCGAGCGTGGTGATTTCACGCCCCAATGCAACCTTCGCGGTCGTCACGCATGAACGCGTCGGCATGCCATCGAGCAATACCGTGCACGCGCCGCACTCGCCAAGTCCACAGCCGAATTTCGGACTGTTCAATGCAAGGTCGTTACGCAGCAGATAAAGCAGCGGCGTGTCAGCGGCTGCGCTGACGAGATGCATCGCGCCGTTGACGTGGAGCGCAAGCGGCGCCGGGCGGTTCATGAAAATGCCGGCCACGCCGTGCGGCACGCGTTCAAAGCACCACCGGCACTTCGGTCGCCGGCGGCGTATTGCGGCTGCGCCGGCAGCGGATCAAACCATCGATCATCACCATCCCGACGCCGGGGATATCGCCGAGCTGCACGCTTTCCAGCAGCGTATCGGCAGCCGTATGCTGCGCGCGGTCCATAAAGACGAGGTCGGCGGGACGGCCCACTTCGATCAACCCTTGCCGCAGATTGCGTTGTCGTGCAGTGTTGCCGGTCGCGAAGCAGAAGGCGATTTCAGCGGGGATGTCGGCGAGGCTGGAGATCAGCGCGATCATCCGCAGAATGCCAAGCGGCTGCACGCCGGAACCCGCAGGGCTGTCGGTGCCGAGAATGATCCGATGCGGACACTTCAATTCGATCGCATGACGTGCGGTGAGCAACGCGATTCGCTCGTTGCCGTTGTGAACGATTTCGAGCGCGCGGCTCGATTGCTCGCATAGATCGCAGACATGCCGATAGGAAAGCGACGTATGGCCGCCGTTGATATGGCCGATCACGTCCGCGTCGGCTGCGAGCACCACGTCCCGATCGATCAGGCCCGAGCCGGGAATCGACGGACCGCCCGTGTGAATCGTGCTTTGAATACCGTACTTGCGTGCCCACGCGACCATCTGCCCCGCTTCCTCGCCGCCCTTCACGCTACCTAGACCCACTTCGCCGAGCAGCTTCACGCCCGCTTCCGAGAGTTCCTTGAAATCCTCCTCGACCATGCCCTTCTCGATCACCGGCGCACCCGCCATGACTTTCACGCCGCCACCGACGCCCGCGCCGCGCATCCCTTCGAACGAACGTTGGGCCGTAATAGCAAGCGCCTTTACGCCGACCACGTCTTTCGGACGGCCAGGCAAATGCACTTCGCCGGCGGAGATCATCGTCGTCACGCCACCGTTCAGATTCGATTCGATCCAGCCCATCTGATTCTGGCGCGGCGTCCAGTCACCGAACACCGGATGCACGTGCGAATCGATCAGGCCGGGGGCGACCGTGGTGCCTTTGCAGTCGACCGTCGTCCGCGCGCCCTCGAGGTCGCAATCTTTCTCCTTGCCGATCGCGACGATCACGCCGTCATCGATCACCAGTGTGTTCGCGTCGAGAATCGGCTGATCGATGTCGCCGGATAACAGCAGACCGATGTTCGTGATTGCGACCTTGCCCGACAAGCCTGTCAACGTCTCTGCTGCCATCTGCCTCTCCTTTCGCAACGACTGTCCGGCGCAGTATGCGTGCACGCGCTGCACGCTTCATGCGCCGATGGAATTACACGCTCAGATAAGCGCGCCTCACTGTTTCGTTCTTTGCGAGTTCACCGATCGTGCCGCTGAAGCGAATCTGTCCTTTTTCGAGGACATACGCGCGGTCGCTGACCAGCTCGGCGAAGTGCAAGTTCTGTTCGGACAACAGAATCGACAGCCCTTCGCGTTTGAGTTCGAGAATCATGTTTGCCATCTGCTCGACGATCACGGGCGCGACGCCCTCGGACGGTTCGTCGAGCAGCACCAGATACGGATTGCCCATCAGCGTGCGCGAGACGGTGAGCATCTGCTGCTCGCCGCCGCTCATCTGGCCGCCGGGGCGCTTCGGCATTTCGCCAAGATTGGGGAAGAGCCGGAACAATTTTTCAGGCGTCCACTCAGGCGCGCCGTCGCGCGGCGGCTGGCGGCCTGTATCGAGGTTTTCCATCACGGTCAGATCGGAAAACACGCGGCGGTCTTCAGGCACGAAACCCATGCCCATGCGTGCGATACGATACGGCGGCATCGCCGTGATGTTCTGCCCGCGAAAACGCACTTCGCCCTGACGGCGCGGCAGCAGACCCATCACCGCTTTCATCGTCGTCGATTTGCCGGCGCCGTTGCGGCCCATCAGCGCAACCACTTCGCCGCGGCCGACTTCGAGGCCGACGTCGAACAGAATGTGCGCGCGGCCATAGAACGCATTGAGACCGGAGACTTTCAGCATCGGCTCGCTCATTGCAGCGCTCCTTGCCCTTGATGGCCGCCTGCCGCTTCGTGCAGCGGCGCACGCGGCTGAAAGGTCTTGCCAGTGCCAAAATAAACTTCCTGTACACGTGCGTCGTTGCGGATCGTTTCGGCATCCCCTTCCGCGATCAGCTTGCCGCGCGCGAGCACGATCATGCGATCGGCGTACGCGAATACAACGTCCATGCTGTGCTCGGTAAACAGCACGCCGATTTTGTGCTCAGTGACGAGTCGCTTGGTCAACGCCATCAGTTCGTTGCGCTCCTTTGGCGCCATGCCGGCAGTGGGCTCGTCCATCAGTAGTAGCTTCGGGCGGTTCGCCAGTGCGATAGCGAGTTCAACGCGTTTGACGTCGCCATAAGCGAGCACACCGCAGGCGCGGTTCGCGTCGGCGCCCATGCCGACCTGTTCGAGTAGCATCATGGCTTCATCGGCGTAGCGCGAGCCCGCGGGTTTCCACAGGCCAAATATCTTGCGTTCACGCGAGACCAGGGCCATCTGCACGTTCTCAAGCACGGTCATCGAATTGAAGGTCGCGGCGATCTGAAACGTGCGGCCGACGCCCAGTCGCCAGATATCGCGTGGCCGCATGCCGACCAGTTCATGATCGTCGAGGCGAATCGAACCGGACGACGGCTGCAGTTGCCCATTGACCATGTTGAAACAGGTCGACTTGCCCGCGCCATTCGGACCCAGCAGCGCTAACAGCTGACCGGCTTCGAGATTGAAGGAGACATCGTCGACCGCTTTCAGGCCACCGAACGATTTGGAGAGGCCCGAGACGCGCAGCAAGCTCATAGCCCCTCCTTGATCGCGGTACCTTGCGATGGCGATGAGGCGCGCTCTTCAGCCTTATCCACCGTGTCGTCGCCAAAACGCTCACGGACAAAACCGACGATGCCCTGCGGAAACGCAATCACCAGCAGCAGAATGGCGAAGCCCAGCAACGCCTGCCAATAATCGGTTTGCCGCGCGACGGTGTCCTGCAGCCAGGTGAACACGGCGGCGCCGACGATCGGGCCAGTCAAGGTCTGCAAGCCGCCTAGCAGCACCATCACGAGGCCATCCACTGAGCGGCTCACGCTGATGACCTCCGGTGAAATTGTCCCTTTGGAGAAGGCATAAAGCGATCCGGCGAGCCCGCAAAACAGCGACGCGACGACGAAGGCCGCCCACTGCACGCGTTTCACATCGATGCCGATCGCCTCGGCGCGCAGCACGGAATCGCGCGACGCCCGCATCGCGTAGCCAAGCGGCGAGAAAAGCATCTTGCGCAGCAGCCATACACCGAGCACGGCGCAGGCGAGCGTCAGATAATAAAAAGCCACTGGCGACGACAACCAGTTCGACGGCCACAAGCCGAGAATGCCGTTACTGCCGCCCGTCACGTCGTCCCACTGGAACACGACCGACCAGACGATCTGCGCGAACGCGAGCGTCAGCATCGCGAGGTAGACGCCTGAGAGACGCACGCAAAACCATCCGAACACAAGTGCGCCTGCCACCGCGAGCAGCGGGCCGAGCAGCAACGCGGCTTCCATCGGCAGGTTGAGGACTTTGAGGAACAGCGCCGCGCCGTAGGCGCCCAGGCCGAAATACGCGGCGTGGCCGAACGAATGCATGCCGCCGGGGCCCATGATGAAATGCAGACTCGTTGCGAACAACACAGCGATCAGGATTTCAACCAGCAACACGGGCATGTAGGGAAACGCATTGGCCGCAAGCGGCGCGAGTACCAGCACCAGCAACGCGATTGCCGCCAGCCACTTCAGGCGCTTGCCTGCTGGCCTCAATGGCGCTTCAGGCGCGGCCATGCCCCGCACCGCGGCGCTCGCTTTTCCTAGCAAGCCCCAGGGCCGTACCACCAGCACCACCGCCATCACGACAAATTCTGCAACGAGCGTAAAGCGGCTCAACGACAGATCGATACCAAACACCGACACGTGGCCGATGCCGATGCACAAAGCCTTGATCTCGGCGATCAGCAACGCAGCGACGAACGCGCCAGGAATCGATCCCATGCCGCCGACCACGACGACGACGAACGCATTGCCGATGGTCTCCAGATCCAGCGACAGATTCGCCGACATCCGCGGCCCTTGCAGCGCACCGCCCAACCCCGCGAGAAACGCGCCGACGAAAAACACCCCGGTGAACAGCCACGCCTGATTGATGCCGAGCGCGCCGAGCATCTCGCGATCCTGTGTCGCGGCGCGCACCAGCGTGCCCCAGCGCGTACGCGTCAACGCGTACCAGAGCAGCAGCAACACCACCGGCCCGATCACGATCAGCGCGATATCGTAGGTCGGCAGCGGATGGCCGAGAAAATCGACTGCGCCCGCCAGATGCGGCGCACGTGGGCCGAACAGGTCTTCCGGACCCCATAGCCATAGCGCGGCGTCGCGGAAAATCAGCACCAGCGCGAACGTGGCCAGCAGATGAAACAACTCGGGTGCCTGGTAGATACGCCGTAACACGATCATTTCGACCAGCGCGCCGAGCACCGCGACCACCAGCGCAGCAGCCAGCACCGACAGCCAGAAGCCACCCGTCGTGTGCCCGAAGCGGCTCGCAATGCTATACGCGACATAGATGCCGAACATATAGAACGAGCCATGCGCGAAGTTGACGATGCGCGTCACGCCGAAGATCAGCGACAAACCGGCGGCGACGAGAAACAGCGTCGACGCGTCGGCGAGTCCATTGACCAGTTGTACCAGCAAATTCGAAAGCATCGCGACCCTTGAAAGAACTCAACGCAAACCGTCTTCGCCCTTGATCTCACTCACCTGCAAGCCGCCGATCCGCGGCAGCGGCCGGCCGGAGGCCGTCACCGCGACCGCGACGACGATTTCATTCGCGCGCGGCGCGTCCGACACGCGCGCTTCGATCGCGTCGAAATGACTGCGCACGAAGGCGGCGTCCTTGTGACCCAACGGCACGTCGATTGCGGTGCCGAGTGTGCCCATTTTTTTCGCGGATGGCACCAGCGCCGCACCCTTTTCGACCGCGACCCGCAGCGGCGCGCCGAGCTTGGGATGCAGGATCGCGGCCGCATGTTCGAGTTCGCCCGCTTCACCGACGATTGCCGCCTTGCCATAGCTTTGCGCTTCGCCCGGTTTGATGCCTAGCGCTTCGACGCATTTGTTGCCGAGCAATCCACCCAGTTCCTCACCGGCTTCGATCAGTGCGTCCAGTTTGGCCTCGTAGCGGCCCGCATAGGGATTGTCGATCACCGCAATGGCGACTGCACGGCGCGTCGGCGGCTCGATGGCCTGCCCCATTTCAATGCGTGTTTCATCGACCTGCACGACCAGCTTGCGAAGCTTGATTGCCATCTCGATCTCCGGGATTCGATTCGTGTTCTGTCTGACTGCTTAAGCTCATTGCTTCAGCCAGTACTTCAATTTAGCGCTTTAGCGCATTGCGTGAATCAACCGCCATTCAGCGCAAGCCGTCCTTGCCCACAATCGCCCCTTTCGCCAGTCCGCCGACACGCGCATGCACGCGCTGGCCCGTGCTCATCACGAGGATATACACCAACTCGTCCGCAGCGGGGGCGCCGGGCACGCGCACTTCGATCGCATCGAAATGGCTGCGCACGTAGCTCGCGTTGACATGCGTCAGCGGCACATCGAGCGCGGTGGAAGGCGCGCCGACTTTCTTGGTCGACGGCACGATGGCATTGGTCGGCACGCCGTTCTTCTCCAGCAATTCGCGCATTGCATAGCCACCGGGGACATGCCACAACGCACCGTGCTCGAGTTCACCACGCGAGCCGATAATTGCGCCTTTACCGTAGCTTTCGATCGATGCGTGCGGCACGGCCATTGCCGCGAGCAGCCGTTGCGCCATGTCGAAGCCGATTGGCTTGAGCGCTTCCATTGCGTGTTCGATCCTGGCTTCGTAGCGGCCGGCGAACGGATTCGTCATCACCGCGGCAATCGCGCCGCGCCGTAGCGGCTGCGCGGGCGCGGGTCCGAACTCGTGAAAAATGTCTTCGACGTGCGTCAGCACGCGGCGTATTTCGAACACGGAGCCTCCGTAGTTATTTGCGCGCGATGCGTCAACAACGCGCCATTCTGCTGAGCACCACCGGTGACACGCACGCGCCCTTGCAGGAACAACGCGGCGCCTTCGATCAAGCCCTGTTTCTGTAAGCGCTGCGTGGCGTCGACACCACGTGCGAGCGCGAAATCGATCAACGGTTGCGGCAAGGACGGTACGTCGACGGTCACGAGCAGGTCACCGAGATCGCTGTCGTCCTTCAATGAGGAAGCCGGTCTGCGTACGATGCCCGCATGATCCAGATTGACGGCGTTGGCGATCACCGTCGCGGCGGCATCCGCGGTGGCGGCGTTGCGGGCGAGCACGGTCACGCTGTCGGCGATGCCGAGGCTGAAGCTGCGCCCGCGCCAGCCGCTTGTCGCGACGCCGCGAATCGGGGTGGCATCGTCGAGCGTCAGGTTCGCGTCCAAAGCCAGATCGCCCGGCAGCCTCGCACCGGAGAACGCTACCAGATCGGCGAACACGCCCACGCGGTACTGCTGACCTTTGGTCAGATAAAGTGCGATGTCGCCACCGTTGTTGATGAAAGCGCGCGATATGCCTTCACGCGCGAACGCCGTGATCAATTCGTCCGCGACGCTGCCTGCCACGGCTGCCATCGGCGTGATGTAGCGCGCACGGTGAGGATGACATGCGCTCCACATGCGGCGGGCTACGGGGCCTTTCAACGCGCAATCGCTATGAGCCGCATGGCTTGGCACAGGTTGCCGCAGCAGCTTCAACTCGCCGACCAACTCAGGCAACACGTCAGAAAAGCGCGCCCAGCACGCCTCGTAGGCTGCCTGCACGGCCAGGGGCTCGCCGTCCGCGCTGAGAATCAGATCGATTGGCCCATGCTGCCAATGCCAGCGGGCCGCATCGAGTTGGGTACGGGTTGCGTTCATCGTGTTCGTCGCGTTCGTCGTATCGGTCACGTTATTGCCGTTAGCCGAGCATCGGCGGCATGGCGGGCGGCCACGGATTGTCGGGATTGCGCGCCAGGGTCCTGCGTGCGAGCGGCGCCCCTTCCGTATGTTCGGGTCCGTTCGCCAGCACGCTTGCCAATGAACGCACTGCGTCGAGATGGCCGCCGAGATCACGATACGCGTCATAAGTCATGGTGAATTCGATCGGCGCGACGATCGCGGGCGTCGGCACGGTGCCAAACGATCGATCGGGCATGCGCGAAACATCGACCATCACGGTAATACCGCCGCCCGGCCACACATAGGCCGGTGCACCACCACATGTTACGTTCACCAGCTTCTGTTTGATCGCCCGCGTGAGCAGAACCGGGTTCTCCGTTGCCCCTGCTCGCAAGCTGCCGCCCGCGCCCCCGAGAAACAGTACTGTCGCAAGCGACGGCTCGCAGTTCTCGCCAATTCGCTCGACCGTGCGGCGCACGGCGTCCGGCATGGCCGCAATGCGTGGCACCAGATCCTGATCGAGTTCATACCACTGCGCGTGTTCGCCGGTGGTGGATACCATCAGCAGGCGCATGCCCGGTTTCGCCACGGCGGGATCGAAACCTTCGACAATCGCGAGCGGGTCCTGAATATCGGTGCCGCCCCAACCGGTGCCGGGATTCGCGACCTGAAAATAGCGGCCCGGGGTCGATTTACGCCCGCGAATCTTCAACCCTGAACGCGTCATGCCGAGGCAACGGCCCGCCTGGTGTTCGGTGAGTACGCCGGTGATGTGATCGTCGACGACCACGACTTCGTCCGCGTGACCGAACCATTGCTTCGCGAAGATGCCAATGGTGGCCGACCCGCAGCCCACCCGCATACGCTGCT
Source organism: Paraburkholderia sp. (assembly GCF_035656215.1). Taxonomy (GTDB): domain Bacteria; phylum Pseudomonadota; class Gammaproteobacteria; order Burkholderiales; family Burkholderiaceae; genus Paraburkholderia. The sequence goes on from NZ_DASRSY010000319.1 coordinate 13,167, forward strand.
CCTCGACGCCGTCGACAATCGGCGCCACGCCCGCGCGAATCACCAGACTCGCGCCGCCGTCGATGGTCAACTCCACCGCTTCCTTGTTGCCCAGTGCGAGCATCATGTCGCACGTTACACGGCCTTCTTTCTTGCTGCCGCCAGTCAGATGATGAACACCGCCGAGGCTCAGCATCTGCGAGCCATACTCCGCCGTGGTCACATGCCCGACGATCTCGCCATGGCAACGCACGTTCGATTGCTCCGGCCCGAGAAAGCGGTCGGTATCGATTTTCACCTTGAAGCTGCAATAGCTGAAAATGCCCTCGGTGACGACGGTGATCATGTCGACGTCGTCGAGCTTCGAGGAAACGATAAAAGGTGCGGGCTTGTAGTCGGGATAGGTGGACGATGCACCAATGCCGGTGACGAACAGTGCCTGTTCCGCGGCAGGATCGTGTACTTCGGACGATGCACCAAATTCGACCGTGGCATCCGCACCATTTGTGATCGCTTCTGGCGAATCCGAGGTGCGCGAAAGAAACACCACAGGGTCGACGCGAATCAGACGCCCATCCGCATTCGCATAACGATCGCACGCACCGGTGCGGCCCTCCGATATCTGGCACAGCACCGGGCACGCATTGCATTCGATCTTGTTCGACGCCATCCGCTCGCTGCGCGGCACCGCTTTCTCGAGCACGGTCGGACCCGGCGTCGAGGCGGTGTCACCGTCCACGCGCTCTGCACCGAAATCGACCTTCGTATGTTCTGTCATGGTGGGGTTCCCATACGACGACATTACAATCGGTCCTGCCCGGTTGACGAATAGCCCGCATTTAAAGGGACTTTCGCGTGATCCGCTTTTTTCCATGTTGCGGTCACTCACCGTTCGTGTAGTATCCGCTACACCAAACATGCTTGAAATCTACTCGATCAAAATAGACTGCGCAACGAGTTTCCCGGCGAACATCGGAATGCTGCGGCGCGGCATCGTCGCGTGAATCACGAATCAATCTACGCCGAAGCACATGATCGTGCAGGGCATTTCGTCGCGCGTAATATGGGCTGTATGATGAAGACGCGTCGTGCTCAAACGCACCTAAGCGTGCCTTAGCGGCTCCGGCGCATGCTGTTCAACCTGACGCAAACAAAGAGATCCGAGACCGCCATGAGTCCCACTGCCGCCCGCAAGCCGGGCGCTATCGGCATCCGAGCGAAACAGGCGCAAGACACCCGCGCCAAGATTCTCAAAGCGGCAATCAAGGTCTTTGCAAAGCAAGGCTATGCAAGCGGCCGGGTCGAAAGTATTTCGAAGGCCGCGCGTTCGCACGACCGGATGATTTATTACTACTTCGGCAGCAAGGAACAGTTGTTTGTCGAAGTCCTGGAGACGATCTACACGCAGTTCAACGAGGCCGAAAGCAAGCTCGATCTCGATCTGGACGATCCCGTGCACGGCCTCGAACAGATGGTCGAATTCGTCTGGCAGTACTACCTCGATCATCCCGAGTTCGTCACGCTGCTGTCGAGTGAGAATCTGCATCAGGGCAAGCACGCGAAGAAATCGTCAAAGCTGAAGGAGATTTCGGGCTATGCGATTTCAGTCGTGCAGAAGTTACTGGATGCGGGCAACGCGCAAAACGTTTTTCGTAGCGACGTCAAAGCGCGTGATGTGTATCTGATGATTGCGTCGCTCGGTTATTTCTATAACGCCAATCAGTACACACTGGGTGCGTTTCTGGGTGAACCGCTGATGGATAAGGCCGCCCTCGCGCATTGGCGCGAGGTCATCAAGGATACGGTGTTGCGCGCGGTGCGCTTGCAGTTGCCGGTTGCAACCGCAGTAATGAATGAGAGCAGGATTGCCTGAAGTGAGTGTCGGGCGATTCAAGAATACACTGGAAATCGCATCATGACCAAATCGGCTGCATCCTTTCCTATCCCGCAGGCCCGCATAGGCTTCATGGCTCCACGTGTAGCGAATGAAGCCGCCGAAATGAGCAGCGGCACATCGCAGATTCACCAACATCACCGCTCTTGCGTGAACCGTTTAATCGTACATACCGCCCGGGAAGGTCCGGCAAAATGACTATGCAGACATGACGAGCGCGCTCTTTGATTGTGCTGATTTCTACAAGGATCGCGCAGTCGCGGAGGAAGTAGCGCTTTCTCTCACCGCAACCGACACGCTGTACATTCTCGACCCCGATGTGTGGGATGACATTCTGCGACGCGGCAACGCCGAGCGGAAAGCATCGACTGTGAAATGCGTCACCGCACACAAGCGGTGACGTCGCAGCACTGACCACCACTGGCGGCCACCACACTGCAGCAACAAAAGAAAGCGCGATTGCTCGCGCCTTTTTACAAAGCTACTATTTGCTCGAGTCGCCCTCGGGAAGACCTGTTCAAGGTGACTCTAACATTCCCCTGCGACCGTCTATCAGCGCGTTTATCAGGCAATCTAACGATAACTTGTAGACCATAGTGCCGCCGGGATAGGTCCGAATAGTTCAACCTCAAGATTATCCAGTCCTTTCTCGCGATTGATCACAACAACCGGATTTCTGTCTAGCAATACTTCCAATGTCACGAAGTTGTACTCGTCAGGTGCCGACGACCAAACGGTCTCCACTCTTTCGACTATCTTAGTTTTCTTAACGAATATTTGATTAGCCATCGTCGATTTCCGCTCTCGGTTTAGGTGTATGCATCAACTGATCAATTTTTATCAAAGCCTGAATCAATTCGCCGAGACGAACTTTGCGAGCCATCGAGCCACCCGGTTCGGATCCACCTAATTCGGCCACAAGATTCTCCACCCCATTTTCCTGATTGACACGGACAACAGGATAACCGTCCAGCAGAACTTCGAGGGTCAACTCTTCATATTCGTCCATAACCGACGACCAGACCACTACAAAGTCAATTTTCTAAACACCAAAATAGATGAAGGGATCGTCTAGTTCCCATAAAAGAAGGCGCGGCTACCCGCGCCTTATTCGAACCTTTAATCTCCGTCGTTGGCTAACGTCTCTTCACGAAATATTTGCGCTTTTCTCAATATCTCCTCCCACTGTTCTCTACTAAGCGAGAAGCCGCTTTCGGACGGATAGAAATTAAAGACTAGTTCGTCATTTTCGGTAATCACTATCTGCATGAATGGAGAGAATTGGCCAACCCAATATGGGTCGTTATCCTCCAGCAAAAAAACGAAAAGGTACGGGCGACGAACGCTAGCGTCGTCGATGTCTTCAAAGGCCAACTTGGTCATCATTTTCTTCCTCCAAAGCCGATCGATTCACTGCTTCTGAATCAACTCGCGCCCGTGCCGCCCAGGTGGACAGCGATTCTGGCAACGGTCAGAGTTTGCCCCTGTCGCTAATATGCACAATCTTTAGCGTCGTCCAGTCCGGCTTTTTCAACGGTCCATCGCCCCATCGCAGGAACTCCAGTTGAAACAGACGATCGGCCGCGTCAGCAAGTAGGAGGACGTCCACTACCGCGCCGTCTGCGTCTTTCAGTGTGCCCTCATACGGGTACGTATGCTGTCCCCGCTCTTGGGGGCGCTGGTAGCCGTCGATATGGAAGAGAATTAGCGAATTGTCATCCAGCATCGGCTCGGCGTGAGCGTTTGCCAAGTCGTGTGTGAGCCTCGCTTCGTCCTCGGGATCGAGTCGTGCCGCGACCTCACGAATAAACGACTTCTCTTCGTCGGTTAGTTTACGATCCATGTCACTTGATCACAAAAATTGTTCCAACGTTAATATCGCCGTTTGGCAACATATATGCTCTCCATTGGACAGGCTGCCCGTCAACTTCAATGCGTCCCATTTGATGCTGCCCGGGAACCATGTCAGAACGAATCCGGCGTAACACATCGGCGATGATGCCTTCGGCCTTGTCCAAGTCTAGATTATCGGCCTTCGCGCGATTAATGTAATGGTCTCGCTTGAAAGCAATACCGTCCAAGCCGTTAGTACCGGTCGGCTTGCACAGGTTGGCGATCCCATTGACCGCGCCACGAATCGTGCCGGCAATCCCGACAATACCGAACGGGTCGTCGTTGTCCGAGGACATCTGCCAACCCCAGCTCAGTGCGGGATTGAACATGCACTCGATACAGATCGGAATGAGCCCCGGCTCAGCCGATGCCCGAAGCAGTGAGCGCGCCCATCCGAGCGTGCCCGGTGGCGGCCCAACCGGATTGATACCCGCCTCGTAGTTATCGAGCCACTGGTCAATCTCGTCGCTGCTGATCGAAACGGACGCACCGCCGTTCGTCGTCACTGTGCCGCTGCGGGAGACCAGTTCAGCATTTGCCGCATAGCCGTAGTCCACGTTGAGAACGCGTGCCACCTGGCCGTTGGACGGCGCAGCGGCCTCGTCGTATCTGAATCGCGTGATGCGGCCGCGTGGGTCGTAGGTGATCCTGGCAGTAAAACCGTTGCTGGATTGAAGCATTACGCGGTGTGCAGCATCCCGCCCAAAGTTTCCACGCAGCCACGGCGTCTTGAGGTTCTGTGCGGTCTCCAGATTGCCGGTGGTGTCGTAGAAGTAGACCCAGTCCTCGGTGAGCTGGTTATTGATGTAGACGCGCGCGCCGGTCACGCGATTCAGCGCGTCATACCGGATGCCAGTGGTCCGCTGCTGCTCACCGTCCCACGCGGCATCGAACGCACTCGCGCCTGTCAGATCACTGGTCTTGCGTTCGCTGTACCCGGTAATGTTGCCGCGATCGTCGTAGACGAACGTGCGCAGCTTGCCGGGTGACGCGATCATGTACGGCCGGATACCCGTCGCGTCGGCATAGCGTGTCGAAACTGTCCTCGTTCCAGTGGCCGGGTTCTGCGTGGTCCAGCGGACAGGTCGACCCGTATCGTCGTAGCTGTAGTCGGCCGTGCCGCCGCTTGCGGTGGTCTCCCTTAGCACATTGCCCGATCGGGTCCACGCGGTCGAAGTAGTCGCCGATGCTGAAGTGCTTCCGGTAGGCCGGAGCATGCCGCCGATCGACGAGAAGCCCAGTGTTGTCGTGCCCCTGCTGTCGGTAACCGCAGTCGAGCCACTGCTATAGGCGAACTGGACGTTGCGGGTCGTGTCCGGGTGGCTGACCGCCGTGGCCCTGCCGTCCGCGTTATAGGTCCACGTCGCGATGCGCGTGCCAGTCTCGTCAATCTCACCGGTGATCGCGTTGCTGAAGCGGACGTCGTCGTACACATAGCGGTGGACGTTGGCATCGGGCCAGGTGACGGAGACGAGGTTGCTGTTGGCGTCGTAGGCATACTGGGTGATGCCACCCATTGGATCCGTCAGCCTGGAGATGCGGGCCTTGCTGTCGTAATCGAGACGGAGCGTCAGGTCGAACTTCGCCTGCGCATCGTCGCCGTGCTGCGTAATCGTGGTGAGGCGTCCCGAACCGTCATAGCTCAGGGTTCGCGTAAAGCCGTTTTTTGTGCGCTCCGAAAGCAGAACACCTTTCGAAGAGTACGTTTCGGCAGTGCCGGCAAGCTGGTCTGTCAGTAACCAGTCCGTGCCGTTCTGCGTCAGCGTGAGTCCAGTGAATGCCGCCGTGCGCCAGTAACCGCCTGACCAGCTGAAGGTGACTGGCTCACCGCTCGCGCGGAAAGCAACGACTTTGGATGAACCGCCGTTATTGGCGCTCGCGAGGTTGAGTTGACGCTGCCAGTTATGGAACCAGACCGGTCCCATCGCATTGCCGGAAGTGCCGAGCGACACTGAACGATAGGTGCGGGAGAACACCATCGGCATGTCGTCGCCGCTGACGAAATCCGCGCTGTCGAGCGTAACGGCACCGCTACCCGGATAGACCGGATCGGCAACCGGGCAGGACTTCTCAGGCTGTGGATCGGTTTCGCCCGCGCACCATTTGTTGATGAGATCGAGGTCGTTCAGGCATGCATAGCCGCCGGGCCCACCCGGCGAATTGCTCGCAGCGTCGATAGCGCAGAACTTGCTGCCCTGGATGGCACCTGATTTTGCGTAGCGTGTGGTGCAGTCATTCTGGTAATCGGCATTCGCACTGAAGGCGACCAGTAGCAGCACGAATGCGACAAGCAGACGGGCCAGATTGCCTGCTGGCCCGTAAGGCGGTTTGTTTATTCTCATATATCTCCCTTTTGTAACGCGCCGTTAAAAACGTAATAAGGCGACACTGCATCGGGGAGCGCGGCGTCAAAATGGGAAAATTCTGAAAAACGCTATTGTGCGACACATCTTCACGGATCGGCTGAAATTGACAGCATCGAAGCGGGACCAGTGCGGGTCCGTGCGCAACAACCCCCACCGTGCGGGCATCCAGCGGAGTGAAATCCATGAAAGGTACGAGCTACAACGAAGGGGAATATCCGGCGCGGGTCATCGTTGACCGCGACACCATCAACGATTTGCAGATTCCACTGCGCGGCATCATTGAACTGCGCGAACTGGAAATGAGAGCGGAGGAAAGCGGCACGAAGTAGTGTGTACGCGCAAAAAAGCCCGCTTGGCGGCGGCCTGCCTTAGACACACGAACGGAGAACCTTGCTTACAGCGGAGCGCCACAAACCTCGCCGCAAACGTAGCCGCAACTTTGATTGCACTATCTTTGTGCCTTGAATTATGCAGTCGCGCATGAATGACCTCAAACAGCAAAACCGTTTCGGCTGCGTCAACCGTCAATTCGCGTCTCTTGTCGATATTTTTGTTTAGTACTTTAATTTGTTGCTCGATATCGATGCTGTCCACGTTGCGTCCCTAGCAGACGCTTGCGGGAAGGTATGTGTAGCGACTCGATATGTTCAAGCCGCTACCGTCTGGCGGAAAAGGCGACCTTGTCGCATGCGGGCGAGTTTCGGCGCGGCCCACACGCCGCGCCACTCGTGCAGCGTCGTTACGGCTTGGCCGCCGCGGTGTCGTCTTCGCGGAACAGTTTATCGGCCAGGTGAAACGCCGAATTGGCAGCTGGCACGCCGCAATAAATCGCGGTTTGCAACAACACTTCCTTGATCTGCTCGCGCGTCACGCCGTTGTTCTTCGCGGCGCGCAAATGCAGTGCGAGTTCTTCGCTGCGATTGAGCGCGACCATCATCGCGATGGTCAGCAGGCTGCGCGTGTGGCGCGGCAATCCTTCGCGCGTCCAGATTTCGCCCCATGCATAGCGGGTGATCAGATTCTGGAACTCGTCCGTCAACTCGGTGCGATTCGCCAGCGACCGATCGACGTGTGCGCTGCCCAGCACCGCGCGGCGCACACCGAGTCCCGCTTCATAGCGGTCTTCGTCGTTCATTTCTGCTCCGTCAGGAAGTCGAGCACGGTCTTCGTGAAGGCCTCGACCTTCTCGATGTTGGAAATGTGCGATGAGTCCAGTTCGACGTAACGCGCGCCCGGAATTGCTTGCGCCAGTTCGCGGCCCTGTGCGGGCGTTGCGGCCAGATCGTGCGTGCCGCTGATCACCAGCGTCGGCACCTTGATGCCAGGCGCTTCAGGGCGCAGATCGGCGGCGTCGATGGCGTCGCAATTCGATGCGTAGCCTTCCTTGTCGGTGTGCACGAACACGTCGCGGATCATCGCAAGCACGACTGGCTCCCGTTCGATGTAGTCGGCGGTGAACCAGCGCGGCAAGACCGCATCGGCCAGCGCGACCATGCCTTCCGTGCGTGCCTTCGCAGCGCGCGGCACCCACACTTCCGGCGAACCGATGCGCGCCGCCGTATTGCACAGCACGACGCGTTCGAGACGATTCGCATGACGCGCGGCCAACGCGACGCCAGTGAGCCCGCCCATCGACAAGCCGCAGAAATTCGCGCGCGCGATCTTCAGCGTATCCATCAGGCCAAGCACGTCGCCGGTCAATTGTTCGATCGTGTACGGACCTTTCGGCGCTTCCGAGTGACCATGACCGCGTGTGTCGTAGCGCAGCACGCGGAAGTGTTTAGACAGTGCCGCGACTTGCGGCGTCCACATCGACAGATCGCTGCCGAGCGAATTCGACAACACGATCCACGGCGCGTTGCCGTGACGGTCACCGTCGATTCGATAATGAAGCTCGGTACCGTTGACTGCGGCGTAGGGCATGCCGGTTACTCCTTGGAAGTGGCGCGTTTGGCGCGCGTGTGATGAAGTGCCAGCGCGGCGTCCACATAAGCGTGCGCCTGGCCGACGTATTGAGCGGGATCGAGCAGTTGCTTCAGGCGCTCGATCGAAAGATGTTCGGTCACTGCGGAGTCCGCCGAAAGCACGTCGAAGAGCGTCTTGCGTTCGGCGATTGCCGCTTTCGATGCGCGCTCAACCAGATGATGCGCATCGAGCCGGCCGATGCTGTCGCCGAGCGCGAGCATCACCGCTTCGCCGAGAATCAATCCGTGCGTGACGTTGAGATTCGCGGCAAGGCGCGGCACATTTACGTTGAGACCCGCCGCGATCTGCTCGATGTTCGCGAGCGCGCCGCCTGCAAGGCGCGCAAGGTCCGGCAGCGCGTCCCACTCGGCTTGCCAGCCGCCGAGCGCGCGCTCGTGCTCCTGCACCATGCCGGCGAACACCGTGGCCACCAGTCCGGGCGCGCGCGTTGCGGCCGTCAGCACCGCAGCGCAGCCGACCGGGTTGCGCTTGTGCGGCATCGTCGACGAAGCGCCCTTGCCTGCCGCGGCGGGCTCGGCCAGTTCGTCGATTTCGGTTTGCATCTGCAGGGAGATATCGCGCGCGATTTTGCCGAGCGTGCCAATCAGCATGCCGAACAGCGCCGCTGTTTCGGCGATGCGATCGCGCTGCGTGTGCCACGGCAAGGTGGGCACAGCGAGCCTGAGTTCCTGCGCCAGCGATTGCGTCACTTGCGGCGCCGCGTCGCGCAGACTCGCCAGCGTGCCCGCCGCACCGCCGAATTGCAGCACCAGCACGCGAGCACGCAATTCATCGAGGCGCTCGCGATGACGCAGCAACGCGTCGAGCCATTGCGCGAATTTCAGACCAAGCGTGATGGGCAGCGCCTGCTGCAGCCAGGTCCGGCCGATCATCGGCGTCGCGCGATGGGTGGCCGCGAGTTTTGCCACCGCGTCGCACGTGGCTTGCAAACCGTTGTCGAGCAGATCGAAGGTGTCGCGCAATTGCAGCACCGTCGCCGTATCGATGATGTCCTGGCTCGTGGCGCCCCAATGGACGTACTTTGACGCTTCGGCGTCCGCCGCTTTGACGCGTGCGGTGAGTTGTTTGACGAGGGGAATCGCGAGATTGCCGCCGAGTGCCGCGTCGCGCGCCAGTGCATCGGCGTCGAGTTGATCGGCCTGACAGGCGCCCTCGATCGCGGCCACGGCGGTGTGTGGGATCACGTTATGGGCGGCCGAAGCGCGTGCGAGCGCGGCTTCGACATCGAGCATCCGTTGCAGCGTGGCACGCGGCGCCCAGATGTCGTTCATCGGCTGCGTGCCGCAAAGAAGGCCGGTCAGACGGGCGCTGGAGTCGAGCATGATGGCGTCGATGAGGAAATCGAAAGTGAAAGTTTCGCCGGGGCTTTCCGGACGCGCTGCGAGGCGCGCCCCCAGGCGCTATCTATCGAGAGCGTACCGCACACGGCGCTGCGGAGTATTCTGCGCCCAACATCGCCACGACGGCGGCCCGGATGCGTCATATCCGCCGTCTATAGACGTATGTGAGGTATGCGCCGTGACGTCAGGTGACGCGCAGGAAGTGTCTCATGCGCGTTCACGACAATGGTGGCGGGACGCCGAAGCGGTGTGCGCGTTGCGCTTGCCTCGCCAGCGTTTCGGCTTCTCTGCTTCTCTGCCAGGCAAACGCGCGGACGCCTGGCGCTTCGGGCTATGCTCAGGCCGCGCGAGCCCCTTGTGTGCCGTCGATCAGCGGTACGCCGGTCAGTTTGTGCAGCGCATCGAAGTCGATGTCCGAGAAGATCTCCCGCACCACGAGGCCCGTCTCGGTGACGTCGATCATTGCCAGGTCCGTATAGATGCGGTCTACGCAGGCCACGCCCGTCACCGGGTAGGTGCACTCGGCGGCAATCTTGCTTTCGCCCTGCTTGGTCAGGTGTTCCATCATCACGTAGACCTGCTTCGCGCCGATTGCGAGGTCCATGGCGCCGCCGACAGCCGGAATCGCGTCGGGCGCGCCGGTGTGCCAGTTCGCCAGATCACCCTTCGCCGACACCTGGAACGCGCCGAGCACGCAGAAATCCAGATGGCCGCCGCGCATCATCGCGAACGAATCCGCGTGATGGAAGTAGGCGCCGCCCGTGAGCAGCGTGACGTGCTGCTTGCCGGCGTTGATCAGTTCGTCGTCTTCTTCGCCCTTTGCGGGTGCCGGGCCCATGCCGAGCAGGCCGTTTTCGCTGTGCAGGAAGATTTCCTTGTCGGCGGCAAGGTGGTTGGCTACCAGCGTCGGCACACCGATGCCGAGGTTCACATAAGCGCCTTCAGGAATATCCTGGGCAACGCGCTTGGCCATTTCATCGCGGGTCAGTTTTTTCATGTCGGTCTCCTCAGGCGGCGGTCACGGATGCAAGCTCGGCTTGATGCGTAGCTTGCGGCACTTCGATCACACGTTGCACGAAGATGCCCGGCGTCACGATATTTTCCGGATCGAGCTCACCGAGCGGCACCACTTTCGACACCTGCACGATGGCCGTTTTCGCCGCGCTCGCCATGATCGGACCGAAATTACGGGCGGTCTTGCGATAGACCAGATTGCCCCAGCGGTCGCCCCTGAATGCCTTGATTAGCGCGAAGTCCGCATGCAGCGGCGACTCCAGCACGTAATGCCTGCCGTCGATCAGACGGGTTTCCTTGCCTTCGGCGAGTTTGGTGCCATAGGCGGTGGGCGTAAAGAAGCCGCCGATGCCCGCGCCTGCTGCACGGATGCGTTCCGCGAGGTTGCCTTGCGGAACGAGTTCGAGTTCGATTTCGCCGGCGCGATAGAGTGCGTCGAACACATACGAATCGGTTTGACGCGGGAACGAGCAGATGATTTTGTGCACGCGTTTGGCTTTGAGCAGCGCCGCGAGGCCGATGTCGCCGTTACCGGCATTGTTGTTGACGATGGTGAGTTCGCGCGCGCCTTGTTCGATGAGCGCGTCGATCAACTCGGACGGCATGCCGGCCGTGCCGAAGCCGCCGATCATGACGGTCGCGCCGTCGTGGACATCGGCAACCGCCGATTGAAGTGACTCGAAAATCTTGTTGATCATGTCGAATTTCCTTTTGAGGCGCTGCGGGGCCGCTCGGAGATTCCGGCTGGCGCCTTTTGTTTGCTCGCCGCCCATTTGTTCATTATACGAACATGGATTCGTTTAGCGAACGATTAGGGCGATTATGGTTGCCGTTCAGGCGGGTTGTCAAGGTTGGGGATTGCACTTAGTAATCAGGTTTTGGCCTGGTCGGCAGGCCACCCCCACTATCCGATCCAAAGATTATTAAGCTACCCTTTATCCAAATCCAAAATACCCCATCCCCCCCAAAAAATAAGCGCCACAGGTAACCCAACACCATGCCCGACCCAAACCTGGATCTAAACCTGATCCCCTACCTCGTAGCAATGGAAGACACCCGCAACGTCAGCCGCGCAGCGGCGCAACTCGGCGTCAGCCAACCCCGCGTCAGCACCGCGCTAGGCCGCCTGCGGGAATACTTCGACGATCCGCTCTTCGTTCGAACATCGAAAGGCATGGAGCCCACGCCTCGCGCGCTCGCCATCCTCCCCGCTGCCCGCGACGCGCTTCTGCGTATCGAGAAAGGCATGCTCGACGTGCAGGACTTCGATCCGGCCACGAGCACCCATACCTTCTCCATCGCGCTCTCCGACGTCGGCGAAATCGTCTTCCTGCCACGGCTCCTGCAACTCTTCGCCGAACGCGCGCCGTATGCGAATCTGCGCTCGGTGTCGCTCTCGCCCTCGCACGTGGAACGTGGACTCGAATCGGGCGACGTCGATCTCGCCGTGGGTTATTTTCCCGATCTGTCGGGCAATAACTTCTTCCAGCAACGGCTCTTCACCCATCGATTCATCTGCCTGATGCGCACCGGGCATCCCCTTTCGAAGGCGCCGCTCACACTGCCTCAGTACGTGGCGTCGGGCCACGCAGTGGTGCGCGCCGAAGGACGCAGCCAGGAAGTCCTCGAACATTACCTGGAAAAGAAACGTATCAAGCGCCGCGCCGTACTCGAAACGCCGCACTTCATGAGTCTGCCGTTCATCCTCGCGCGCACCGATCTGCTTGCGACGGTGCCGCACGCTATTGGCTTCGCGTACGTGTCGGAGCATGCGTCGATCACGCTAGTCGAGCCGCCGCTGCCGTTGCCGCGCTTCGATCTGCGGCAGCACTGGCATCGCAAGTTTCATAACGATCCGCGGGCAAGCTGGCTGCGCAGCATCGTCGCCGAGCTCTTCAACGACGATATGGATGAGTGGCCGAAGTGAGCTCATGCCCCAGCCGCAAAAGGGGCATCGACACGATTCGACGCAAAACATGGAACAATGGCCTCACTCATTGAACCCGCGCGCTCCGCTTAGCGTCGACGCGCGATCCCGGAGGAGCGACGGATGGCCAGCAGTAAACCAAAGAAAACCAAACCCGCGGCCGTAGTGGACCGCCCCAGCCGCGACGAAGCGGAAGCAGCGGTACGTGTGCTGCTGCGTTGGGCCGGCGACAATCCCGAGCGCGAAGGTCTGCTCGATACGCCGGCACGCGTGGTGCGCTCCTACGAGGAGTTCTACGCGGGTTATCAGGTCGATCCGCGCGAAATCCTCGCCCGCACCTTCTCCGAAGTGGACGGCTACGACGAAATGATCGTGCTGAAAGATATCCGCTTCGAAAGCTACTGCGAGCATCACATGGTGCCGATCATCGGGCGGGCGCATGTCGCGTACCTCCCTCAACATCGGGTAGTCGGCATTTCGAAGCTGGCGCGCCTCGTCGATGCGTTCGCCAAGCGGCTGCAGATCCAGGAAAAGATGACGGTGCAAATCGCCGATACGTTGAACGAAGTGCTGCAACCAGCGGGCGTCGGCGTGATTCTCGAAGCCGCGCATCAATGCATGTCGACCCGGGGCGTGCACAAGGCCGGTGTCACGATGGTCACCTCCCGCATGCTCGGCACCTTCCGCACCGATCCTTCGACACGGCGCGAGTTTTTGTCGATCGTGGGCAATCCGGGTGTGGTGGCGGTCGCCAATACCTGAATAGCAATGCGGTCGCGCCGCGGATCAGGCCGTGGCATTGGCCACCACCTCAGGCCGTGCTACGCACCGTACGCATCTGCCCGAAAGTGGCCATCAACACCGCGCCCAGCACGCACGCCACACCCGCCAGTTGCGCCGCACTCACGGGCTCCCGCAACACGACAGCGGCCAACGCCACCGCACTCACCGGCACGAGCGCGGTCATGAGCCCGGCTTCCGCGCCGCTGATGCGCGCCGCGCCCGCATACCAGAGAACGAACCCCGCCACGGTAGGCACGAGCGCGTAATAAAGCACGCCGTTCAGGGCGCTTGCATTGAACGGCACACGCCAGGGACTTTCGAAGCATGCCGGCACAATCGCCACCGCGAAACCAATGCCGCACATCAACGCTGACAGCGGCAGCGGCGCGACCGGCGTGCGCAACCTGCGATTAAGCAGAATGAAGAGTGCCTCGCAGACGATCGCCGCGAATACCAGGGCGTTACCCGCCAGCGAACTGGCCGCATGAGGCGCGGTGAAATCGTCGATACGCACGGTACACACCAGCACGCCCAAAGTGGCGAGGACAATCGCACCGATCAACGCGGGTGCGGGGCGCTCGCCCAGCGCGAGCATGGCAACCACGGCCGACACAGCCGGCAGGGTGCCGGCAATCACGCCCGCATCGGCGGCCGATGCGAGCTTCATACCACTGATGAGCAACACCGTATAACCGACGCTGCCGGCCCCCGCCTGGGCGATCACGAGCCACGTATCGTGTCGATCGAGACGCGGCCAGCGCACGCCTCGCCAGCGCATCACCAGCACAAACAGGGGAAACGCGATGGCAAAACGCAACGCGGTCGCGCTGAACGGCGGCAATCCGCTTGCGATCGATTTGCTGACGACTACCGTGCTGCCGACCCCGATCATCGCCAGCGCGCAAAACACATATCCGACATATCGTGAATTCATGCTGCTGTCCCATTCCTTTGAACGAACAGGCAGATTAGACGTGATGGACACGCGCGGTCTTGAACGAAATTGCAGCGAAAAACCCTGCCAACGAATCGCCGCGCAGCGTCGGCTTCACGAAATACCGGCGCGAATCCGGCTTACGGTCAGGTGAAACCACCCGGCACTGTCACCAGTGCTCATCGAGTATCCTGATTGAAATAAAACCCCAACCGTAATAACAGGAGTTCCGCAATTGGTAGAGTTTCCGTCGTCGGCAGTTTCAACCTGGGGCGGCACAGTCGTTTTTCTCAACGTCCTGCTGACACGCCTCGGCCTGCCGATCCCCGCGGTCCCCATGCTGCTCTTCGCCGGCTCGGCGATTGCTGCCGGCACATTGTCTTTCTGGCCGATCCTGTTCGCCGCCGTGCTCGGTGCGCTCATCGGCGACGGTACGTGGTTCGCCGCCGGCCGCATCTACGGCCGCAAACTAATCGCAGCCCTGGGCCGGATCTCTCCGGCAATCGATTCCAGGGTCGACAAGGCTCGCTCGCTGTTCGAGCGTTTCGGCGTGCCGCTCGTGTCGATCTCGAAGTTCGTCCCCGGACTGGGACTCATCACCCCGCCGCTCATGGGCACGACAGCCGTGGATGCCCGCATCTATGCCGTGTGGGACCTCGCCGGCGCGTTGGCGTGGGCCACTTTCTGGCTGCTCGGCGGCGCCGCAGCGGAACGGCAGTTGCATATGCTGCTTGCCTTCGTCAAAGCGCGCGGCGGCACGGTAATCGACGTCCTGCTGGTCGCGGCGTTGGCCTATCTGGTGTATCGCCTGCAGCAGCGACACCGCGAACGACGCCGTTTAGCACACGCCGCCTCCGCGACTGCGTCGCAAGCGACACCCGGCGGATGGCGCGGCATCGCGCCGCCCAAGGTCCTGGATGCCCGCCCACCCGCATCGGCGGGTGAAGCGCTGTGCCCTATTCCCGGCGCGCTAACGCTCGACCCGCGCTCGCCCGAACAGATCGACGGCGCGCTGCTCGTCTATAACAGCGTGATTTACTGCATTTGCCCGGACAGCGCGACCGCCATTGAGATTACGCAGCGGATGCGCCTGAACGGCTACACGCGGATACGCGCACTGAGGGGCGGCCTCGACGCCTGGCAAAGGCGCGGGTTTCCCGTCGAACCACAAGCGCCGGCAGACCCATTGACCACCGGCAAACGCGCGCCGGAGCCCTGCGGCGAAGCACGCGACGCGGTGACCCTGCGGGGGTTCGCCCCCCGGCGCAGCTAAAGCGCCTGGGCAAGCAGCCGAGTGAACGCCCGGCCTGGCGCTGGAACGCCACCCGGAGCGCCGCGCGCGCCGCCATTCTTCGTCGAGACGGCTGTCGAGCACACGGCGATTGCTGAGCCCGGTAAGGACGGCACAGCCGGTGCGCTGATGCGCGCCGCTTCGCTCCAACGTGCAGCCGCCCTCAGCCCGCGTCAGAGTTTGCGCAGCAGTCCCGCCGCAGCGCGCATCCGGCGTTTGCGTTCCTTCCTGAGCCAGTCAAGCGCTGCATCGGCGTCGCCGGATCTGGCCAGCAGACCCGTATTGTCGCGCAGCAGCATTTCGCTCGCGACAACATCGTTGAGCGTACCGAAACGCTTTTGAATCTGCTTCAGGCGCTTCTGGATACGCTTGCGGCTGCCGTGGAGAACCGGCTCGAAAAACTCGAGCAGGTAGCGTAATTTTTTTCCCGCCTTTCTGACGTCATGAAACGCGGCGTAATTGGAACGCTTCGCGTGAGACGCGCGTTTTATACGCTTTTTCAGCGCACGTTCGGAAACGGCCACGCGCTTATCGATGAATTTTTGCAGCGGCACGCGTTCATGGGCCGTGTTCAATTCCTTTTTGGCGCTGGTCAGGGCGTCTTGCAGCAAATGTTTGACGTCCGCGTTCGACAGCGTTTCACGACTCGTCGCCAATGCACCGCCGCGCGCCTCCTCGAGCCTGGG
>NZ_DASRSY010000320.1:0-12971 GCF_035656215.1 Paraburkholderia sp.
CGAGGCCCGCACGCGTGCGGTACAGGAACCACCAGATCACCGCGAACATCAGGAACGCGAGGTAATCGAGCGGCGTGAGGCTGAAGAACGCCGGGCCGAGCACCGGGATCTTCGAGAGCCCCGGAATGGTCCATGTGTCGATCGTGGCGCGCACTGCCGCCGACGTGTACGGCTTGCCGACATAGGCCGACAAGCCAATGCCGAAAATCGTCAGCGAGAGGCCGGTGGCGACCTGGTTGGCGAGCATGGTCAGCGTGAGAAACGCAAACAGCATCGACATCGCGAGACCCGCGCCGATTGCGGCGACCACACCGAGCCACGGGTTGCCGGTTATGGCCGTGACCGGGTAGCCGGTTACGGCGCCCATCAGCATCATGCCTTCGACGCCGAGGTTGAGCACCCCCGACTTCTCGGTGACGAGTTCGCCCGCGCCCGCGAACATCAACGGGATTGCGGCGGTGACGGCGCTTGAGGTGAGCGCGCTGGCTTGTTGAATATCCATGGAGATCCGGCGGGAAAATCAGTGGGCTTGCGCGGCGATTGAGCGCCGGCGCACGCGATAGTTCACGAACAGGTCGGCACCCAGCAGGCAGAACAGCAGCAGCCCCTGGAACACGCCGGAGAGCGCCTGCGGCAATTGCATCGAGGTCTGCACCGCTTCGCCGCCGAGGTACAGGAGCGCCATCAGCAAGCTCGCGAGCACGATGCCGACCGGATGCAGCCGCCCCACGAACACGACGATGATCGCGGTGAAGCCGTAGCCCGGCGACCATGTCGCCTGCAACTGGCCGATCGGACCGGCAATCTCGCCCATGCCGGCGAGGCCCGCCAGACCGCCGCTGATCAGGAGCGAGGTCCAGATGGTTTTCTTGTCGGAGAAACCGGCGTAGCGCGCGGCGAGCGGCGCAAGACCACCGACGTTCATGCGGTAGCCCGCGAAGCTCTTGCGCATGAAGAGCCACACGCAGGGAATCGCGATCAGCGTGACGAATACCGACGCGTTCAGCCGCGTGCCGCGCAGCCATTTCCAGTGCCAGTCGCCGGAAAATGTCGGGTACAACGCGTCGCCGCTAAACATCTCCGAGAGCGGGAAATTCATGCCCTGCGGATCGCGCCACGGGCCACTCACCAGATAGATCAGCAACTGCGTGGCCACATACGTGAGCATCAGGCTGACGAGAATCTCGTTGGTGTTGAAGCGGCTTTTCAGCAGCGCGGGAATCGCGGCCCATGCCATGCCGCCGAGCACGCCGGCGATCATCATGGTTGGCAGAATCCACCAGCCGGTGGCCTGATCGAAGTAGATCGCGACGCCGCTGGCGGCGATGCCGCCGAGCAGCATCTGCCCTTCAGCGCCGATGTTCCAGACGTTGGCGCGATAACCGATCGCGAGGCCCAGGCCAATCAGGCACAGCGGCGAAGCCTTCAGCAGCAGTTCGGACCAGCCGTTCACGCTGGCGAGCGGTTCGATGAAAAACGCATGCATGGCTTCGAGCGGATCACGGCCGACCAGGCTGAAGATCAGGAAGCCGATCGCGAGCGTGAGCAACGCGGCGATCAGCGGCACGGCAAGCTGCATCGTGCGCGAGGGCGTCGTGCGTGCTTCGAGTCGATACGGAAGAATCATGGGAGCGTGGGCTTATGTGTGTGCTTATCTGGTTCTGGTATTTAACGTCGATCAGCTATCCGATCGCGCATCGATCTGATCAGGCGTGCGCCGGCTGTTCCCCCGACGGCGCCGCGCCCTCGCGGTCACCGAACAGGCCCGCCATCCAGCGGCCGATTTCCTCGGCGTTGGTCGCCCCCGTGGCACGCACCGGCGAGAGTCTGCCGCCTGCAAGCACCGCGATGCGATCGCAAATGTCGAACAACTCTTCCAGCTCTTCGGAGATCACCAGAATCGCCACGCCGCGTGCGGACAGGTCAAGCAACTGCTGACGAATGAAAGCCGCCGCGCCGACGTCGACACCCCAGGTCGGCTGCGCGACCACCAGCACTTTGGGCGCCTGCAGAATCTCGCGGCCCATGATGTATTTCTGCAGATTGCCGCCGGAGAGACTTTGCGCCAACGCTTCGGCGCCACCGCAACGGACGTCGAAAGCTTCGATACACCGCCTGGCGAAGGCGCGCATCACGCCCGCCTTGATCCAGCCGGAATTCACCATCTGCTGACGATGCGCCGTGAGCAGCGCGTTTTCCGACAGCGTCATGGCAGGCACCGCGCCGCGGCCCAGACGCTCTTCCGGCACGAAGCCGAAACCGAGCGCGCGCCTGCCGCCTGCGCCGAGACGGCCTGCCGCCTTGCCGCAGATCGTGACGGCATCGGCGCGCGTGCCGCGCTTTTCGCCCGAGAGCGCCGACAGCAACTCGGCCTGGCCGTTGCCCGACACGCCGGCGATGCCGAATATCTCGCCAGCATGCACGCCGAACGACACGTTATCGAGCGAGGTGCCGAACGGGTCGTCGCTCTCCACCGACAACTGCTTCACGTCGAGCAGCACGGCGCCCGGCGTGTGCTCACGACGCTCGTAATCGGGCAGCGAATGGCCCACCATCAACTGCGCGAGCGACGCATGCGTTTCTTCTTTCGGCGTCACGTGACCAGTCACGCGGCCGCCGCGCATCACCGTGGCGGTGTCGCACAGTTCCTGGATTTCGTCGAGCTTGTGGCTGATATAGAGGATGCTGCATCCTTCTGCCGCGAGACGCCGCAGCGTCGCGAAGAGCTTGCGGACCGCCTGCGGCGTGAGCACCGAAGTCGGTTCGTCCATGATCAGGAGACGCGGGTTCTGCAGCAGGCAGCGCACGATTTCGACGCGTTGCCGCTCGCCCACCGTCAGGCTATGCACGTGACGTTGCGGGTCGATGTCGAGGCCGTAGTCGGCGGAAACTTCGCGGATACGCTTGGAAAGCGTCTTCAGATCGAACGGTTCGTCGAGCGCGAGCGCAATGTTTTCGCCAACCGTGAGCGTCTCGAACAGCGAAAAGTGCTGGAACACCATGCCGATGCCAAGCTTGCGCGCGGCCGCCGGGCTGGCAATCTCCACGGGTTGGCCTTCCCAGCGAATCTCACCGGCGTCCGGCCGTACCGCGCCGTAGATGATTTTCATCAGCGTGCTTTTGCCGGCACCGTTTTCGCCGAGCACAGCATGGATTTCACCCGGCGCGACGATCAACGTGACGTCGTCGTTGGCGCGCACGGCCGGATATTGTTTGGTGATGCCCTGAAGCATCAACCGGGGCGCCGCCTGTTCCGGCCTGCTTGCCGGCTGCGCGGCGGCGCCGTCGCTATAAGAGTCGCTCATGTGATTCCGTAGTACGTCAGAGACTGCCGGTTACAGCGCGTTCGTCCGCCCTGTCAGCCGACGATCCGTCACCACAACCGGATGACAATACCTAATTCGACGCGCTCAGTCGAGCCGTCAAAATTCCCCGCAAACCCCCGCCGCAGCGTGCTCTGCGGGTATCCCACTCTTGACGTGGCTTTGAGTTCATATTAAAAGCCATATATACCCACGCCCGTTCGATCAGCCAGAACATATATTTCGGAGAAGTCATGAGTCAGCAACGCGAGGCGATCGATACGTATCTATTACGCGTCTTGCACACCCTGTTGATGGAACGCAGCGTCACACGCGCGGCCGTCAAACTGAATCAATCGCAACCCGCCATTAGCGCGGCGCTGCGCCGTTTGCGCGACATCACCGGCGACCCGCTGCTGGTGCGCGGCAAATCCGGCATGGTGCCGACCGAGTACGGCCTGCGCCTGCTCGAACCGGTGCAAAACGCGCTGCGCGAGATCGAACGCATCAAGTTCCAGCAGCACAACTTCGACCCGGCGACCTCGATCCGTTGCTATCGGATCGGTTGCCCGGACTACCTGAACGTGCTGTTCGTGCCGACCGTGGTTGAACGCTTTCGTCAGGCTGCGCCGAACGCGACGCTCGAATTTCACTCGCTCGGGCCGGCGTTCGACTACGAACTCGCGCTCGAGGACGGCAAGCTCGACACCGTGGTCGGCAACTGGCCCGAGCCGCCGGAGCAATTGCACCTGTCGAATCTGTTCGTCGATCAGATCGTCTGTCTGATGAGCAACGCGCATCCGTTCGCCAAACGCGGCGGGTTGACGCTCGACCAATACCTGAATGCCCCGCATCTTGCGCCTACTCCTTATTCAGTGGGCCAACGCGGCGCGATCGACGTGCATCTCGCGCGCGAGCGGTTAAAACGTCATGTGGTCGTTACGTTGCCGTACTTCAATCTGGCGCCCTACGTGCTGATCAAGTCCGATCTGATCTTCACGACCACACGCCTGTTTGCCGACTACTACGCCAAGTTCCTGCCGCTGACCGTGGTGCCCGCACCGCTCGATTTCCCGCCGATGCAGTACTACCAGTTGTGGCACGAACGCGTGCATTACTCCGACGAAGTGCGCTGGTTGCGCAGTCTGGTTGCCGAAGCGACCAAGACGTTGATCGATAAACCTTGATCTACGCTCTATGCTTTGCGGTCTATCGGCATCCCGTCTTCGTGGATGCCGATAGCCCTGCTTCTTCTATTGCGCTCTTACGCAATCATTGCGCTTACGCCGCCGCTTCGTAAAGCGTCCTGGCCAACCGGTTGTGCTGCTCGATGACCGGTCCGAGTTCCAGCGTCGTCAGCTGACCATTCTTCACCACCACCTTGCCGCCGATCACGCTATGGCTCACCTGCGACGGCGCGCAGAACACCAGTGCCGCGACCGGATCGTGCAACGCGCCCGCAAACGACGGCTGACGCAGATCGAACGATACGAAGTCCGCCGCCATGCCCGGCGCCAATGCGCCGATGTCGTCGCGATTGAGCACCTTCGCGCCGCCTAGCGTCGCAATCTCCAGGGCTTCACGCGCGGTCATCGCATCCGGCCCGAAGCCGACCCGCTGCAACAACAGCGCCTGACGCACTTCCGCGACCATTTGCGCACCGTCATTCGACGCCGAGCCGTCGACGCCGAGACCCACCGGCACGCCGGCAAGGCGCATCCGCTTGATCGGCGCAATCCCCGACGCCAGCCGCATGTTCGAACACGGGCAATGCGCGACGCCGGTGCCGGTGCGGGCGAACAGTTCGATGCCCGCGTCGTCGAGTTGCACACAGTGCGCGTGCCATACATCGTGCCCGACCCAGCCGAGGTCTTCCGCATACTCGGCCGGTGTCATGCCGAACTTCTCGCGGCTGTACGCAATATCGTTAACGTTCTCCGCCAGGTGCGTGTGCATGGACACACCGTAATGCCGCGCCATCACCGCCGATTCGCGCATCAGGTCGCGGCTCACCGAGAACGGCGAGCACGGCGCCACCACCACGCGCAACATCGCGTAACGCCCTTCGTCGTTGTACGTCTCGATCAGACGCTGCGTGTCCTTCAGGATGTCCGCTTCCCGTTCGACCACCGAATCCGGCGGCAAACCGCCGTCTTTCTGCCCCACGCTCATGCTGCCGCGCGCTGCGTGAAAACGCATGCCGATCCGTTGCGCGGCGACGATGCTGTCGTCGAGGCGGCTGCCGTTGGGGTAGATATACAAATGGTCGCTCGAAGTCGTGCAACCGGACAGCAACAGCTCAGCCATCGCCGTCAAGGTCGAGACTTCGATCATCTCCGGTGTGAGGTTCGCCCACACCTTGTAGAGATTGGTCAGCCAGCCGAACAGCTCGGCGTTCTGCGCAGCCGGAATGGCGCGCGTCAGGCTCTGGTACATGTGGTGGTGCGTGTTCACCAGACCCGGAATCACCAGGTGGCCGCGCATGTCCAGCACTTCGTCGGCCGTTTGCGGCAATTCCGCCGTCGGGCCGACCGCGACGATGCGGTTGTCTTCGATATACAGACCGCCGTCGCGCAGTTCGCGCCGGGCGCCGTCCATCGTGACCAGCACGTCCGCGTGCTTCACCAGCATCGTTCTTTTCGGCTTCATAGCCGCCTGCTCCATCGTCATTCGTTTCTCCGCTTCATTGCTTCCGTGCAAAGCCGTTCGAACGCGATGTGACAGCACGCCAACCGTGCCGCCGCGTCCCGTCGAACGCCGTTGGCCCGGTTACCCAGCGTGTTTCCGCCGTCTTCGGGGTGTGCCGCGCTTCACTCATGTTTGCTGCAGCGCACAGGTGTAACCTTCGACGGCCAAAATAATGCTGACAACTCGCGCCAGTGCGATACCCAACCTCACGCTGCCGATATAGTGGGCCTTTTTTGGCGCCGGTACGATCGAATTGCACGGCAATAGTCGAACGAATCGACTCAATATGGCTTTCAGCAGGCTGTCTGTCATGCGCCAGGTATTATCTTTCCTATCTCGCGTGCGCTGACGTGAACATCCTTTTTACAATGGCTGCCACGGCGCTCGCTTCAATTCGCCGACGGGTATGTAGCCACTGACGTGGAGCCTCGATCCGCCGCAACGTATTCTGGATCGGGCCGCCGCCGAAACCTCGCATTCACATAAGGAAAATTGCGAATGGGAAAGCTCACTACCCACGTGCTCGACACCGCGAACGGCCGTCCCGGCGCGGGCATCAAGGTCGAACTCTTCGCGCTCTCCGGCGACACCCGCCGCGCGCTCAAAACCACCACCACCAATGACGACGGCCGCTGCGACCAGCCGCTGCTCGAAGGCGACGCATTGGTCGCGGGAGAATACGAACTCGTATTCGGCGCCGGCGACTACTTTGCATCGATCGGCACGAAAGTGCCAGAGCCGCGTTTTGTCGATCGCGTCGTGTTGCGCTTCGGCGTGGCCGATGCCGGCGCGCACTATCACGTGCCGCTGCTGGTGTCGCCGTGGTCGTACAGCACCTATCGGGGCAGCTAAGCGGGCAACTGAACGCCCGGCGCGTTTCCGATAGGTGTTGGAGGAGGACGAGGTTGAAGTCGCGTTGTATTTCCGAACGCGCCCGATTGCATTGTGCGGATCCCTGGAGACACCCGCGAAGCGCAATCGAACGCGAGCGACTCGACCTGACGTTCCAATAAAAAACGGCGCGTGCGAACTGAGCGCACCGCGTCTTTCGCCCTGAAGGGGCCCAGCCCCGAAAGAAGTCCCCTTGGGGGGCGCCCCGCAGTCTGTGCAGCGACGCCATGCATGCCGACGACCCGTCAGCCGGGTCCCCGAAGGCGTAATCAAGGCACAAGCGTCGTTGCGCGTACAACGAATCAGAAGTGGAGGAGTTTCATGGAAGGCTTTATTACTGACTGGCTGAACCTGGCATTGCGCTGGTTTCACGTCATCGTCGCCATCGCCTGGATCGGCGAATCGTTCTATTTCGTCGCGCTGGACAACAGCCTGAAACCACCAGAGGACCCTAACCAGCGCAAGCGCGGTGTGTTCGGCGAACTGTGGCACGTGCACGGCGGCGGCTTCTACAACATGCAGAAGTACACCGTCGCGCCGCCGGAAATGCCGGACGACCTGCACTGGTCGAAGTGGCCGTCGTACACCACGTGGCTGTCGGGCGCGAGCCTCTTCACGGTGCTGTATCTGTTCTCGCCGAGCACTTACCTGATCGACAAGAACGTGCTGGATATGGGCCCGGTCGTGGCCGTCGCGTCCGCTCTCGGCTTCCTCGCGGCGGGCTGGATCGTCTACGACTCGCTGTGCCGCCTCCTCGGCAACAAAGACAAGGTGCTCGGCATCTGCGTCGGCGTTTATGTGCTGATCGCGGCGTACCTGGCGTGCCATATCTTTGCGGGCCGCGCGGCTTACCTGATCGTGGGCGCGATGCTGGCGACGATCATGTCGGCGAACGTGTTCTTCGTGATCATCCCGGGTCAGCGCAAGATGGTTGCCGCCATGCTTAAGGGCGAAACGCCGAACCCGATCTACGGTAAGCGCGGCAAGCAACGTTCGGTGCACAACACGTACTTCACGCTGCCGGTGGTGTTCGCCATGCTGTCGAACCACTACGCGATGACGTACACGAATCAGTACAACTGGGTCGTGCTCCTGATGATCATGCTGGCCGGCGCACTGATTCGCCAGTTTTTCGTGATGCGTCACCGTGGCCAGGTGCTGTGGTATCTGCCGCTGGTCGGTATCGTGCTGATGTTCGCCGCCCTCTTCTCGACAATGCCCAAGCCGATCGTGCCGCAAGCACAGGCCGCGAACGCGCCGACGATCAAGGTGGCCGATATTGCACCGGTGCTGCAACAACGCTGCGTGGCATGCCACTCCGCCCATCCGACGATGATGGGCAGCGCGCCGGCCGGCGTGTTGCTGGATACGCCGGACGAGATCTCGCAGAACGCACAGCGGATCTATCAGCAGGCTGTTACGTTGAAGGCGATGCCGCTGGGCAACGTCACGCACATGACCGACGACGAACGGATGAAGATCGCCGCGTGGTTCCAAGGCGGTGCAGTGAAGTAATGAGCTGGCCGGGTGTGTTGCCCGGCTTGGCAAAGCAGCATGAGGCGGGCTTTTCGCGTGAGCGGGAAGCCCGCTTTTTGTTTGTCAGTTGGTCCGGGTTACTTGTTAAAAACGGCAATTATAATTGTAGCCCAACGGACACAAGTTAAAGAAAATTTGAGAAAATGTAGCCCGTAAAGCACAAAACTATGAAAATAATTTGTGTCTCATAGGCTACAATATAGGCGAATACTTGCCAATTTGACGCCTTGGGGCCACAAATGACCAATCTCGCTGACGTATCGGACATGCTGAAGACCGTTCGGCGCGAAAGCCACCTCTCGCAAGAGGAATTGGCCCGCCGCGCGGGCGTGGCTCGCACCACCGTCGCACGTATGGAAACGTTAGCCAAAAACGATATGAGTGTATCCGTGCTCGTGCGTCTGCTCGAAGCAGCCGGCTACGATCTCAAGTTCGTCGCGCACGGTCACGGGCGCACGCTCGAAGACATCCTGGCTGAACAACGCATGCCGGACGCAGACTCATGAGGCTCGACGTTCAGGTACTGGGCAAGCACGTCGCTACGCTGTTTCGCGAGCGCGACGACTACGTCCTCAAATACGATCGCGACGCAACGGCGGCCGACTTCATCAGTCTGACCATGCCGGTCCGCGAAGAAGCCTGGCGCTGGCCGCGCGACCTGCATCCGTTTTTCCGGCAAAACCTGCCGGAGGGCTACCTGCTCAATCTGATCCGCGAGCAATTCGGACCCTTGCTCGACGGCACCGATCTGTCGCTGCTTGCCGTAGTCGGCGCAATGGGGATTGGCCGCGTCACCGTGACGCCCGAAGGCGTGGCGCCAGGCACCGAACTGCAACCGCTCGACGTGCAGAACATCCTGCACGGTGACAACACCGCAGACCATTTCGCTGCACTGGTTCGTGAATATGCGCGCGCGGCCATCTCGGGCGCCGTGCCGAAATTCATCGCACCTCAACCGGAAGCTTCCGGCGCGTCCGCACCGATGCCGCTCGGCAAGCCGACAATCCGAACGAGCCGTCACATCGTCAAAGGCTCCGACGACAGCACGCCGTTTCTCGGTTTCAACGAGTTCTACTCGATGCGCGTGCTCGAACGGCTTGGCGTAGCGCCGGTCGCGCGCACGCAGATGTCGGACGATGGCCGGGCGCTGATTGTCGAACGCTTCGACGTCGATGCGCATGGGCTGCCAGCCTATGGTGTCGAAGACATGTGCGGCCTGCTAGGTTTGCCGCCGCACGAAAAATACAATTCGACCAGCGAAAAAATGCTCAATGCCGCGCGAGCCTACCTGCTCGATCATGACAGCATGCGGCAGCAACTCGAGCATCTCGCCTGGCACTTGCTGACAAACTACGTCGTGCGCAACGCGGACTGCCATACGAAGAATGTCGCGCTGCTCTACACGTCGGTGGATGATGTCGCGTTCACGCCGGTCTATGACATCGTCACGACGCAGGCTTATCCGCGTTTCGCGGCCAATCCACCGGGCCTGCCGATCGACGGCCGTAAGACCTGGGCGGCCGGCAAAACGCTCGAGCGCTTTTTCAACACCCGCATGGGGATCGCGCCACGGCAATACGCTCAGATGGTCGAAGCGTTGTGCGATTCGGCGGTCACCGTCAGTCACGAGTTGATTGAAGCGGCGCGCAACGAGCCGCGGTGGCACAACGTCGCGAAACATATGCTCCACGCCTGGGACGACGGCATGGCATCGCTGCGATCGCCGAAGAAAAGCCTGCAGTTCAAAGGACTCAAACCGGCAATCGAAGCCGCGGGGTTCTCCGCGCCGGAGCCAGCGGAACGTGCGCGCGAAGTGACCGGACACTCACCGCTCTTAGGCAAACGTAGCTGAAAGATCAGTTGGGCCGCCGTCGTCTTCCGTAAAAGGAAAAAGCCCACAGTTCACATACTGTGGGCTTTCTTACAACCAACCTGCTCTACGCACTGCGCTAAAGCAACGACCTCAAACAGTCACCGCGCTCAACGCATCTTCAGTGAGCCAGAGCGACTCGGCCAGATCCTGCTCGTTCAGGTTCAACCCATCGCCGCCACGATCGACGACGATAAAGTCGCTCACGTCGCCCAATGCGATCAGCGGATGGTGCCAGACACCCTTCGCATAATTCACACCTTGCCAGCCGCTCGTCACAAACGCACGGATCTGCTGCGGGTCCAACTCGCCCGCCGGCGCCACGACCACCAGATACGGCTTGTCGTTCAGCGGCACGAAGGCCTGGCTGCCCAGCGGATGCCGTTCAAGCATCTTCACTTCGAACGGCAACGTGCGCGGCTGACCGCGAAACAGGTTCACCAGCGTGCGGCCGTTCTCGTCGGTCACGTCCACTTTCGCGAGATCGTGATAACGGATCGTGGTGCCGAGGTTGATCGGAATCTGCTTCGCGCCTTCGAGTTCGACCACGTCGCCGAACGGGGCGAACGCTTCCTTCGTCAGCGGTTCGATAGCCAGCGTTTTCATTATGCGAGCGTGCCCCACAGACGCAGACGCGACACGCCACCGTCCGGAATGATGTTAAAGCGCACATGCGTCACCGGACCCAATGCAGCGATTTCGCTTTCGAAATAGTGCTGGTTGTCCATCTTCAGTTTCTGTTCGCCCAGCAGCACCGGCCAGAACATGGCTTGCGTGATCAGCGAGCTGTCCGTGCCGCCCGTCACATACGCGGCCTGGATCGAGCAGCGGTCCGGATAGTTGCCCTTGAAGTGAGCCGTATCGACTTCGATCTTCCTGATCACACCCGGCTGTGCCAGCGCGACGATCGCCCAGTCATTGCCCGGTTCACGGCGGCGGCGCGTTTCCCAGCCGTCACCCATATTCACACCGCGGCCCGGCATCAGAATCGTCGACGCCGCACCGAAGTGCTGGTTGTTCGCCGCGACCAGATACGCGCCGTTTTCCATCGCGGCCAGATCGAACTGCTCGGTGCGGCTCGCGCCTGCCCAGTCGACTTGCGGTTGACCATACACTCGCAGACGCGCAATACCGCCGTCCGGGTAGATGTTCACGCGCAGGTGCGTGTAAGCGTTCGCGTCGCTGACTTCGTGATAGTGGTGGCTGTTGCCTTGCAGCGTGGTCGACGGGACGATTTCGGTCCATTGCGTCGACTGGTTCGGCACGCCGTCCACGACTCGCGCAGCCTCAACCGACGCTGCCGGCGGGAAGTTGCCCGTGAAGTGGCTGGTGTCGAGGTCGAGACCCTTGATCACGCCCGGACGCGCGAGCTTCACGACGCACCAGTCGTAGCCGTTCGCGCGCTTGCGGCGCGTTTCCCAGCCGTCCATCCACTTGCCGTTGTCGTCGTATTTGCCCGGAATGAAGACGGCCGGCTCCGGATTCAGCATGCGATCCTTCGGTGCGAAGAAATCGTCGCTGGCCTCGAGCGCCTGTGCGCCCAGGCGCGGGTCCGCCAGATTCACATAACGGCGCGTGAATTCCGGTGCGTTGGGGTCGAGAATCGGGAGTGCCATCTTTGTCTTCCTTAATGTTTGCTAGTGCTGAAAAAACGTTTCGGTGCGAGGTCCGCGACGCGTAGTTAAAGCCTTACGCGTCGATCAGGTCGTCGAGCCGGAAACGTGCGATGCGGTAGATCTGATCGAGGCTGGCGCGCAATTCGTCCGCGCGGCCGTTGTTCACGCGCGCCTCGAAGTTCGCGATGATGCCGTGGCGGTCATAACCGCGCACCGCGAGGATGAACGGAAAGCCGAACTTCTCGCGATAGGCGCCGTTCAACGTCACCAGCCTGTCGAATTCTTCCTGCGTGCACTGGGCGAGGCCCGCGCCGCTCTGCTCACGCGTGGATTCGGCCGTCAACTCGCCACGCACCGCAGCCTTGCCGGCGAGCTCCGGGTGGGCGTTGATCAACGCCAGTTGCTTCTCTTCGCCGGCAGTCTCGACGATGTTCGACATCTTGCGATGCAATTCGTCGATGCTGGCAAACGGCCGTTGCTGCGCGGCGATTTCCGCGACCCACGGCGAATGCTCGAAAATGCCCGACAGCGCTGCGACGAACGCGTCGGTCGAGGTGCTGTTGAGTTGGTCCAGAGTGTATTGCATCGCCTTCATGCCGCTGCCCCGCGGTTGTTTTGTTGATAAGGATGATGTTCGCGCCAGTGCCGCGCGATATCGACGCGCCGCGTCACCCAGACGCGATCGTGCTGTTCGATATGGTCGAGAAAACGTTGCAGCGCGCGGAAGCGCCCGGGGCGGCCGAGCAGACGGCAGTGCATGCCGATCGACAGCATCTTGGGTGCTTCGTCGCCTTCTTCGTACAGCACATCGAATGCGTCGCGCAGGTACGTGAAGAAATGGTCCGCGGTGTTGAAGCCTTGTGGGCTCGCAAAGCGCATATCATTGGTGTCTAGCGTGTACGGCACAATCAGTTGCGGGCTCTTTGCACCGCCCGTCACTTCGACATCCATCCAGAACGGCAGATCGTCGCCGTAATAATCCGAGTCGTACAGGAAGCCGCCGTGTTCGGCGACCAGGCGATGCGTATTCGGACTGTCGCGGCCGGTGTACCAACCGAGCGGCCGCTC
>NZ_DASRSY010000321.1:0-9077 GCF_035656215.1 Paraburkholderia sp.
CAGGGATGGTCTGGAAGTTCATCCCGTAGATACCGGCGATCATGGTCGGCACCGCGAACAATGCGGCAAACGAGCCGAGCCGCTTGGTCACCTCGTTTTCGGCAAGCGAGATCATCCCCAGATTGACCTGCACCGCGGTCACAACCAATTCGCGCCGGCCGTCGATGGTTCTGACGATCCGCTCGAGATGGTCGTAGACGTCGCGGAAATAGGCTTGCATGCCTTCGCAGACGCTCGGAATCCGGCCGCCCGTTAATTTGCTGATCGCTTCCTGAAGCGGCGCGATATGGTGCTGCAGAATCACGAGACGGCGTTTCAGCGAATACAGATCCTCGATGATCGCCCGCGATGCCACCGAATTGTTGCGCTCGAAGATGCGATCTTCGAGTGCCTCGATCTCAGTGTTCATCGCCTCGACGATCGGAAAATAACGATCGACGATGTCGTCCGCCAGCGCGTACAGCACGAACGCCGAACCCTCCTTGAGCAATTGCGGCTCGCGCTCGCAACGGGCGCGAACGTTCTGGAAGCCGGCGCGCGTGCCACGGCGCACCGACAACACATAGTTGTGCCCGACGAACACGTCAACCTCGCCGATCACCAGTTCGCCCGCTTCGTCCATTTCCACGGTATGCATGACCGCGAATAGCGACTCGCCGTACTCCTCGATTTTCGGACGCTGATGGCCATTTTGCGCATCTTCTATCGCGAGTTCGTGCAGGCCGAACTCGTGTTTCATCACGGCCAGTTCTTCCGGCTCCGGGTCTTTCAGCGCGACCCAGACGAAGCATTCGGGCCGCGCCACGTAGTCGCTGATGCTCTCGATATCGATGTCGGCCAGCTTCCGGCCGTCCTGATAGGCGGCGCAATTGATTAGCATGTTGGATTACCTTGAAAACGGAATAGCCCGGCCGGCTTCGCATTGTGCGCAAGCCCGGCGGGGGATCTGCCTGAACGAATACACGACAGCCGCCATGTTAAGGGCTCTGCGTGAGCGTCATGTATCCAATTGTTAAAGCCCTGCGCTATTGGGCAACCCGGCGCAAAGCGATGCGATGATCTTCCCCGAAGATGACCGACGCCCGGTTCGTATAACGGGTATTGGCTGTGACCGTAAAGCGCATCTCCACGACCGGATCGAATTGCGTGGAAACACCGATGCGGTGCACGCCCGGGCTCAGATAGAAGACCACATGTTCGCCGTTCATCAGATCGGTGACCTGCTCACCGTCGATATACACCAGGGCATCGCGAAACCGGACGATAACGTCGCGGGAACGTTCGCGCCGCACGTCCACGGCAACCAGTCCGGTTCCGGGCTGCGTATAACCGGGCTGGACGATGCGCGCTTGCGGCACCTCCTTGAAGGGGACGGGTTCTGCCGGTGTGGAGGCGCAGCCGGCGAGCGACGCGATGGCAAGCGCAAGCAGCGCGGCTTTGCAGTGGAAGTGCTGGCGCATCGGCATGCTGGGTCTCCCGTGTTGCTGCTGGTGTTGCTGCGGGTGTTGCTCTTGTTATAGGCGCATTGCGCCATCCTGGCCGAACGGCCTGCCACCGTGCTCCCTCTTGCACAGGACCGCGTTCTTCTTCATGATCGCTGCAAAGCGCTGCGTTGTGGGCGCTGCGCGCTGCGGATTTACCCTCAGATCCGCCGCGCGCCACCTTTGTCTGCCAGCAGGTTCGCTTCTCTGTGCCGGCTATGCGCCACGCGTCATCGCCGGCCTCGCCGCACATACGACCAAGGAGACTGCAATGTGGTATTTCACCTGGATTCTCGGCATCGGCGTGGCGTTGGGCTTCGGCATCATCAATGTGATGTGGCTGGAAGCGAGCGGCAAATTCGTGCGTGACCCGCAACGTGCCGGCACCGCGCGCGCCACGCTCGAGGACACGTCTTCGTGACTCATCTGGTTTTCTTCTGCGGCCACGCAGGCACCGGCAAAACCACCCTGGCGAAGAAACTGATCGGCCCGCTCATGCAGGCGAGCGCCTCGCCCTTCTGCCTGCTCGATAAAGATACGCTGTTCGGCCGCTATAGCGCGGCCGCCATGGCCATGCTGACCGGCGATCCGAACGACCGCGACAGCCCGCTTTTCCTGCAGCACCTGCGCGATCCCGAATATCGCGGCCTGCTCGATACGGCCCGCGACAATCTCGAGCTCGGCATCAGCGCGCTGGTGGTCGGGCCGCTGTCGCGCGAAGTGCGCGAGCGGCGCCTGTTCGATCGCGCCTGGCTGGGTATCGGCGCGGACGTGGCGCTGCGGGTGGTGTGGGTCACCACATCGGAAGAGATGGCGCATCAGCGTATCGTCGATCGCGGCAATCCGAACGACACCTACAAACTCGCGCATTGGGACGAGTATCGGCAACGCCGCTTCCTGCCGAGCGGCGATATTTGCGAAGACCTGTTGATGTTCGACAACACCGCGCCAACCCACGCGGATTACGAAGCGTTGCTCACACGCATAGTAGGCGACCCGTATGCGTCGTCTGCGATGCTGCCGCCGCTGCCTGTGTAGCACCGGCGTTTCAAACGCAAAGAACGCAAAACGCCCCGCATGGCGGGGCGTTCATAAAGCGGCCTTCTACAGGGCTTTCTTCGTTACTCGCGGCAGTCATTGCCGCGTCGTCGCACGGCCCCCGGTTTTGAGCCTCAAGGCGACAGACGCGGTTTACACCGTCGCCATCGCATCCAGCGACTGCCCTTCGTACAACTGGCCAAAGCGGTTCGCGAGGAAGTCGCGCAGCGACACCTGTTCCTGGCGCACAAAACCGCTTTGCGGCAGTTTCTGCTCGCGGAACAGATCGAGCACCGCGCACATCGCGCCGGCCGTGGTGATCTGGATCGCACTCATCGCCACGCCACACACCGTCTTCGCGAAGATTTTGCGAGTGAATACTTCCTGCACCAGTTGACCGTCGCGCATGCCGCTCACCGTGATAAACACCAGCACGACGTCTTGCGCAGTCGCGGGCACCGAACGGCGCATGATGGTCTTGAGCGTATCGCGGTCGCTCGAAAGACGCAGGTCTTCCAGCAGGAACTGCATCAGGTTACGGTGGCCCGGATAGCGCACCGACTTGTAGTCGAGCGATTCGACGCGGCCCGCCAGCGTTTCGCATAGCGTGCCTAGCCCGCCGGAGGTATTGAAGGCTTCGTATTCGGTACCGTCGAGCGAGAAGTGTTCGAGGCCTTCGAGCGGCTGCACCCACTGCGTGCGGCTGTCGCGGATCGCTTCGCACGGCTGACAGTACTCGTTGATCAGACCATCGACACTCCACGTCAGGTTGTACTTCAGCGCATTGGTCGGGAATTCCGGCAGCGCGCCGACCCGCATCTTGACGTCGCGGATTTCGGTGAAACGGTTCGCCAGTTCATGCGCGGCGATGCCAATGAAGCCCGGCGCGAGACCGCACTGCGGCATGAAGGCGTGATCGGCGTCGTCGGCGATCGCGCGGATCGCGCTGGTGGCGCGCACGTCTTCGGTCAGATCGAAGTAATGGACGCCGGCGCCCCTGGCTGCCGTCGCGACATTCACCGCGAGGTAATACGGCAGCGCATTGACGAGCGCGTCGAAGCCTTGCACGGCAGCGCGCAGCGCGGCGGCATCGGCGGAATCGACACGGCGGGTCGGGATGCCCTGGGCGGCGAGCTTATCGAGCGCGTGCTGATCGCGGTCAAACGCGACAACGTCGTAGTCGCCGGTTTCACGCAACATGTGGGCGATGGTGTGACCGATCAACCCTGCGCCAACGATGGCTACTTTCATGCGCTTCTCCTTTGTCGACCGGAGTTAGCGCTTTAGCGCCTACTCCGGTCCCATTCAACATGGTTTGTTATCTGCTGTCTCCAGCTTGGGAAGTGCGCTGCGCTTGGCGCGGCGCCCGGCGGGCTGAACCCTTGAGACACAGTTTAGGGAGAAGCAAAAACAGTTCATACACGCAAAATGCTGCGCTATGACCATTAACTTCGACGTTATGACGATCTGATCAGTCAATAAGTCGAAAACATATCAAAACGGCGTAAAAACTGGGCGGCAGAATCACACCATGCCGCGGTCGATTTTGCGCGCAAGAATGATCGACGTCGTGGTTCGCTCCACCCCTTCCAGCCCACCGATCTCGTCGAGCAGATCGTTGAGGCGATCAGGCGAATCGGCACGCAACCACGCAACATAGTCGAACTCGCCACTCACCGCGCATAGCAGTTGCACCTCGGGCATCTTGCCGAGACGTTTCTGCACGGCAGGCCCGTACTTCGGCGCGATGATGATGCCGACATACGCCTGGATGCTCGAATCGAGCACGTCCTGGCCAAGCCGCACGCTATAGCCGCCGATCACGTTGCTGCGTTCGAGCCGCGCAATCCGTGCGATCACCGTAGTGCGCGCCACGCCCAGTTGACGTGCGAGATTGGCAACGCTCTCACGGGCGTTGGCCTGCAGCATCGCAACGAGGTTGCGGTCGAGGTCATCGAGTTGGTCGAGGCGCGGAGGTCTCATCGTGGGCGAAAGAAGTTGGTCAGCAGTGGGCGGATTATCGCGCGTCTTCGATATCGGGCGGCAGGCAGAGGAACCCCGAGCCATCGCCGACCGAATGATGAGCGGCTAGCAGCGATCGGGAAGCGGCTGTGAACAGGCGGGAAACGCAGCAAGGCAAGCGGCAAGATCACACCCCGAACCGCTCGATCACGAAATCGATAAAGCTGGTGAGCTTGGGCGTGGCGCGGCGATCGCGTGGGTAGACCAGATGAACCGGCGCGCCATCGGGCAGATAGTCTTCCAGCACCGACACCAGTTCGCCGCTGGCGATCTCTCTTGCAAGCAGCGCCTCCGGCTGCAACACCAGCCCGAAGCCGCGTAACGCGGCAACCTTGAGCGCCTGGCCGTTGTTTGCCCGGAACCGTCCGGCGCGCAGCTGGTTTTCGTTGGCGTTCTCGCCGCCTAGTCGCCACAACCCCTCGCGGCCCCAATGCAGAAAGCCCAGGCATTCGTGCTGCATCAGATCGGCCGGCGTGCGTGGTGTGCCGACCCGTTCCAGATAGGCCGGCGACGCGCACGCGCGCATCCGGTAAGGCTTCAATGGCCGTGCGACGAAACTGGAATCCGGCAAATGGCCGATTCGCACCGACGCATCGAAGCCCTCCTCCACCAGATCGATCACGCGATTCGACAGATCCAGTTCGAGGCTCACGTCCGGCCATGCGCTCAGGTAGTCGGTCATCGCCGGGGCAAAGACTTCGACGCCGTACGTCAGCGGCACCGTCACCTTCAATACCCCGCGCGGCGCGGATGCCATCGCCTCGGCGAGCGACTCTGCCTCCTTGACGTCCGTCAGAATGCGACGGCACTGCTCGTAATATTGCCGGCCGATTTCAGTCAGACTCTGACGGCGCGTAGTGCGCGTCAGAAGCCGCGTCGCGAGCCGTGTTTCGAGCGAGCGGATATGTTTGCCCACCATCGCCGACGAAATGTCAAAGCGCTCGGCGGCCGCCGTGAGACTGCCCGCCTCGACCACTGCGACGAAGATTTCTATGCTGACGAATTTGTCCACCCGCTATTTCCTGTTCGTTTCGGTTGTAAGCGTTTGTCGCACTGCAGCCGCATTGTAGGGATATCGTGATACAAATAGCGGCGACGGCGAAGTGGGCAGCCGGCCGCCTTGCGTCGCTATGCCGACGCGTTGAGCCACTCGCCATGCTCGCCTTGTCATAATTCGAACAGACATCAGGAGTTTCGATGAAAAAAGCACTCGTAATGCTGGCCACCGCAGTCGCCATGAGCGGCGCGTTCGCACAAACTTCCGCACCGGCTTCGGCACCGGTTGCCGCCGCAGCTTCGGCACCTGCCGCAAAAGCTGGTCACGAGCGCAACGTCGAAGACCGCATCACCTACCTGCATAAGCAGTTGAAGATCACTTCGGCGCAGGAATCGCAATGGAGCGCGTTCGCCGACGTCATGCGCAACAATGGCCAGACGATGGGGCAGTTGTTCCAGCAGCGCAAGGCTGACACGAACCTGTCGGCAGTCGACGACATGAAACAATACGCGACGATCGCGCAAGCGCATGCGGACGGCATGAAGAAACTGGTCGATGCCTTCGATCCGCTGTATAGCAGCTTCTCGCCGGAGCAGAAGAAACTGGCCGACGTGACGTTCCATCAGGGCGGTCCTGAAGGCGGCCATCGCCACCATGGCAAGGACGGCAGCAAGAAAGCGCCGGCCGCTGCCGCCGAGTGATGCGGCTGTGAAGCAGTAAGAGCTTGATTGCGCGGTTGATTGCGTAGTTGATTGCGCGCGGTGCGGGTTTCCGCGCTGCGCGCCTGGTTCTTTTTCCTTTGGTGGCGGGTTGTGTCCGCGTGCCTACGGCGCTGGTGTTTGCCCGACCAGTTTGTCTGCGCGGCACGTTCTGTCTCAGTGCCCGTCTTTGCGCCCGTCTTCTTTGCATCCACTTCGCAGACGAATAGCCAGGGCCGCTGCCAATGGCAAAAGAATCCGATCTTCACATGCATCTGGCATGATGCGAGTACGCCGCGCCGGGACGTCAAGTCGCGGCCCGGCGGGCTGTCAAGATCTCCACACCGACTCGCTTCATGACCGAACTCAAAAATCTCGATCTGAGTAAAGATGCAAACGCCCGGCGCGTCGTCAAAAACGAAACCGTGAGCGTTGAATTCGCCGCCGCCGAAGGCGAACTGATGAGCCTGGAAGGCCCGAACCGCTATGCCCGCGGCGACGCGCTGATCACCGGATCGACCGGCGACCGCTGGGTCGTCTCACGCGAACGCTTCGACGCCAAATACCTGCCGGAAGACGCCGCCCTCGCGCATGGCGAAGCCGGTGCATACCGCAATCGTCCGGCTGTCGTGCTAGCCAAACAGATGAATGAGGCGTTTTCACTGGCCCGCTCAGCGAGCGGTGGCGACGTGCTGCACGGCGCTCCCGGCGACTGGATCATGCAGTACGCCCCCGGCGACTACGGCGTGGTACAGGCCGTACGCTTCGCGAAGGTCTACAGGCTCGCGGACTGAGCATAGCCTGTGTCACGGGCGGTGAGTGGTGGCCGGCTCGGCGCGGTAAGCCCCGCCGCACTCGGGACCGTCTTCCCGTCAATGGCCCGAAGGTCTCGAGTCAACCGTTTCTTCAGGCAAACTCGTCGCCGAGATCCACCGTCACATCGCGCGGCACCGCCTCGCCGTTCGCATACTGCTCTTCGAGTGAGCCGATGCTCGCTTCGACATACGCCCGCAGCACCGCGAAACTTCGGCCTCGCAGCCGCGCCGGCAACGCGCGATAACGCGACAACGCTGTCGGCGCGATCACCACCGTCATCACGATCCGACGCGCGGCCGCACCAAAACGCATTGCAATCCAATGAATCGCCAGCGTTGGCGTGCCGTCTTCGCCCGCATGCTGGATGAACCGCGTCTGCTCGGGAAACAGATCGCTGATGACGCGCGCCAATTCCTCGAACTCGGGATTCGCGCAGTCGTATTGGTAAGCTTCTTCCATGAGATGTGCCGAAAGGATAAGCCTGAACGGCGTACCGAAAGGGTACGCCGAAAGTTAGAAAATCACGGATGGTCGGTGTAACAGGCGGCGCGCAACAGGCTCACGCGGCAACCGCCGGGCGACGGAACGCTCTGAACAACAAGCCCGCGACAATCACCGCCCCCACCGCATACAGGCCGTCCACGGCGGCGAGCGGCATGAGCTGCGCCTGGAACAACGCAGCCGGCACGTCGACCAGCGCGTGCAGCGCAATCGCGAGCGGCAGGATGCCACGCCAGCCAGCCCGCACGCCACGCCACATCAGCACCGACAAGCCGATCTGGAATACCAGCGCGGCTACCCGCTCGAGCGCGAAAATGCCGGCCGTCTGGGGCGTCAGGCTGGCGAGAATCAAGTGGATACGCATCACCGAGTCGGTCGGCAGATTGCTCAGATAACCGTCCAGCTCGCCGCGGTTTTCGAAGACGGCGAACAGGATCCATTGAATCTGCACCAGCACGCCGACGAGCCAGGCTTCAGCGCCGCCGTGACCGAGGCCATAAGTCAGTGCGGTGCCGTCGCCCTTGCCTGCCACGGCGGACGCGGACTTCGCCGCCGCGCGCTTGAGCAGCAGGCGCATCCCGATGAAACGCCCCACTTCCTCGCAGATACCCGCGACCAGCGCGCCGTACACCACAAAGGCCAGCGGATGGGACAGGAAGGTGGCCGTCGCTTCGTTCCGATGCAGCACGTAGTCATTCAGCGCGCGCTCGATCACCATCGCAAACAGCGCGAAGATGGCGATGCCGGTGATCGCATCGCGGGGATTCAGCGCGAGTGGCCGGCGCAAACGACGGTAGATCAGGAACGGTAAGGCCGCGACGAACAGGGTCGCGACGGCGAGGCTCGAGAGAGTAATCGGTGCAACAACCATGAGTTTCCTTGCGATGACCGGCGCGCACCCGCTGCGCGCCGCAGCCCGAATGATCGCAGATCAGCGCGAAGTCAGCGCAAAGTTGAGGCGCGGACGATCAATTCGCCTGGCAAGAGGCAGTCGCGTGCGGTGGTTTGAATCCCCTCGATGCGCTCATGGAGGAACTCGACCGCGCGGTAGCCGATCTCGTAGGTCGGTTGACGGATCGTGGTGACGCCGGTCAATTCGGCCCACTCGGGATCGTCGATCGACAGCAGCGCGACGCGCGCCTGCCAATCCGCGCCATAGCGCGCTTTCAGATGGAGGGCAAGGCACAGCGCGACCGGCGCGTTCGCCGCGAACAATGCGATGCGCCTGGCTTTGCCGGTGGCGTTAGCCGAGGCTTTGCGAGCGGCGTCATCTGCGGCATTGCCTGTGGTGTCATCTGCGGCATTACCTGTGGCGTCATCTGTGGTGTTGCGTGCGGCGCTACCTGTCGCGCTGGCCATGGCGCCGCCAGGATCGTCAACTGCATCGATTGCGCGGTCCAGTTCGGCGAGGGCGCGCTCCACGGCCGCCGGTTCCCCAAGGTTCAATACCAGCGTATGCCCACGCGCGCCGCCGGTGCTGCTTTCACCCTTTCGGCCGTTTGTACTGCCTTCGCCTTTTCCGCT
>NZ_DASRSY010000322.1:0-5749 GCF_035656215.1 Paraburkholderia sp.
ATCGGCAGCATCGCCACGTTGCGGCAGAACATGAATGTCAGCAAGATTGAGCAGCTCGTTCAGGCGTTCTACGGGTTGCAGCGGAATGAAAACGCAGTTCGTCAATCCCGCGCAGCGCGCGAACAAACTCTCTTTCGCGGCGCCACTGCCGCAGAAAACGAAGGTGATATCGGCACGTGCGACAAGCGATGCCGCCGCATCCGCGAGCGTTTCGATGCCCTGTTTCGCGCC
Source organism: Paraburkholderia sp. (assembly GCF_035656215.1). GTDB lineage: Bacteria > Pseudomonadota > Gammaproteobacteria > Burkholderiales > Burkholderiaceae > Paraburkholderia. The sequence goes on from NZ_DASRSY010000322.1 coordinate 232, forward strand.
CATGTTGCCCGAGTAAAGCACCACCTTCTGGTCAACCGGAATGCCTAGGAGACGCCGGTAGTCGCTCGCGCGCGTCAGCGGAAAGATGGTCGACACATCCACCCAATTGGGCAGACACACGACCCGCGAAGGCTCGACACCCTTGACTACCGTGCGCGAACCCATCTGCGGCGTAATCGACGACACGGTATCGAAGCGCCGCAGCAGCGTGCTTTCGATCCAGCGTGCCACGCTGGCTGCGCGCGAGCTTTTCAGAAGACCCAGATCGAAAGCCGCATCGACTTCGAAGTCCTGAATATGCAGCCAGGCTTGCGCGCGCGCGACACGCGCGAGCGTCAGCGCGGCAGGCGCGCACATCAGGGTCGGCGCGATCAGCATCGCGGCATCGGGGCGCCATAACACCTGCCGGGCGAGCAGCGGCAACGAGCTCACCGCGAAGCTCGCAAGATGCAGCATCCGCTTCAGGCCGCTCGGACGCGCCGGCACCCATAGCGGTGCACGCCAGATCGTCACACCGTCGCGCGTCTCGCGCTGATATCGCCATGACACATAGCCCGTAGCAACGCGCCACTCGGGGTAATAAGGCGGCGCGCACACCACGCGAACCTCGTGGCCGCGGCTGGCCAGCAGCGCAGCCATTTCCGCCGTGTACTTACCCACCCCCGTCAGTTCAGGTGCGTAGTTGAGACCGTAGATCAGGATCTTCATTGTGACTACCGGAACGTGTTAGAGCTTCGCAGGCGCGACGGGCCGTGAGGCGCGTCAGTCGCTCAGCATCAGCGCGCAGCCACGAGCGATATTGGCGGCGGCAGAAGGCGGATCGAAACGACGAATCACATCCATGCAACGGTGCGCCGTGCCGCCGGCGTCGGCGAAAGCCTCCATCGCCTTGAGCATCGTGCGCTGCAATCCGGCGACATCGCCGGCCGTGAATGCATAGCCGCTCACGCCGTCGATCACCAGCTCCGGCACACAGCCGCAACTTTCGCTGACCACCGCGGGGCAACCGTGCGCGAGCGCCTCATTGACGACGAGTCCCCACGGCTCGCTATAGCTCGGCAACACCATGCAGGTCGCGCCGTAGTATTCCTGGGTGAGCGGTTCGTCCTGCAAACTGCCGGCGAAAGTCACCGCGTCGCCCAGTTCGAGTTCAGCGACCTTCGCGTGCAGCGTGTCCGTCATCGGCCCTGTGCCGACAATACGCAACTTCGCCGCCGGAATACGGCGCCGCAAGCCGGCGAACGCCTCGATCAACGTGCCGATGCCCTTTTCTTCAGAGAGACGGCCCACGTACAGAAATACCGGCGGACTGCCGGCGCGCGCCGCGACCCGCTCGACCAGCGCGCGCTCCGGCGAAAACGATCCAGGCATTGCCGCGGCCTGGCATGGCACGAAAATTTTGTCGCGCTTGGCGCCAAGTGAAAGCAGATACTCCCGGCTGCGCTCGCCGAAACCAAAATAGCCATCGCAGAACGAGAAGAACACGCGCTTCGGAATCGATGTCAGCAGCTTCTTGGGCCGGTCGCGCGCGGTCGAGTCGCAGAACACCGCGCGCCGCTTGCCGGTCACGATGCACGCCGCCAGCATCGCCCAGTATTCCGGACGGTGGTAGCCCGGCAGAACGATCAGATCCGACTTGGTCCGCAACACCTCCCACGTGAGTCGCGCGATCATCTTCATCGTCGGCACATCTTCGTAGCAACCGTCGAACAGCTTCTGCATCGGATAGCGATGGTACGAATAGTCGACATCCGAAAAGCCGACACGGTCGTGCTCGGTATCCGCAATCTGCACCATCGAGTAGCGAATCGCGCCGGACGACGAAATCTTATGCAAGGCGGAGAACACGACACCCTTGTGACGCGACCATACGACGTTGTGGAAGATCGTGACTGACGCGGTCATTTTTATGCCACTCCTCGAAAAATCGTCCCTGTGTGCGTTACACGCCGCTCGCGCGAAACGCCCCACGCATTCTCTCAATTCCAGAACCGCGCTCAACGGCCCTTCAGTGCGCACCTATGCATGCAGGGCGGCGACGGAGGTCGAGCCGGCGTGTAATTCAACGAATTCCCGATACGTGGAGGCAATGCCTTCCTCGAGGCCAATGGTCGCGTGCCAACCCATTTGCGCGAGTCGCGATACGTCGAGTAGCTTGCGCGGCGTGCCGTCGGGTTTGGACGCGTCGAATACGAGCTCACCCGCGAAACCGACGACCTTGCAGATGCATTCGGCCAGCTCGCGAATCGACAGATCCTCGCCGATCCCGACGTTGAACAGACCTTCTGTCACGTTGTGCTCGAGCACGAACAGCGTCGCCGCGGCGAGATCGTCGACATGCAGAAACTCGCGGCGTGGCGTGCCCGATCCCCACACCGTCAAGTTCGCGGCGCCGTTCACCTTCGCTTCGTGTGCCTTGCGCAGCAGCGCCGGCAAAACGTGGCTGCTGTTCAGGTCGTAGTTGTCGTTAGGGCCGTACAGATTGGTCGGCATCAAGGAGACGTACTGCGTGTTGTACTCACGGTTGTACGCCTCGCACAGCTTGAGACCGGCGATCTTCGCAATCGCATAGGCGTCGTTGGTCGACTCGAGCGGCGAGGTCAGCAGATACTCCTCGCGGATCGGCTGCGGACACTGCTTCGGATAAATGCACGACGAACCGAAGAACACCAGCCGCTCGACCTGCGCGCGATACGCGGCATGAATCACGTTGGTTTCGATCATCAGGTTTTCGTAGATGAACTCACCCGGCTGCGACGCATTGGCGAGAATGCCGCCCACGCGCGCGGCCGCGAGCAGCACCACGTCGATCTTTTCCCGCTCGAAGAAGCCGTTCACGGCGGCCTGATCCATCAGGTCGACCTCCGCCCTCGAACGCGTGACGACATTGTGGTAACCCTCGGCATTCAGCCGCCGGACCAGTGCGGAGCCCACCATGCCACGGTGGCCCGCGACGAAGATGCGTGCTTGTTTGTTCATCGCCGTTACTCGTGATGTTCCAACGCCGTGAAACCGGCCAGCGTGACAAGCGCGTCACGTCGTGCAATCTGATAGTCCGCCCGCACCATTTCCTTGACGAGCGCGCTGAACGGTGTGGTCGGCCGCCAGCCGAGCCTGGCATGGGCTTTCGACGGATCGCCCAGCAGCGTCTCGACTTCGGCAGGCCGGAAATAGCGCGGATCGACACGCACGATCACATCGCCGGGCGACATCTTGACCTCGCGCCCTTCCACCTTTTCGACGACGCCGATTTCTTCCACGCCGGTGCCTTCGAAACGCACGGTGACACCCAGTTCGGCCGCGGCATGCCGAACGAAATCACGCACGCTGTACTGCACGCCGGTGGCGATGACGTAATCCTCCGGTTGCTCCTGTTGCAGCATGCGCCATTGCATCTCCACGTAGTCGCGCGCATGGCCCCAGTCGCGCAGCGCCGACAGATTGCCGAGATAGAGTATTTTCTGCATGCCCACGGCAATGCGCGCCATGGCGCGCGTGATCTTGCGCGTCACGAAGGTCTCGCCGCGCACCGGCGATTCGTGATTGAACAGAATCCCGTTGCAGGCATAGAGCCCGTAGGCTTCGCGATAATTGACCGTGGTCCAGTACGCAAACAGCTTGGCGACCGCGTACGGGCTGCGCGGATAGAAGGGCGTGGTTTCCGACTGCGGAGTCTGTTGCACAAGGCCGTACAGCTCCGAGGTCGAGGCCTGATAGAAACGCGTCTTGTGCTGAAGCCCAAGAATCCGGATCGCTTCGAGAATCCGCAGCGCGCCGAGCCCGTCCGCGTTGGCCGTGTATTCCGGTTCCTCGAACGAAACCGCCACGTGGCTCTGTGCCGCAAGGTTGTAGATCTCGTCAGGCTCCACACGCTGGATCACGCGCAAAATGCTGGTCGAGTCGGTCAGGTCGGCGTGATGCAGAAAGAGTCGCTGATCCGGGTCGTGTGGGTCACGATAGAGATGATCGATCCGGTCTGTATTGAACAGCGATGACCTGCGTTTGATGCCATGTACGTCGTAATCCTTGGCGAGCAGCAGCTCGGCAAGATACGACCCGTCCTGTCCAGTGATGCCGGTGATCAGCGCGACCTTGCGTTTCATGGAACTCTCCCCCTTCGTTAATCTTCAATGCCAGCGCAACAGCACGATCAGGTGATCGGCCCCGTCATGGAGCCGCCACCTCAACCCGCGATGCTGTCGTATCCGTAATAACCGCCTTGATAGCCCGAACCGAGGAAGGCGCCTTCCTGCGGCACATCGGTAAGCAGCACACCTCTGAGCGATACGCCGCCGTTAAGCAGCCGCTTGGCCGTCTCGGCGATCTCGTTCAGCGGATGGCGGCCGTGGCGCACCACCAGCAGCGTCGTGGCGGCGTACTTGCCGATCACCGTCGAATCGGTGACGGCGAGCACCGGCGGTGTGTCGACGATCACGATGTCGTAGTGCGATTTCAGTTCGTCGAGCATCGTTTCGAAGCGCTTGCTCATCAGCAATTCGGACGGATGCGAGGGCAGCGTGCCCTTGGCAAGCACGTCGAGTCCGGGCAGCACATCGCGCTGGATCATCGCCGTGAGATCGCCGCCGCTCAGCACGTCGGAGAGCCCCGGCTGATGGCCAATGCCGAAATGCGAATGCACGTCGCCGCGCCGCATGTCGCCGTCGATAATCAGTACCCGCTTATTCGCCGACGCCACCAGCGCCGCCAGATTCACCGACAGGAACGACTTGCCGGAGTCGGGCCGCGAACCCGTGATCATGACGACGTTGTTCTCGGCGTGATCGAGCGATAGTTGCAGCGAGGTCCGCAGATTGCGCACGCCCTCCACGGCGATGTCTTCCGGCGCCTGCTGCGCGAGCACGTGAAGCCCGCGACGGCGCAGCATGACGTTTTCCTGCAAACGCAGTTGCATCTGGCTGCGCGGCACGATCGCGAACACCGGTACGCCGAGCACCGCTTCGAGTTCGTCCGGACGTTCCACCCCGCCGTACATCGCGCGCCTGAAGAAGGTCAGCATGATGCCGATCAGCAAGCCGCCGCCGAGCGCGATCAGGATCGCCAGCACGCGCTTCGGACGCACCGGTTCGTCAGGCGTTTCGGCGAAGTCCACCACCCGCACGTTGCCCACCTGGCCGGCTTTCGCCACCCGGAGTTGCTGCGCGCTATTCAGCAGATTGGTATAGAGCTCCGTATCGACGTGCACGTCGCGCAGCAGACGCAACGCGGTCTGCTCGGTATCCGGCATCACGGCGACGCTGCGATTCATGCTGGCCGCCGCGCCTTGCAATGCCGCGATCTGTGCATCGATGGCAGCGACCGCCGGGTGATTCGCCGTGAAACGCTGCGACATCTCCGCGCGTTGCTGCTGCAGATCGAGCAGCTTGGTCTTGTTGTCGACGACCTGCTGGAGCAGCAAACGGCTTTCTTCACCGAGATCGACCGTACCGTGCGTATTACGGAATTTGTTATAGCGTTGCTCCGCGTCGTCGAGTTCCTTGCGCAAACCGGGCAGTTGCTG
>NZ_DASRSY010000323.1:0-18620 GCF_035656215.1 Paraburkholderia sp.
GGCAAGGTGTTGACGGGTGGTGTCGACGCAAACGCGCTGCAACGTCCGAAGCGCTTCTTCGGCGCGGCGCGCAATATCGAGGAAGGCGGATCGCTGACCATCATCGGCACGGCGCTGATCGAAACCGGCAGCCGGATGGACGATGTGATCTACGAAGAGTTCAAGGGCACGGGCAACATGGAAGTGCACCTGGAACGCCGCCTTGCTGAAAAGCGCGTCTATCCGTCGATCAACCTGAACAAGTCCGGCACGCGCCGTGAAGAACTGCTGATCAAGCCCGAAGTCCTGCAAAAGATCTGGGTGCTGCGCAAGTTCATTCACGACATGGACGAAGTCGAGTCGATGGAATTCCTGCTCGACAAGATTCGCCAGACGAAGAGCAACTCCGAGTTCTTCGACATGATGCGTCGTGGCAGCGGCGGCTAAAGCTTCACGTCGAAATAGCTGCACTGCATAAGAAAGCCGCTCGCCAGAAACGAGCGGTTTTTTTTCGTCCGCAATATTTCGCCCCAAAGAATAGGTAAGAATGGGTGTTAGTGCACGAACCTGTACGTGAACGTACACGTTGCAGTACAATGCGTTCCGTCCGTCATGCCTGCCCCACCTTATGTCGAAGGACTCGCCCGCCCTGCTCACCGTACGTGACGCCGCTGAACGCCTCGGCGTCACGTCGCGCACGCTGAAGTATTACGAGGAACGCGGCCTCGTCTCGCCTACCCGCAGCGAAGGCCGCTATCGGCTTTACGACGAGGAAGACCTGAAGCGCTTCGGCCGTATTCTGCGCCTGCGCTCGCTCGGCTTTTCACTGCACGGCATCACCGAAATGCTCAAGCGCCCGCTCGAACCGGTCGAAGGCGGCCATCGCTATTCCTCCGAATCGCTGCAGCAGATTCGCGACGCCATCTCGGAACAGGTCGAAGCGCTCGATGCCCGCATCGAAACGATGCGCCGCGAACTCAAGGAAGCGCAGAAACTGCGAGTCGAACTAAGTCCCGACCTCGACTATCTTGAACGACGCCTCGCTGGAGAAAATGCGGACGCGTTACTCGAGCAGCGCCGCAACGCGCGCGCCAAGGCGACCACCACACCGCAAGGAGGACGCAGAAAGACACGAAATGAAGTCGCGCCTGATACTGCGCCCGACTCCGACTCGGATCCGTCCGCATGAGTGCCGCACCTTCCCGCACGCCGTTGTTCAGCGTCGTAAAACTGCGCGGCGATTTTTTCCCGTGGGTGCTGGCTGTCGTCACCGGCCTCGACTATTTCGACAACGCGATCTTTTCGTTTTTCACCAGCTACATTGCAGGCGGCATCAACGCGTCGCCGGATGAACTGGTGTGGGCCTCGAGCGCCTATGCAGTAGCGGCCGTGCTCGGCATCCTGCAGCAGCAATGGTGGGTCGAGCGCTTCGGCTACCGGCGCTACGTGGCCGGCTGCATGCTGCTCTATTCAGTTGGCGCGATCGCCGCCACTTTGTGCGAGTCGTCGATCGAACTCGCGTTCGCGCGCGGCTTTCAGGGCTACTTCATCGGCCCGATGATGGGCACCTGCCGCATCCTGATCCAGATGAGTTTCACGCCACAGCAGCGGCCTGCGGCAACCCGTGCTTTTCTGGTGCTGATCGTGCTGAGCAGTGCGCTTGCGCCGTTGATCGGCGGCCAACTGGTCGCGCATTTCGACTGGCGCGCGCTATTCGCCTGCACCGCGCCGGCCGGCGTGCTGTTTGCCATTCTCGCCCTGCTCGCGCTGCCGGACACCGGTAACCGCTTGCCGGAGGAGCGTGGCGCGGCGCACTTCTGGCCTTATCTGATCTTCGCATTCGCGCAAGGCGCGTTGCAAATCGTCATGCAACAAGTGCGGTTCCAACTGTTCAGCGCCTCGCCGGGGCTGATTCTGCTGACGGTCGCGGGCGTCGTCGCGCTCGGCTGGTTCGCATACCAGCAATGGCACCATCCGGCGCCGCTGGTGCGCCTGCATGCGCTGCGCGAAAAAGTGTTTCAGGTCGGGCTCGTGCTGTACATGTTCTACTACTACATCTCGACCGTATTCAGCTATCTGACGTCGCGTTTTCTCGAGAGCGGCCTCGGCTATCCGGTCGAGAATACCGGGCGGCTGGTCGGCGTGACGTCGCTGATTTCGGCGAGTGCCCTGTTCGTCTATCTGCGTTACGCGAAGCTCCTGCCGCGCAAGAAGTGGATTATCGTACCGGGCTTCGCGGTGGCCGCGTTCGCCGCGGCGTGGATGACGCGCATGTCGCCGGGCGTGGGCCAAGCGGCGCTAATCGTGCCAATGCTGCTGCGCGGCTTGCTGTTGCTGTTCATCGTGCTGCCGGTCGCCAATCTGACGTTTAGAATCTTCGCCATTGAAGAATTCACGCATGGCTACCGGCTAAAAAACATCGTGCGGCAACTGACCATCTCGTTCGCGACGGCCTCGGTGATCATCGTCGAACAACATCGGCAGGCGTTGCATCAAGCTCGCCTCGCAGAGTTCGTGAATCCGTACAATCCGTTGTTCCAGAATTCGCTCGCGGCGTTGACCAGCGGCTTCAGCGCCGCCGGCCGCTCGCCGTCCGAGGCGCATTCACTTGCGATAGTGGAAATCAGCCGGACGGTCGCGCAGCAGGCAAGCTTCCTGACTTCGTTGGACGGCTTCTATTTCCTGATCGGCGTTGCGATATGCGGCGGCATTTTCGCCGCGTGGCAAAAACAGATCGACTAGGGGTTTCATCAGGCTATGCTTTCGAAACTCACCCAATGGCTCGGTACGCGCCGCCGTGACCGCGCACTGCGCGACTACGCGATCGACGACGCTCTTTGGCAAGCCACGCTAGACGGCCTGCCGTTCCTCGCACATCTCGAGGCGCCGGATCGTGCGCGTCTGCGCGAGCTGACGAGCCTCTTTATCGCGCAAAAGGAATTTTCGACCGCGCACGAACTCGAGTTGACCGACGCCATGACTGTGGCGATCGCCGCGCAAGCGTGTCTGCCGGTGCTGAATCTGAGCCTCGAGTTGTATCGCGGCTGGGTCGGCGTGATCGTCTATCCGGGCGAGTTCGTGATCCGCAAGACGGTTGAAGACGAAGACGGCGTGGTGCACGAAGTCGAGCACGACGCGAGCGGCGAAGCATGGGAAGGCGGCCCCGTGGTGTTGTCGTGGGAAGACGCGCAGATGACCGGCGGCACTGACGCCTATAACGTCGTGATTCATGAATTCGCGCACAAGATCGACATGCTGACCGGCGAGGCGGACGGCCATCCGCCGCTCACCCGCCGCTGGCATGCACCGCTCGATTCACAGGCATGGGCCGACGTCTTCGACCATGCATACGACCATTTCTGCACCCAAGTGGACGCGGTGCCGGACAGGCGCTGGGCGCATTTCGAGCGCGATTCGCTGATCGATCCGTATGCGGCGGACCATCCATCGGAATTTTTTGCCGTGTGCAGCGAGGCGCTGTTCGTCCAGCCAAAGGCGTTCGAGGCGGAATATCCCGAGCTATACCGATTGCTGGCGCGATATTACCGTCAGGATCCGGCGCGGGTGGGATTGGCATTCGCTCCGGCCTGACGCCCGCCGCATAAGGGGCGCCGTACCGGCTGCCGCGTGGCAGGCGCACGAGAAACGAACCGGCGCAGCGCCTGCGAAAACGAGGCAAAACGCTGGCAAAAAGGTCGTAGAAAGGTCGTCAAGCGACTGATTTTCTGGCATAATCGCCGTTTTTCGACCATAGGCAAGTGGCTCGCGCCTAGATGCAGTCCGCATTCGTAGCGGCTGCTCGCGGGTTGGCTACCGCCAGATTAAAGGAAAGACCATGAAAGAAGGCATTCACCCGGATTACCGCGAAGTCCTGTTCGTCGACATGTCGATCGACTTCAAGTTTGTAACGCGCTCGACCATCCAGACGCGTGAAACTGCCGAATTCAACGGCAAGACCTACCCGCTCGCCAAGATCGAAGTGTCGTCGGAATCGCATCCGTTCTACACCGGGCAACAAAAGATCATGGACACGGCAGGCCGCGTCGAGAAGTTCAACAAGAAGTTCGGCTCGCGCGCTACCGGCAAGGCAGCTGCGAAGTAATATCCGCCTCGTCGCAGGCCTTGGCCAGCAACGAAGCAGCAGCAAAAAAGGGCAGCGCGAGCTGCCCTTTTTTGTCTCTGCTCCTTTGTCTCCTTATCCCGGACGCCTGTAAGCACCAGGCCGCCCGTTGCGGCACCGTGTTACAGGAACCCCAACGACGTTGCGAGCCACTACCGCCCGTGACGCGCATCGCACGGCACGACTACAATGCCGGATGCTCCAAATTGGCCATTCCGGCCGGACACCCCGTCCGGTCCTGGCTGCACCGCCTATCCGATATCCACACACCGCATGAGACCTGTCGTTCGCCTCACTGCCTCCGCGACCAGTGCATTGCCGCGCTGGTTGCTGCTGACCATCTGTATCGTCTACGCCTTCTTCGGACTGTTCGGCCGGGATCCGTGGAAGAACGAGGACGCAGCCGGCTTCGGCGTCATGTGGACAATGGCCAACGGCGGCGCGCACGACTGGCTGCTGCCAAATCTGGTCGGCAAGTACATGACGGAAGACGGCCCGCTCGGCTACTGGCTTGGTGCAGGTGCGATCCGCGCCCTTGCGCCATGGGTCGACGCGAGCAACGCGTCACGCGTGTTTACGGGCCTGCTGTTTTGCGCGGCCTGCGCGTTCGTCTGGTATGCGGCTTATCTGCTCGGCCGGCGCGCCGAAGTGCAGCCGTTCAAATATGCATTCGGCGGCGAGCCGGAACCGCGCGACTACGGCCGCACCCTCGCCGACGGCGCGCTGCTGATTTTGCTCGCCTGCTTCGGCCTTGCCGAACGCGGCCACGAAACCACGCCGCAGCTAGCGCAGTTCTTCGGCATCGCCATGCTCGTCTATGGGCTCGTGCGAATGATCGACAAGCCAATCCAGGGCGCGTTGATCTGGGGCCTGGCGCTCGGCCTCGTCGCCTTGGCCAGCAGCCCGGTGCTGGTTGGCGCGCTGTTGCTCGGCACCCTGGCGATGGCGCTGATCGTGCGCGAGGCGCGTTCGCGCTGGCTGCTGCTGGGCGGTCTGCCGGTGGCGCTTGCGCTGTCGGTCGCGTGGCCGATCGCCGCGCTTGCCGCCTTTCCCGATGACGCCGTCTGGTATCTGAACCAGTGGGTGCACGTCAGCCTGTCGTCGTTCGCGGGGCCGCCCGGCTCGGTGGCCGCCTACGCACTCAAGAACCTGCCGCTCTTCACGTGGCCGGCCTGGCCGTTGGCGCTCTGGGCGTGGTTCAGCTGGTCGGGCCTGCGGCGTGCGCCGCACGTGGCGATTCCGCTGTCGGTGATTGGGCCGCTGCTCGTGCTGGTCGTGTTGCAGAGCCATCAGTCGAACCGGCTTTACATGCTGCTACTGCCGCCACTCGCGGTGCTGGCCGCCTTCGCGCTGCCCACGCTCAAACGCGGTGCGATCAACGCGATCGACTGGTTCGCGCTGCTGAGTTTCACGATCCTCGGCAGCTTCGTCTGGCTGGTGTACATAGCCGGGCTGACCGGTTTTCCGCACCCGCTCGCGCGCAACCTCGCGCGTCTTGCCCCGGGTTTTGCGCCGCAGTTCAAGATCCTGTCGTTCGTGTGTGCAGTCGCCGTGACGATCTGCTGGTTCGTTCTGGTGCAATGGCGCCTGGCCCGTCATCCGAAAGTCCTGTGGCGCAGCGTGGTGCTCTCGAGCGCCGGCACGACGCTCATGTGGGTGCTGCTGATGACACTGTGGCTGCCGGTCGTCAACTACAGCCGGACCTATAAGGACGTTGCCGAGCAGATCGCGAGCCATCTGCCGGAGGACTACACCTGCATCTCGCCGGTGCGCCTCGGTAACGCGCAGATCGCGACTTTCGCCTATTTCGGCGATATGCATTTCTCATTCAACCAGGATTGCGACGTGATCCTGCGGCAGGACACTCAGGACTTCGGCGATCCAAGCGCGATGTCGGACTTCGTATGGAAGCTGGTGTGGGAAGGCCGTCGCGTGGCCGACCGCGATGAACGCTTCCGCCTGTACGTGCGGATCGACCGTCCGAAGCCGCCGGTCGTCAAACGCCGCAGCTGGCACAAGAAGCCGGACTGATCATGTTCGCCGACGTACGGAAAATCGCCGGGCTCGCATGGCCCGTGTTGATCGGCCAACTGGCGATTATCGCGTTCGGCGTGATCGACACGGCGATGGTCGGCCGCTATTCGGCTATCGATCTAGCCGCACTCGGTCTCGGCTCGTCGATCTATATTTCCGTCTACATCGGTCTGACCGGCATCCTGACCGCGCTGCAACCCATCACCGCGCAACTCTACGGCGCGCGCCGCTATATCGAGATCGGCGAAGAAGTGCGCCAGGCCTTGTGGCTCGCGCTCGCGCTGACCGTGATCGGCTTTCTGATTCTCTATTTTCCGGAGCCCGTGCTGCAATTGGCGCGCGTGCCCGAAGCACTGCACGAGCGCACGGTCGCTTACCTGCAGATTCTGGCGTTCGGCCTGCCGGCCGGCCTCGCCTTTCGCGTCTACAGCTCGATCACCAATGCGGTCGGCAAACCGCGGCTCGTGATGATTCTGCAGATCAGCGCGCTGCTCCTCAAGTTCCCGCTCAATACGTGGTTCATCTTCGGCGGATTCGGCGTGCCGGCGCTCGGCGGCCCGGGTTGCGCACTTGCCAGCACCGCGATCAACTGGGGGCTGGCCGTTGTCGGGATGCTGTTGTTGACGCGCGTCTATGTATTCAAACCGTTCGCGATCTTTGCGCACTTCTGCTGGCCGGTCTGGCGCCGGCAGGCGGCGCAGCTGCGCCTGGGCATTCCGATGGGTCTGTCGTACCTGATCGAAGTCACCTCGTACACGTTCATGGCGCTCTTCATTGCGCGCTTCGGCACGACGACGTTGGCCGGCCACCAGATCGCCGGCAACATCGGCGCGGTGCTCTATATGACGCCGCTGTCGATCGGGATCGCTTCGTCGACACTGGTCGCGCAGGCGCTCGGCGCGCATCGTCCTGAAGCGGCGCGCACGCTGTCGCGGCACGGCATCATGATGGCGGTGGCGATCGCCTGTTGTTATGGCGCGATCGTGCTGGTGCTGCGGCCTTACGTGATCGAAGGCTATACGCCGAATCCGCAGGTCGTGGCGGCAGCGATGCCGCTGGTGCTGATCGTCGTGTGCTATCACCTGTTCGACGCGTTGCAGATTACCACCGCGTTCGTGCTGCGCGCCTACAAGGTGGCGGTCGTGCCGACCGTTATCTATGCGGTTGCGCTGTGGGGTGTGGGGCTCGGCGGCGGCTATGTGCTCGGCTTCAATGTCTTCGGTACCACGCCGGAATGGCTCACCGGCGCGCGCGGCTTCTGGGTCGCGAACACGGTGAGCCTGGCGATTGCGGGCATCGGTTTGCTGCTGTACTGGCGCGGCGTGAGCAAGCGGTATTTGCGCGCCGAAACGGTGGTCAGGGTGGATTCGGCGGTTTGATGGGCTGATCGACTCAGTGGGTTCAATCGGTTTGTGGGCCTGCTGGGCTTGTTCGAGCGAATCGCAGGAGCCAGCGTGCGAAACTGTCACAGCCTGGCCCGCTTATGCTGGCCGGGTTTCTAGGCCGCACAGACGGCGCGTTGTCGAAGCGACATGCAATAACTGACCGTTAGTTGCGTCTTACTCTTCATAAAAAGCGGCTGCGCCCGGCAGCCGCCCGCCCTTCTCTCCTACCTCAGGCCGCTTGCGCTTCCTTCGTCACCTGCTCCTCCGCCAACGCCTGATCGCGCCGCTCGAAAATCTCCCGCGCCGCGAACAGCGCGTTCAGCGCCGCCGGGAAGCCTGCGTAGAGCGCCATCTGCATGAACACCTCGACGATTTCCTCTCGCGTGCAGCCGACATTCAACGCCGCCTCGATATGCACCTTCAACTGCGGTTGCGCGCAGCCGAGCGTCGCCAGCGATGCAATCGTCGCGATCTCCCGCGCGCGCAGATCGAGCTGCGGCCGGCTGTAAATATCGCCGAAGCCGAACTCGATCAGCAGGCGTCCGAAATCCGGTGCGATCGGTGCAAGCGCGGCAATCACCTGCTCGCCGGTCGAGCCGTCGATTTCCTTCAGTTTGTTCCAGCCTCGGGTGTAGCGATCGTTTTGTGCGTGTTCCATGGTGAGTCCTTTTCCGAATGCGAAAGCGATTGGGTTTCGTCGATCTGTCGTGTCGGGATGCTCGCGGCAAGCTGCTGCCCAGCTGTCTCGTAATAGGCGATTTTGTCGATGATCGCGCCGAGATTGCTCTGCAACTCGGCGATCCGCGCCAAAACCGTATCCCGATGCGCCACCAGCATGTCGCGGCGCTCGCCTACCGTCGGTTGACCCTCTGCCCGCAGCGCCGCGAACGCCTGCATTCCGGCGATCGGCATGCCGGTCGCCTTCAGACGCATCAGGAACAGCAGCCAGTCGAGATCGGCCGGTGAATACAGGCGATGCCCCGCCTGCGTACGCCCGACAGCCCGAATCAGGCCGGCCTGCTCGTAGTAACGCAGCGTGTGGGTGGAGACGCCGATCGTTCCGGCGACCTCGCCGATGGTGAGCGCTTTTGACATTTTCGACATGACGGAACTCAGGTTAGGACTTCGAGTGCACTCTAAGTCAAGTAGGCCGCGCTGTCATTTGTCTGCGTGGCCGTTATTTACAGTGATCCGCATTGATCGATAAACTCAGAACGGCTTAATCGCCAGGCAAAATCTTTAAATATTGTCCACCCTGATTTACTTGTCACGATTCGATCGGTATAAATCGTCGGCGTTTGCAAATAAGGGCGCGCAATTTGTTCTATGCTTAAGCGCAGCGAATGCTTACAGGATGCTTCGTCCCGAGTCGTCCCTTAGCGGCTAACTTTTTTTGCCCTCAATGGAGTACTTGCCATGCTGAAGAAGCTTTTGATGCTTTGCGTTGCTTTGGCTTTGTCGCTGTCGGCCGGATTTGCGGCGGCCGTCGAAGTGAATTCCGCCGATCAGGCGGCGCTTGAATCGGTCAAGGGTATTGGTCCGGTGCATGCGAAAGCGATCATCGACGAACGCACCAAGAACGGCCCGTTCAAGGATGCCGACGATCTCGCCACCCGCGTCAAAGGCATCGGCACCAAATCGGTGACCAATCTCGAAACGGCCGGTCTGACGATCAACGGCTCGTCCACACCGCCTGCAGGCGCCAAGGCTGCCGCGAAGTCCAGCAGTACCGCGAGCACCAAGGCGGCACCGGCGGCAGCGCCCGCAGCGACTACCGCCGCGGCGACGACAGCACCGGCGGCGCCTGCCGCGGCATCCGGCACCAAGGCGTCGAAGTCAAAGAAAAAGAGCAAGGCCGAAGCGTCCGACGCGGCGGCAGCTTCCGCGCCGGCGGCGACAGCGGCCGCTGCCAGCGCGCCCGCCGACGCATCCGGCACCAAGGCATCGAAGAAGAAGGCGAAGAAGAGCAAGGCTGCATCGGCTGCGGCAGCCTCTGGCGGCGCATAAACTGGGTAGAGCACCGGCAGCTGGCGGCAGCGCTGGTCACGTGTGATGTACGCGTGATAGCCACATAAGCGCCGCCCCGCTCCCGTCGCCTTCCCTCCACCGGCGCCGCGCGACCGCGCGGCGTTTTCACCCGCTGACTCGTCAAACACGGGTCGGCATTCAAGAGAGACCGTCATGAGCCTACTCGACACACTCGGTTCCCTGGTTGGCAAATCGCCTGAAGGCGGTGGTGGCCAGCAAGCCCTCGTTTCAGCCGCACTGGAATTCGTCAACAACCAGCCGGGCGGTCTGAACGGCCTGATCAGCAGCTTCAAGGAAAAGGGCCTCGGCGACGTCGTTTCGTCGTGGGTCAGCAACGGCGAGAACCAGGCGATCACCCCGGATGCGCTGCATAGCGTGCTCGGCTCGGACACCGTCGCCAACCTCGCAGCCAAAGCCGGCGTACAGCCGGATCAGGTCACCGGACTCCTGTCGCAGATCCTGCCGCACGTCGTCAACGCAGCGACGCCAGAAGGTGAAGTACCCGCCGAAGGCAAGCTGAATTCGACAACCGTGCTCGGCGCGCTCGGCGGCCTGTCCGCGCTGTTTGGCAAGGGCAACGCGTAAGCAGCTTTACCCGTCGCCGCCATGTAGCATGGCAAAAGCGGGCGAAAAAAGCGGCAACGAAGTCACCTTCGTTGCCGCTTTTTAACGTCCGCAGGAACGGCTCAACCACTGCCGCTTCCTGCCTCGCCCAACGCGTTTCGCTTAATGCACGACGCGATCGAACACCAGCTTGCCGTCTTCCACTTCGACCGGAATCACGTCCTTCGGACCGAACTTGCCGGCCAGGATCAGCTTGGCGACCGGATTCTCGATCTCCTGCTGGATTGCGCGCTTCAACGGCCGCGCCCCGAACAGGGGATCGTAGCCGACCTTGCCGACATGCTCCAGGGCCGCGTCCGACACCACCAGTTGCATGTCGAGCTTGGCAAGCCGTTCATGCAGACGCTGCAATTGAATCCGCGCGATCGACTGGATGTTCGAACGGTCGAGTGCATGGAACACCACGACGTCGTCGATCCGGTTCAGGAACTCAGGGCGGAAGTGCAGCTTCACTTCTTCCCAGACCGCATCCTTCACCGCTTCCTGCGGCTCGCCGACCATCGCCTGGATCACCTGCGAACCGAGGTTCGACGTCATCACGATCACCGTGTTCTTGAAGTCCACAGTACGGCCCTGGCCGTCGGTCATGCGGCCGTCGTCGAGCACTTGCAGCAGCACGTTGAACACGTCCGGATGCGCCTTCTCGATTTCGTCGAGCAGGATCACGCTGTACGGCTTGCGGCGCACGGCTTCCGTCAGGTAACCGCCTTCTTCGTAGCCGACGTAGCCCGGCGGCGCGCCGATCAAACGCGCGACGCTATGCTTCTCCATGAATTCGCTCATGTCGATACGGATCAGATGATCTTCCGAATCGAACAGGAACGACGCCAGTGCTTTGCACAACTCGGTCTTACCCACGCCGGTCGGCCCGAGGAACAGGAACGAGCCATACGGCCGGTTCGGATCCGCCAGACCCGCACGCGAACGGCGAATCGCATCGGCCACCGCGGTGATCGCTTCGTCCTGACCGACCACCCGGTCGTGCAGTTTCTCTTCGATCTGCAGCAGCTTTTCGCGCTCACCTTGCATCATGCGTGACACCGGAATGCCGGTGGAGCGCGAGACGACTTCTGCGATTTCCTCCGCGCCCACTTGCGTGCGCAACAGGCGCGGGCGTGTCGGGTTGCTCTGCTCTTTCGCTTCCGCCTGAGTCACTTCCTTCAACTGCGCTTCGAGACCCGGCAGCTTGCCGTACTGCAACTCGGCGACCTTCTCGAGCTTGCCTTCACGCTGCAAACGGACTATTTCCGCACGCGTTTTTTCGATATCTTCCTTCAGCTGCGCGCTACCCTGCACCGCCGCTTTCTCCGCGGTCCAGATTTCTTCGAGGTCCGAGTATTCACGATCCAGCCGCTCGATTTCCTCTTCGATCAGTTGCAGACGCTTTTGCGACGCTTCGTCCTTTTCCTTCTTGACGGCTTCGCGCTCGATCTTCAACTGGATCAACCGACGATCGAGCCGATCCATTTCTTCCGGCTTCGAATCGATTTCCATCTTGATCTTCGAAGCGGCTTCGTCGATCAGATCGATTGCCTTGTCCGGCAGGAAACGATCCGTGATGTAGCGATGCGACAGCTCGGCCGCCGCGACGATCGCCGGGTCGGTGATGTCGACGCCGTGATGCAATTCGTATTTCTCCTGCAGACCGCGCAGGATCGCGATGGTCGCCTCAACCGACGGTTCGTCGACGAGCACCTTCTGGAAGCGGCGCTCGAGCGCGGCGTCTTTTTCGATGTACTTGCGATACTCATCGAGCGTGGTGGCGCCAACGCAATGCAACTCGCCGCGCGAAAGCGCCGGCTTGAGCATATTGCCCGCGTCCATTGCGCCTTCGGCCTTGCCCGCGCCGACCATCGTATGAATTTCGTCGATGAAAACGATGGTCTGGCCTTCGTCTTTCGCGATGTCGCTCAGCACGGCCTTCAGGCGTTCTTCGAACTCGCCGCGATATTTCGCGCCGGCCAGCAACGCCGCCATGTCCAAAGACAGCACGCGCTTGCCTTTCAGCGTTTCCGGCACTTCGCCGTTGACGATACGCTGCGCGAGGCCTTCGACGATCGCGGTCTTACCCACACCCGGCTCGCCGATCAGCACCGGATTATTCTTGGTGCGGCGTTGCAGGATCTGGATCGAACGACGAATTTCGTCGTCGCGGCCGATCACGGGGTCGAGCTTGCCGGCCCGCGCGCGCTCGGTCAGATCGACGGTGTATTTCTTCAGCGCTTCACGCTGGCTTTCCGCGTCCTGGCTATGCACCTGCGAACCGCCGCGCACCGCCGCGATCGCGCTCTCCAGCGACTTGCGCGACAGACCGTGCTGACGCGCGAGACGGCCGGCCTCGCCTTTGTCGTCGGCGATCGCGAGCAGGAACATCTCGCTCGCGATGAACGTGTCATTGAGTTTTTGTGCTTCTTTGTCCGCCTGATTCAGCAGGCCAGTCAGCTCGCGACCGATCTGCACGTTGCCGTCTGTGCCCTGCACCTGCGGCAAGCGCGTGATGGCATCGTTCAGGGCGGTTTGCAGCGCCTGGACATGCACGCCGGCACGTGAGAGCAGCGAACGCGCCGAACCATCCTGCTGGGCGACGAGCGCCGAGAGGACATGAACTGGTTCAATGTATTGATTGTCATGACCGACGGCCAGACTCTGCGCGTCGGCCAGTGCTTCCTGGAATTTAGTGGTGAGTTTGTCGATTCTCATCAAGAGACCTCCAATTTCGATTACCACCAAATTGAGGCGTTTTACGCAGGTTTCAAGCGCTTTTTTGCAATCAGTAGCAACTATTTAACATTTGACGCGCGAGAACTTGCCAGCCGGCTCAGGAAAGCGGTACAGCGCCGCCAGCAGGCGCGACCGGCACGATCGGAATGACAGTGCTTAAACCTAGCAGCGCAGCCAGTGGACCGTGCGGCTCTGCAACCTCGCCGATCGTATAGCGGTCGAGTTCGGCGAGGAACGCGTTGCGCGCCGCCTCGATCGCGCCGCGCAGACGGCAGTGCGGTGTAATGACACATGCCCGGCGCTCACCTTGCCGGTCCGGGAAGCACACAACCAGAGCAAAGTCGCTTTCAGTGGCTCGCACAATCTCGCCCACGGTCAGCGCGCTAGTTCGTTCGGCGAGCCGCAGGCCGCCGTTACGCCCGCGCACGGTCTCCACCCAGCCGAGTTCGCCGAGTTGCTGCACCACCTTCATCAAATGGTTCTTGGATATGCCGTACGCGTCCGAGATGTCCTGGATGGTCGCCAGGCCTTCGCCACGGACAGCGAGGTACAGCAGGACGCGTAGTGAGTAATCCGTATAGTCGGTCAGTCTCATAAGTGCAGGTGCCACATGAGCGCAAGCCGCGATCCGGGGGATAACCGCGTCGATGCAAGGGTTGCCGGGGGCCGTCGCTTCGCCATAAGATGCAGGCGTCACGCATATTTTATTATTCTGCGCTGACAGTCGGTGTTTGTCTTTCGGCAGTAATGGTAACGTTTCCCGCAGAGGCCGTTTATGTGAAAAGCGGGGTATTTGCGGCCTACTTCCTTTCGTTTGGGCGCAGTTCGAGGTCATTCCTGACGGTCTGTGGCGCTGTGTGGCGACTCACAATGAATAACCGCATTATCTGGAATTTGCATGAATCCATCTTTTCCTCCCGCACCGATTGTCGAGCGCGCCGCCGAGCCTACTGAGGCGAATATTCGCGAGCTCGTCTACGGCTTTTACGACCGCGTAAGGGCCGATCCGTTGCTTGGCCCGGTGTTCGACGCGACGCTGGCGGGCCGTTGGGACGATCACCTGCCCAAGATGTGCACGTTCTGGGGCAGTCTGGTGCTGGGCGCGAAGCAATACCGCGGCAATGTGCAACTGGCGCATCAGCCGCTCGAGGGCGTCGAGCCGCAGCATTTCAGCCGCTGGCTGTACCTGTTTCTGGATACGGTGGAGTCGCGCTATGAACCGGCTGCGGCGGTCCGCTTCATGGAACCGGCGCTGCGTATCGCGCAGAGCTTACAGTTGAGCCGCTTCGGCTGGGACTACAAGATTCCGGCCGAACAGCAGGCGTTGCTGGAGCGTGTCGCGCCGAAGCGTCCGCGTAACGATGATGATTCACACGACGCCACGCGCCCGCGCGACGAGCCGTTTCCAACACGAATCATCGGTAAAGCGCGGGACGAATGACACGCTTGCTTTAGCGCGTCTGGCTCGCTCAACAGGCGAGCACCAGGCGCCAAACCGCCGTTTAACGGTCGCGCTGGGACCATTTAGAGGGCAACAAGCTCAAAGAGCGCCGCAGCGCCCCACCACACCATGTTCGCCCTCCGCCGAGGCCACCGCACGGACGGCACGAGGACGCGCCCTAATCCTCAGCCCGATTTCCCGATTCGAAACCCCAACGAGCCAGCGCCGCGTCGTCGGTGACGCGGGCATCGACCCAGCGCTCGCCTTCTTCGGTCTTCTCTTTCTTCCAGAACGGCGCCTGGGTCTTCAGATAGTCCATCACGAACTCACACGATGCGAAGGCGTCGCCCCGATGTGCGGCGGTGGTTGCCACCAGCACGATCTGGTCGAGCGGATAAAGCTTGCCGACCCGATGCACGATCAGCACCTCGATCCCCGGCCAACGTTCACGCGCGCTCACGACGATCGCTTCCAGCGACTTCTCCGTCATGCCCGGATAGTGTTCGAGTTCCATGGTTTCGACCGCGCTGCCGTCGTTCAGATCGCGCACGGTGCCGACAAAACAGGCCACGGCGCCGATTTTCGGATTGCGCGCGCGCAACGCGGCCACCTCGGCGGTGAGGTCGAAATCTTCCGTCTGGACGCGAACGGGCATCTCTGGCTCCTGTGCGGCTTAGCGGGTTTAGCGTGGTTGAGCGGCGATCCGGCGTGGCTCAACCGCCAGTGACGGGCGGAAAGAACGCGACTTCGCAACCTTCGGTGATGCGCGTACCCGCATCGGTCATCACGTGATTGCAGGCCATGCGCAGCGCGCGGCCTTCGGCTAGGGTGTCGGCCCAGATGCCGCCGCGCACGCGCAACCAGGCGCGCACGTCGCCGACGGTCGCAATGCCGTCGGGCAGATCGACCGATTCGTCAGCGGTTTCGAGCGCTTCGCGCACGCTTGCAAAATATCGAAGTTGAATCTTCATCGGGAAACCGCCGGCTATTGCCGGCCTCAGTTGAGCAATTCGGAAAAGGGAATGAAACGCACGGTTTCGCCGACGCTGATAGCGTGGTTCGGCGGATTGTCGATCAGGCCATCACCCCATACGGTCGATGTCAGCACGGCGGAGCTCTGATTCGGAAACAGATCGAGGCCGCCGGCCGCATTGACGCGCGCGCGCAGAAATTCGTTGCGACGGTCGGCCTTGTTCTGCGTGAAATCGGCGCGCAGCGACAGCGCACGCGGCGCCACTGTCCGCATGCCGGCCAGAAGCAGGACGAACGGGCGAACGAACAGCAAAAAGGTCGCAAAGCTGGAGACCGGGTTGCCCGGCAGGCCGATGAAGAAGGTTTCGGCTGACGTAGCCGCATCTGCCTGCTGCGCAGCACGGCGCACCGCGCCGAACGCGAGCGGCTTGCCGGGTTTCATCGCGATCTGCCACATCGACAGACGCCCTTCGGCCTCGACTGCTGGCTTCACGTGATCCTCCTCGCCTACCGACACGCCGCCGCAGGTGAGGATCAGATCGTGAGCTTGCGCGGCTTCGCGCAGCGTCGCGCGGGTAGCGTCGAGTTTATCGGGGACGATGCCGTAGTCGGTGACGTCGCAGCCCAGTTTTTCCAGCAGCCCGCGCAGCGTGAATCGGTTCGAGTTGTAGATCGCGCCAGGTTTCAGCGGCTCGCCAGGCATGGTCAGTTCGTCGCCGGTGAAGAACACGGCGACTTTTACGCGACGGTACACCTGGAGTTCAGCGCAGCCGACCGAGGCGGAGAGCCCCAATGCCTGCGGCGTCAGGCGCGTGCCGGCCGGGAGAATGATCGAGCCGCTGCGGATGTCCGCGCCTTGGGCTGTGATCCATTCGCCGGATGCCGGGCTGTGGAGGATCGTGACTTCGTTGCCGGCGGTCTCGGTCTGCTCCTGCATGACGATCGCGTCTGCGCCTGGCGGCACTGTGGCGCCCGTGAAGATGCGGGCGGCCGTACCTGGCTTTAGCGGCTCGGGCGCGTGGCCCGCTGGAATGCGTTGGGAGACCGGCAAGCGGCGGTTGCCGGTCTCTGCCAAGTCCGCGGTGCGGATCGCGTAGCCGTCCATTGAACTGGTGTTCATTGGAGGGACGTCTAGCGGCGAAATAACGTCAGCCGATAGCACGCGGTTGAGCGCGTCTAGCGTGGGGATCGATTCCGTGCCGGTGATCGGGCTCGCTGCGCTGAGCAGGATCGCCAACGCTTCGGCGGTGGAGAGCATCGGAGCGCGGGGCGTTGGGGTGGACATCGTCTGGTCTCGAAGCCGCAGGTTTAAAGGAATATTGTAGCGGTCGATTGCGGTGGCCGGTGGCGGCTTGGGGTTATGGTGGTTTTTTTGCCTTTGGCGGTGGTGTTTTTCTGTGCGCTTACGGCGTTGGCCTTTGCTTGAATTCTTATTGGTTTATTAGCGTCGCCCCTGTGCGGGGCGGGCACCTACTTTTCTTTGCCTGCTGCAAAGAAAAGTAGGCAAAAGAAAGCAGCTCAAACCGCTAGTCCTTAAGCGGGTCCCCTGGCTTGGAGGAGGCAGTGGTGCATCTGGAATCAGTTTTCTCGCACATTCGGCCCCGGTGACAAGGCCGTCATTCTTCCGGCGGCGCTGCGCGCGCCGTAGCGGTATTTCTTGAAACCAATGGCTCCGTTATCACCTCATCCGTCGCATCGGCGCGACCCCGTCGCGCTCGATGCTCACAGTGTTACTCGCCCGTGTTTGCGACGATGAAGTCCTTCACGTGCTGGACGTCCGCCGGTAGCACTTCGAATCGCTGCGGCAGCGACTCCAGACCCGAAAACGCGGCCGGGCGCTCCGGTTCGCGCAGCAGCGCTTCGCGGATCGTCTCGCCGAATTTGATCGGCTGCGCCGTCTCCAGCACGATCATCGGGATGCCCGCCTGCAAATGCTCGCGTGCCACCTTCAGGCCGTCTGCCGTGTGCGTGTCGATCATCGTGTCGTAACGCTCGAAAACATCGCGAATCGCGTCCACGCGGTCCTCGTGGCTGCTGCGGCCCGACACGAAACCGAATTCCTTCACGCGCGCAAAATCGCCGCTCGCCGCCAGGTCGAAACCGCCCTTCTCTTCGACGTCGCGGAACAACTGCAGCACGCGCGCCGGGTCGCGGCCCAGCAGATCGAACACGAAGCGCTCGAAGTTCGAAGCCTTCGAAATGTCCATGCTCGGGCTGCTCGTGTGGTACGTCTCAGCCGCCTTGCGCACGCGGTAAATACCGGTGCGGAAGAACTCGTCGAGCACGTCGTTTTCGTTCGTGGCGACCACCAGCTTCTCGATCGGCAAACCCATCATGCGCGCGATGTGACCCGCGCACACATTGCCGAAATTGCCCGACGGCACCGTGAAGGACACGCGTTCGTCGTTCGACTTCGTCGCGGCAAAGTAGCCCTTGAAGTAGTACACGACCTGCGCCACGACGCGCGCCCAGTTGATCGAGTTGACCGTGCCGATCTTGTACTTCGCCTTGAATGCGTGGTCGTTCGAGACAGCCTTCACGATGTCCTGGGCGTCGTCGAATACGCCCTCGACCGCGATGTTGAAAATATTGGGGTCCTGCAGGCTGTACATCTGCGCCGTCTGGAACGCGCTCATCTTCTTGTGCGGCGACAGCATGAACACGCTAATACCCTTTTTACCGCGCATCGCGTATTCCGCGGCGCTGCCGGTGTCGCCCGACGTTGCGCCCAGAATGTTCAGCGTCTCGCCGTGCCTGGCCAGCGCATATTCGAACAGGTTGCCGATCAGCTGCATCGCCATGTCCTTGAACGCGAGCGTCGGACCGTTCGACAGTTCCAGCAGCGACAGCGGCGCGCCGTTCTCGATACCCAGCGTCTTCAACGGCGTGATCTGCGCGGCGCTTTCGTCGTCGCGCACATGGCAGTAGGTCTCGGCCGTGTAGGTCTTGCGCGTCAGTGCGCGCAGGTCTTCGGCGGGGATGTCGTCGCTGAATTTCGACAGGATCTCGAAGGCGAGGTCCGCGTACGGCAGCGTGCGCCAGCGCGTCAGTTCGTCAGCGGTGACGCGTGGATATTCTGCGGGCAGGTACAGGCCGCCATCTTTCGCGAGACCGCCCAGCAGAATGTCGGAAAACGTATGGCGCTCGCCGGCTCCGGCGCCGCGCGTAGAGAGGTAGTTCATAGTTCGGCCTAGTTCAGCGCTTCCATGCGCAGCTTCGTGACTTGCGAGACAACGGTCTTCAGCGCTTCGATCGTCTTGATCGCCGCGTTGACGTTCTTTTCAACCGTTTCGTGCGTAATCAGGATGATGTCGGT
>NZ_DASRSY010000324.1:0-1854 GCF_035656215.1 Paraburkholderia sp.
GACGGCGCATGGATCGATCCGTCACGTCCGGATAGCGTCTACACCGGCAACAAGCGCTTCGAACTCGATCTGTCGAAGCCCGCTGGACAGGACTGGAAATACGCGGGTTTTCTGTCGAACCGCTTCAAGTACCCCGACGACCCGGTCTTTCACGTAGATCAATATCCCGGCTTGCCGATCGCCCGCAAGCTCAAGGGTCACACGTTCCTGTACCTGACCGACATGTACGCGGACCACCTGAAGATCTATCGCTTCGACCCGCAGCACGACGGCGAAACAGCGATTCCTTCCGGCTTCATCGCCGGGCGCGAGCGCGCGGTCGCCAGGGTGCCGAATGCGCCGCCGGGCGGCGACTGGATCTGGCGCGATGTGAACGGCGACGGCAAGTTCAACACCGACGAATTCACGCTCAACACGAGCGGCACGAAGCTCGCGGGCGGCTGGGGCTGGTGGGTCGATACCGCTGGCGACATCTGGCGCACACGGGATAACAAAGGCATCTATCGCTTCCGCTTCGGCGGTCTGGATGCGAAGGGCAATCCCATCTATTCGTATTCGAACATGACGCAGTACCCGGTGCCGCAACCGTTCACCGAACTGCATCGTGCGATCTACGATCCCGACACCGACACGATGTACGTGACCGGCTATACGCCCGACACACCGGTGGATCGCGGGTTCTGGAAAGAAGTGGGCCGCGTGCTGGTGCGTTACGACAAATGGTCGAGCGGCAATCCGGTGCAGCGCTATTCGATCACGCTGCCATGGACGACCCAGACCAAACCCATCGCCACGATCATCGGCCTCACGGTTGAAGGGCAATACCTCTTCGGCGTCGAGCCGGTTGGCGCAGTGCACGTGTGGGACAAGGACACCGGCAAGGAAGTCGGCGTGATCCGTCCAGGCCCGGAAGTGGGTCGCGCATCGGGCTGGGTCGACGTGCCCAACGGCATCAGCGCCGCGAAGCGCAGCAATGGCGAGTACCTCGTGTTCGTCGAAGAAGACGCGCGCGGCAAAGTGATGATGTATCGCTGGAAGCCTTGATGACATGCGTGTCGTGAACGCTTTATTCGCAATACCAGGAAACTGAGCCAGGCAACTGAGCCAGGCAACTGATTTAACCCAAGGCATTCGATGGACAAAGGCATTCTCAAGAACGTAGCGATCAACTTCTTCGGGCTGGTGCTGCCGACTTTCGTCTCGCTCGTGACCGTGCCGTCGTATATCAAGCTGCTCGGCGTCGAGCGCTACGGCGTGATCAGTCTCGTGTGGACCTTGATCGGCTACTTCGGGATTCTCGATCTCGGCATGAGCATGGCCGCGCAGAATCACATTTCGAAAGCGCGCGCCTCGGGCGATAAGAGTGAGAGCGCACGCGTGTTCTGGAGCGCGACGTGGCTCAATCTCGCGACCGGCATCGTCGGCGGGCTGATCATCTATTTCGGCGCGTTTCTGTACACCGCGTATTTCACCAAGGTGTCGCCTGAGCTGCAGCACGAGGTCTATATGGCGCTGCCGTGGCTCGCGGTGGCGATCCCGATTGCGAACGTGTCGTGGGTGTTCGCCGGGGCAATTAACGGCGCGGAACGCTTTGGTGTCTACAACACCAATCAGACCATCGGCACCTTCCTGTTTCAGTTGCTGCCGCTCGGCGCCGCATGGTGGATGGGCGCGACCCTGCAGAACGTGCTGGCCGCTGCGGTATTAGCGCGCATTCTGGCCGCGATTCTGCTCGGCCGTTCCGCGCTGAAGGTGCTGGAGATCCGCAGCATTCTTCCGCCGCAACTCGGCGTGGCGAAGGGACTCTTCAACTTCGGCGGCTGGATGCTGATTGCGAGCGTCACCAACATGATC
>NZ_DASRSY010000325.1:0-5265 GCF_035656215.1 Paraburkholderia sp.
CCGTTGCAGTTGCTCGCCTATCACACTGCATTTGCGCGCGGAACCGATGTCGATAAGCCGAGAAATCTTGCGAAGTCGGTCACGGTGGAATGAAGTTCGAGATGTTCGTGCTGGTTGGTGGGGCGTACAACCAGCACGAACGTAAGGCGTCTGCCGGTGTCTATCGTAACTGCGTCACCGCCAGCAGCAACACCATGCTGCCAATCGCACCATCCAGCACGCGCCACGCCGTCGCACGACGAAACAGCGGCGCCAACGCACGCGCGCCGTATCCCAGGCCGACAAACCAGACTCCGCTAACCGCCATCGCGCCGAGCGCGAACGCCACCCGTGCGCCGTCCGGTTCGCGCGCGCCGGCCGTGCCGATCAGCAGGAAGGTGTCGAGATACACGTGCGGATTGAGCCACGTGAAGGCCAGCGTCATCAGGATGATCGGCATGGCGCGTTGCACGGGCGCCGCGCTCGTGCCCGGCGCCGCACCGCTTGCACTGGCATCCATTACCGCATGTCCCGGCCGCACCGCGCGGCGCAGCGCGTTGACGCCGAACCACGCCAGATAGGCGAGCCCGACATACAGCATCGCGTGGACGAAAACTGGATAGCGTTCCACCAGGACCGACGCACCGCCCACACCCGCGCCGATCAGGATGAAGTCGGACAGCGCGCACAGCGCGACGATCTTGCCGACGTGCGAGCGCATGATGCCCTGACGGAGCACAAAGGCGTTCTGCGCGCCGATCGTCACGATCAGCGACGCGCACAGAGCAGCGCCGTGGGAGAAAGACAGCCAATTCATAATCGATCCAGTAGACGGGAGAAGCGAACGAGGCTAGTCTGCGGTTTTGCTTCTCATAAGAGAAGCTAATTTACTTAATGCAGATTAAGGAACGCTAATGCTCGACTATGCGTTGCTCGACGCACTGGCCGCCGTAGTGCGGCATGGTTCGTTCGACCGTGCGGCCAGCGAACTGAATGTGACGCCATCAGCCGTCTCCCAGCGGGTCAAGCTGCTGGAGGAAAGGGTGGGCAGCGTGCTTGTGAAGCGCGGCCAGCCGTGCGTCGCGACCACCTCCGGGGCGCTCCTGTGCCGCCATACCGAACGCGTGCAACTACTGGAAGCGGAGCTGACCGGTCGGCTGCCGGCGCTGCCAGGCGCACTGGTCGAACCATGGCCGGCACTGCGCGTGGCCGTCAACGACGACAGCGTGGGCACCTGGTTTATCGACGCGGTGGCGCAATTCTGTGTGGAACGGGAGATGCTGCTCGATCTGGTGATCGACGATCAGGATCACACCGCGCAGCGGATTCGCGACGGCAGCGTGCAAGGTGCGGTGACCACGCAAGCGGAGCCGGTGCAGGGCTGCCGCTCGACACGCCTCGGGCGCATGCGCTATCTGGCGGTATGCACGCCGGCGTTTCGTGAGCGTCATTTTACCGACGGCGTCACGCGCGAGTCGCTGCGGCGCGCGCCGTGTGTCGATTTCAATCCCAAAGATCAGTTGCAGAAGCGCTTCATGCGCCGCATCACGCGGGCGGAACTCGATCCGCCGTTGCACTGGATTCCGCACGTCGCCGGTTTTCTGCGCGCCTGCGTGACGGGACTTGGGTGGGGCATGTGCCCCGAACGGATGATCGCGCCGCATCTGGCCGGCGGCGAGCTGGTGGACATGGCGCCCGGCAAGCATATCGATGTCGATCTGTACTGGCAGAGCTGGCGGCTGTCGATCGGCTGGCTCGACGATTTCGGCGCGGTGCTGCGCAAACGGGCGACGGAATTTCTCGATTGAGGCAATCGTTTTTGCCGGCCTCGCGTTAGCGGCGCGCCGGCCACTGCTTGTACTCGATGTGCACACCGCAAGTTTTCGCTCGCGACGTATATCGGTCGACCACCTGATGCACATCGTGATCGATATGATCGGCGTGAGTCGCATCGAGAATCAAGGTTGCGCCGGATGGAATCTGCCCGAGATAGTGCTTCAGTTGCGGTGTGCAGAAGAAGGTCGCGCTCTTGTGCACGGTCAGCAGATAGTGGTCGCCGTCGCGCGTGAAACTCAATACGCGGCGCATATTGCGTTCGATCACCAGCACGACGCTCAGCGCGAAGCCTATCGCGATGCCGATCAGCAGATCGGTCGCCAGTACGCCCACGATGGTGCCGATGAACGGCACGACCTGTGCGGACCCCGCCTTACCCATCGACACGAACAATTGTGGCCTGGCGAGTTTGTAGCCGGTATGAATCAGGATCGCCGCGAGGCTCGCGAGCGGAATCATATTGATCACGCCGGTCAACGCGACACAGGCGACCAGCAGTATGACGCCATGAGTCATGCACGACAGGCGGCTGCGCGCGCCAGCATGCACGTTGGCCGCGCTGCGTACCACGACGGCGGTGAGCGGTAAGGCGCCGAGCAGGCCGGCGAGCAGGTTGCCGACGCCCTGGGCTTTCAGTTCGCGATTGGGTGCCGGTTTTTGATGTGCCGGGTCGATCTGCTCCAGCGCTTCGAGACTCAGCAAGGTCTCCAGACTCGCGACGATCGCGATCACCACGGCTACGCGCCATACATCGGGATTGAGCCACTGTGCGAGATTGGGGAATGTGAATGCCTTGCTGAGGGAATCCCACGAGCCCAGTGGCGGCATGGCGACGCGCTGTATCGACGCAAGCGCGCCGTTGGCCGCGAACGTGTCGGCGAGCGCGGTCGCGGCGACGCCGAAGGACACGACAGCGAGCGGCGCGGGAATTGCACGCACGAGGGCGAAAGCACGAAATGCGGGAGTCTCCCACGCGAGGAGAATCGCCAGTGAGACGAGCGTCAGCAACGGTATTGCGACCGATATGCCACCGTTAGCGAATCCTGCCGCCAGCGGTAACTGATTTGCGATCAGCAGAATGCCGATTGCGGCGAGCATGCCGTTGATCACCGGCGGCGGTACGTAACTGGCCAGTTTGCCGGCGCGTAAAAAGCCGAATACCAATTGCAACGCACCCGCCAGCACTAGCGCCGTCAGAAACGCGGAGAAGCTGCCCAGCGTGGCAAGCGCCTGTACGACGATCACCACGAGACCGGCTGCCGGGCCGCTTACGCTGAGCTGCGACCCACTTAGCAGCGCGACCACCAGGCCGCCGATCACGCCGGCGAGAATGCCGGCAAACGGGGCCACGCCCGAGGCGGTCGCAATGCCCAGACACAGCGGTAGCGCGATCAGGAATACGCTGATACCGGCGAGCAGATCAGTGCGCCAGGCCGATGCCGGACAAGCTGGCGGGGAAGCGTCATGTGGGGGAGTGGCGTGAGCGTGAGTCATCGTGAGACTTGCCTCGAAGCTGGGGAGTCGAATTGAGGGAAGACAGCGGCGCTCACAGTGGAGTCGGACCGCCGCATGGGAAGTGCCGGGTTTGGGCGACGATTGCGCTGCCGAGCCGCTTGTGCCGCTTGTGCCGCTTGTGCCGGGTCGCAAGGCGCAAGCGGCTTTGGCGTTCAGCCGATCGCCTCGCGGGCGTCGGCGGCGTTGGCAAGCGCCCACTGCGGATCGGTTAGCGCCTTCAGGCGGCCATCGTGCATCGAAAAGATCCAGCCATGAATCTGCACCGGACGCTGCGCACTTTGAATCAGCGGCATTGCATGCAGTGCTTGCACCTGAGCTAGTACGTTGAGTTCGGCGAGCCGGTCCGCGCGTTCGTCGAAATCCTCCAAAAGACGGAGTTCGGCTGCATGCAGTGCAGCCAGACGGCGGATCGGGTCAATGCGGCGATTGACGTTCGGCAACGCGGCAGCCGGGGGGCGCAATGCCGCTTGCACACCACCGCAGCAATGATGGCCGCATACGACGATGTGTTGTACGCCTAGTACGACGGTTGCATATTCCAGCACGCTCACGAGACTGTCATCATGCTCGCCGACCAGGTTCGCGATGTTTCGATGAACGAAGATCTCGCCGGGCATCGCGCGGGTGACGGCTTCGGGTACGCGGCTATCGGAGCAGCCGAGCCATAACACATTGGGCCGCTGGTTGCTGGCGAGGCGCTCGAAGTAGGCGGGATCGCGGGTGTTGATTTCGTCGGACCAGGCAAGGTTTTCGACCAGCATGCGTTGGGGGTAGGTCATCGGTGATGCTCCTTGTATCGTTGCTTTCGCTTCAGTCCTTGCTGGCCCAGTAACGCTCAAAAATCTGGTAGCGGGTGCGGTTCGCGTCGATGGTTCGCTGGCTCGGAGGGTAATCCGCCTCAGTGGTTGGGATGATCCCCGCGCGGCGCGCATCGACTAGCTCCTTGTGGACTTGTGCGCGTGTTTTTCCGATTCTGTGCGGCTGCTCGGCGGGCACATTTTTCGACGACGGCGGCACGATCCGGTTCGGGTCGTCGGGGGCGGAGATGCTGTCGTCGTTGTAGGCCAGCGCGGATGTAGACAGCGCGCTGGTGAGAAGGGCGGCCAGAGCAATTCGCTTCGATTTCATCTATCTCTCCATGAATGATTTGCATACCGAAGTTGTATTCCGGTATGGATCATTCTGCATGGGAGGCATGAGGCTTCGATGATGACGGGATGATAATTCCGTCATTTTCCTTTATTTTCCTGCCGTTTTCGGAGTCGCCTTCGCTGCACCTTAAGCGCCGGCAATGCGGTGGGCCGCTTCGGAAAACGCAGACTGAATGTGGTGTACACGTGCGGGATGCTCTCGACGCCGCATTCGCCCTGGTGCTCGTTCATGATCGATTTGACGATGGCAAGGCCGAGCCCGGTGCCGCGCGCCGAGTTGTAGCGCGCCGGGTCGACGCGATAGAAGCGGTCAAAGATTCTTTTCAGATGCGGTTCGGCGATGCCGGCGCCGCTGTCGGATACGGATAGCTGAGCGTAACGGATCTGCTCCGCGCAATGCAGTTCGACCACGCTGCCGCGCGGTGCGTGCGTCAATGCATTTGAAACCAGATTGCTCAGCGCGCGCT
This sequence comes from Paraburkholderia sp., assembly GCF_035656215.1. Classification (GTDB taxonomy): domain Bacteria; phylum Pseudomonadota; class Gammaproteobacteria; order Burkholderiales; family Burkholderiaceae; genus Paraburkholderia. The sequence continues at coordinate 4,949 of NZ_DASRSY010000325.1, forward strand.
GCACGAGCAGCACATCGCCTTCAAAGCTCGCTTTACCTGTGACGACGATCTCCACGCCGGCGTCCGCCGCCATACTTTCGTAGTAGCCTGCGACCCGCAACGCTTCACTACGCGCGTCCACTTGTTGTAGTGACAAGCGGCGTTGTGCACTATCGGTGCGGGCAAGGAACAGCATGCTGTCGATCAGGCGCGACAGACGCTGGAATTCGTCCACGCTCGACTCGACCACCGCGCGGTAATCGTCGGCGGAACGGGGTTGCGAGAGTGCGACTTGCGCTTCCGCCAGCAAGTTGGTGAGCGGCGTGCGCATGTCGTGC
>NZ_DASRSY010000326.1:0-6397 GCF_035656215.1 Paraburkholderia sp.
GGGGATGAATTCGGCGGGATTGTCCGCGATGTTGATCGCGTCCATTTGCGCGCGCGGCACCATGATGTCGCGGGCGCTGAGTTCGGACACCTGGAACACGCCCTCGATCATCGACAGCGAGTCGGCGTCGATCAGGTTGCGCTCGTGCGCGTCCTGCAGGATTTCCAGGAGTTCTGCGCGCGAGTCAGGCTCGGGCGAGATGAAGTCGGTCAAACGCTCGAGGAGTGAGCGTTTTTCTTGCGGTTTGTCGATTTGGCGTCGACTGGGATACGTGTCGTTCATGGTAGTGCGCCCGGCGAGACTGGGCGCGCTGTTGCAGAGCATTAAGGATACACCAGGCACATGGCAGGACCGTGTCCCGCCTGGCTGGGCGATGAGTGTGACAAAACCGCCCGACCGCGTGCGGTGGGCGTGGGTCAATCCTAACTGATTACGCGGGGAAAAGCGTTTTCGAGCAAAAAAGTACGGATTGCGACGCCGTGAGCGGTGCCGATGCAGGCGCGGTGGGCGTAGCTTATTCCCGGCGGGCTGTCCATACGGCTTCGGTGGCGTTCTGGTAAACGGGAAGGGGTGCCTCAGCCGGTTCGCGGCTTATCGCGCCGATCCCTGGCTGGTTTGCTGGTTCCCGTCAACCCGCCTCGCGGCAACGCTCGAGCAGCGCTTCGAGCGCGCGGTCGGGCATACCGCTTTCGCGCAGCGCGTGCACGGTGCGGCTGACGTATTCGAGAGTGGTGCCGTAGCGGCCGCACGCGCAGCCGAACACGGTTTTGACCACTTCGTCGCGCAACTTGCCGGTGTAGGTCGGCACGTCGCGGCGCATCACGAACGCGAGCGCGTCGACGCGCCGGCCGTCGGCGAGCACGCAGGGTAGCCACGCCGGGCGGTACGACCCCATCGGCATTTCACGGCGCCATAACGCTTCCAGATGCGGCATCGCGCCCTCGGCGGCGAGGCGGAATGCGATGCCGGAGCACGAGCCGCCGCGATCGAGCGCGAGTACGAGGCCCGGTTGTTCAGGGGTGCCGCGATTCACGCGCGACCACAGATACAGGCCGCGGTGGTAGCCATGCACTTTCGAACGGGCCGCTTCGACGGTGGGCAGACCGGGATTCCAGATCAGCGAACCATAGCCGAACAGCCACAGATCGCTCTTGCGGTCCCAGTCGCGCAACGTGCATTCAAGCGACGCGCGCAACTCTTCCTCTGTTAGCAGCCGCGATTCACCGAGCGCGGGGGGATAGTCCGGGCAGGGCATGCTTTGGGTATCGGCTTCAGCGGACGAAGTGCTCACGGTGGTTTCTGGCGGTGATGGCAAAGACTATTGATAGGGATCCGGGAAACCGAGCTTGCCGAGGATTTCGGTTTCGATCGCTTCCATTTCCTCGGCTTCTTCCTCGACCTCGTGGTCGTAGCCTTGGGCATGGAGCGTGCCGTGCACCAACAGATGCGCGTAGTGCGCGAGGAGCGGCTTGCCCTGTTCGGCGGCTTCTTTTTCCACCACCGGACAGCACAGGATCAGGTCGCCCGTTACCGGATCGTCTTCCGATTCGGCGTAGGCAAACGTCAGCACGTTGGTCGAATAATCCTTGCCGCGATAGGTGCGGTTCAGGGTGCGGCCCTCTTCGGCGTCGACGAAACGCACGGTCAGCTCACCGTCTGCGAAGAGCGCTGCCTTGATCCAGCCGGCCACGGTGGCGCGCGGCAGCAGCGCCTTGTGTTCCGGCCAGGTTTTGGCGGCGGGGAATTGCAGATTCAACGTCAGTTTCGGTGCGCGGCTCATGCGGTGTCGATGTGTTGCCTGGGTTGCTGCGGCATATCCAATGGAATTCAACGCAAATATTAGCGACGCAAATCGCGCCGCAAATTAGCGGGAATCCGCCGGATTGGCGGTCTTCTGCGAATGCGCATCGTACGCCTCCACAATTCGCGCGACCAGCGGATGCCGCACCACGTCCGCGCTGGTAAAGCGCGTGAGCGCAATGCCGCGTACGTCGGCGAGCACCTGCTGTGCTTCGATCAGCCCGCTCTTCGCGCCACGCGGCAAGTCGACCTGGGTCGTGTCGCCGGTGACCACCGCTTTTGAGCCGAAGCCGATCCGCGTGAGGAACATCTTCATCTGTTCGGGCGTGGTGTTCTGCGCCTCGTCGAGGATGATAAAAGCGTGGTTCAGCGTGCGGCCGCGCATGTACGCGAGCGGGGCGATTTCGATCATCTGCCGCTCGAACATCTTGGCGGTCTTGTCGAAGCCGAGCAGATCGTAGAGCGCGTCGTACAAAGGACGCAGATACGGATCCACCTTCTGTGCCAGATCGCCCGGCAAAAAGCCGAGGCGTTCGCCCGCTTCGACGGCCGGACGTGTCAGCACGATGCGTTTGACCTGATCGCGCTCCAGCGCGTCCACCGCGCAAGCCACCGCGAGATACGTCTTGCCCGTACCCGCCGGACCGACGCCGAAGGTCACGTCATGCGCAATGATCTGCTTCAGATACTCGCGTTGTGCCGGCGTGCGGCCGCGCAGATCGGCGCGCCGCGTGTACAACTTCGGACCGAGTTCTTCGAGGTCTTCATCGCCGGCGTCGGCCGGCTGGTCGAACGGATGATCCGGATTGCCCGGAAAGCGCGAGTCGACGGTTTGATCGTGATGGCCGTTGCCGTTTGCACGATGACGTGCCGGCTGACGCACTTCAACGAGCGCGAGCTGGATGTCGTCGACCGACAGTGGCTTCTGCGAGTTGTCGTAGAACTTTTCGAGCGCGGTGAGCGCGAGTTTCGCGCCGCGCCCGCGAATCGTGATGCGGTGGCCGCGGCGTTGCAATGTGACGTCGAGGGCCTGCTCGATCTGCCGCAGATTTTCGTCGAGCGGTCCGCAGAGGTTGGCGAGCCGCGCGTTGTCGTCGCGCGGTGCGGTGAATTCCAGATGCTGCTGAGTGGTCTTCAAGGCGGAGGATCGATCCTGTCGGGTTCGTGACGCCGGCTGGCGTCGCTCAGTGGGTGGTCGCGGGCGTGTCGTCGTGCACCAGCACGAGCTCGCCACGTAACGAATGTGGGTACGCATGGACGATTTTCACGTCCACCATCTGACCGATCAACCGCGCGTGCGATGCGATCGGTGCCGGGAAATTCACCACACGGTTGTTTTCGGTGCGGCCCGCGAGTTCGTTCGGGTCCTTGCGCGCCGGGCGCTCGACCAGAATCCGCTCGACCTTGCCGACCATCGAATCGCTGATGCGCTGCACGTTTTCTTCGATCGTAGCCTGCAGATGGTACAGACGCTTGAGCTTCACTTCGTGCGGCGTGTCGTCGTGCAGATTCGCGGCCGGCGTGCCGGGACGCGGGCTGTAGATGAACGAGAAGCTGGTGTCGTACTTCATCTCGTGGATCAACGTCATCATCTTGTCGAAGTCTTCCTCCGTTTCGCCGGGGAAGCCGACGATCATATCGGTCGACAAAGACAGGTCCGGGCGGATCGCGCGTAGCTTGCGGATCACCGACTTGTATTCGAGCACGGTGTAGCCGCGCTTCATCGCCATCAGGATGCGGTCGGAGCCGTGCTGCACCGGCAGATGCAGGTGGCTGACGAGCTTCGGCACCTTGGCGTAGGTGTCGATCAGGCGCTGCGTGAATTCCTTCGGATGCGACGTGGTGTAGCGGATCCGCTCGATGCCCGGAATATCCGCGACGTATTCGATCAGTTGCGCGAAGTCGGCGATTTCGCTCGAACCCAGTGTGATGCCGGCACGGTACGCATTTACGTTCTGGCCGAGCAGCGTGACTTCGCGCACGCCCTGGTCGGCGAGGCCGGCGATCTCGGTCAGCACGTCGTCCAGCGGACGCGACACTTCTTCACCGCGCGTGTAGGGCACGACGCAGTAGCTGCAGTATTTGCTGCAACCTTCCATGATCGACACGAAGGCGCTCGCGCCGTCGACGCGCGCGGGCGGCAGATGATCGAACTTTTCGATTTCCGGGAACGAGATGTCGACCTGAGCACGGCCGCTTTCGCGGCGCTTGTCGATCATTTGCGGCAGACGGTGCAGCGTTTGCGGCCCGAACACCAGATCGACATACGGTGCGCGCGCCACGATCGACGCGCCTTCCTGGCTCGCCACGCAACCGCCCACGCCGATGATCAGATTCGGGTTCGCTTCTTTCAACTCGCGCACACGGCCGAGTTCGGAGAAGACTTTCTCCTGCGCTTTTTCGCGCACCGAGCAGGTATTGAAGAGAATGACGTCCGCGTCTTCCGGGGTGTCGGTCTTGACGAGCCCTTCAGCCGCGCCGAGTACGTCGACCATTTTGTCGGAGTCGTACTCGTTCATCTGGCAGCCGTAGGTCCTTACATAAACTTTCTTGGTCATCGATTTTCGCCGGTCGCAGTGGTTAACCTGGGGGCGTCATTTTAAAAGGTGAAGAGGGGTGAAAACGTGCGGAGGGGCCGTGGGGCGGCGCTTGGGCCCTGTTTGTGTCCCGTTCGGGTCCATTGGGATCCGCTTTCAATGCACGTTTGCAGCGTAGCTCAATATTATAGCCCTTCGTCGGATGCGGTTTCTGCCGGGGCTTTTGCGCGAGGGCGCTCCGACGGCAAGCCCAGCAGGCCTTCCAGTTCGTCCGACACCTGCGCGAAGCGCTCGCTCAGGAAATCCAGCAGCACGCGCACGCGCGGCGCCATGAAGCGGTTGCGGTGGTAGAGCGCGTGCAGCGGCGCGTCCGGGTAGCGCCATTCGGGCAGCAGGATTTTCAGGCAATCGCCGCGCAAATCCGCTTCCACGTCCCACATCGACTTGATGACGATCCCGTAGCCGCGCCGCGCCCATTCGCGGGCCACGGCGCCGTCGTTCGTCTCGCGGGCGGTGTCGAGCGGCACGGTGTAGTGCTGCACTTCGTCGCCGCGCGTAAAGCGCCACTCGTTGACCGGGCCTGACGCGGTGCCGAGCACGATGCAATCGAAATTCGCCAGGTCGTGTGGATCTTTCGGCTCACCTTTGCGTGCGATGTAGTCCGGCGACGCGCACAGCACGCGCCGGTTTGGCGCGAGTTTGCGGGCGACCAGGGAGCTGTCCTGCGGCACGCCGAAACGGATTGCCAAGTCGATGTCTTCCTGCACCAGATTCGATAGCGAGTCCGACAGCGTCAGTGCGAACGTCACTTCCGGGTAAAGCGCGGTGAACTCGTCGAGCCAATGCATCAGCAGATTACGGCCGAAGTCCGAGGTTGCGGAGATGCGCACCCTGCCGCGCACTACGCCCTGGCCGGCTTGCAGCGCGGCTTCGGCGTCGTCGAGCGATCGCAGCGCCTGGCGGCAGCAGTTCAGGTAGAGGCGGCCCTCGTCCGTGAGCCTGAGCTGACGGGTCGTACGCTCGAACAGACGCGCTTTCAGGCCGGCTTCGAGCTTGGCCAGCCGCGCGCTGGCGGCGGCCGGCGTCAGGCCCATCTTGCGGCCCGCTGCCGAGAGACTACCTTGCTGCGCCGCTTCGACGAACAGGCGGATGTCACCGAGGTTATCCATTGCGATCTTTCAAAAGAATTTGAAAATGCTTCAAATGCTACGCCAATTATCAAATTGACGTGTTCCGCTCACAATGCACTCCTCGTAAACCCTTTGTGCTCTGTGAGCCCGGACCATGCAACTCGATCACGCAACGATCGTCACCGCCGACCTCGACACCGCCCGACGTTTCTTCGTCGACATCGTCGGGCTGACGGAGGGCGCGCGTCCGCCGTTTTCGATCGACGGCTACTGGTTGTATGCAAACGGCCGCCCGGTGATTCATCTGATCGACGCGACGGTGCCGGCCGCAGCGGGCAGGGCGGCGCCGCGCATCGACCATATCGCTTTCCGGCTGGAGAGCGCCGACGAATGGCAGGCGTTGTTGCAGCGCCTGCGTGCGGCGGACACGCCTTATCAGCTCGCCGAAGTGCCGCAGATGGGGCCGCAGCCAGCCGAATTGCAACTATTCGTCGCGCTCGCGCCGGGTGTCGTCATCGAGTTCGTGACGGCGCAGCGCCACGCTCATCGCAGCTAACACGCTCAACTTTAGAACCTGGAGTAGAAAAATGCCCATTCCATTACTGGCGCTAGCGATCAGCGCTTTCGCGATCGGTACGACCGAGTTCGTGATCATGGGCTTGCTGCCCGAGGTCGCGCGCGATCTGTCCGTGTCGATTCCGTCGGCTGGTTTGCTGGTGAGCGGTTATGCGCTCGGCGTGGCCGTCGGCGCGCCGCTGCTCGCGGTGGTCACCAGCAAGATGCCCCGCAAGCTCGCGTTGCAGTTGTTGATGGGCGTGTTTATCGTCGGCAATACGCTGTGCGCGATCGCACCGGACTACTCGGTGCTGATGATCGCACGCGTGGTGACCTCGTTCGCGCATGGGTCTTTCTTTGGCATTGGCGCGGTGG
>NZ_DASRSY010000327.1:0-42077 GCF_035656215.1 Paraburkholderia sp.
ATATATTCGGGGTTCAATGCCCACGCATCCATATCACTGCATGCCTTGGACATGAGCGCTTTGGCGGCGTCAATTCTTCCGCTTGCTTGCGCCACCTGAACGTGCGTGACAACAGCTTCTCCCTGTTTGGTATAGGGCGTCAGCTTGATGTCTCGCTTCGGCAAACTTGTGAGGAATTCTTCCAACATCTGGGTGCCCATGCCGAGAACGGGAAATGAGAGGATGGATACCATGAGTGGCGCAAATGCAGTGTGATAAAGAGGCTGGTCCTGGAATGCGCCTTGTTGCCGGCCCTCGGTGCTTGCGGCCAACCCCACAATGCGCTCATCGGGAATGAAAACATTCTCCATGCTCACGTTCGAACTGCCGCTGCCGCGAAGTCCGATTGTGTCCCAGTCATTCAAAATTTTCACGTCGCTCATCGGAACGAGAGCGATCCCCGGTCCGATGCTTTCGCCGGCTTCATTAAACATGGGCACGCCCAACAGGTCCCAGTGCGCATGATATACACCGGAATTGAAGAACCACATACCTTTCTCGACCACAATCCCGCCATCCACTCGGTGAGCCTTGACACCCCGCGCCGAAAACACGCCGGAAACCCGCGTGTTTGGCTTCGAAAAGACCTCGTCGGTCACTGACTTGGGAAACAGGCCCGCAGCCATCCAGTTGCAGGCATTGATCAGAGTGACTGCCCATGCGACACCACCATCGCCGCGACCAATTTCGGTTACAGCATCCTTCCACGTCGAAATGCTCGTCTGCAGCCCCCCGTACACGCGGGGCAGGGACATAGAAAACAAGCCGGCGGCCTCGAGCTGTTCCGCGATGTCGGAGGGGACTTTCGCGATGCTGTCGGTCTCAGCGTGCCGGCTCCTGAGGAGAGGAATCAGGGACTGCGCGCGTTGCACGACGCCCGTCGATTCCACGTGCTCTGCGGGATTAATATTTGCAAGGCTATTCATTGTGTACTCCTTCTTAAGGTGCGAATGATATGAGGCAGACCTACGGGGGTTAGGCGTCGCCGTACTACTGGATGGAACAGAAAGGATTCGAACTCGTCGAATGAATTCAGTCTGCGATAGCTTTGAGGTATCGCACCGCTATCGGGATTCACGCGATGCGACTAAGTTTTGTTGCGAAGAATCGGATGAGGGTGCGGCATTCGAACCGTTGTCCACGTTTTCGCAAGGCGCAGGCTGCGGCACGAGCAGAACGATGATTGCAGTGATGATCGATGTGGCGGAGAGGACCGCTACATTAGCGATTAGCCCGGCCCCGCTACCAATCAGCATACCGCCAAGCGTGGGGCCGGCCGCCGCGCCAAGCCGGCCGATCCCCGAAATCAAGCCTAGGGCGGAGGCTCGACATGCAGTGCTGTAATAGGTGGCCGCGAAGCTCGTTAAGACGTTCTGCGCTGCACCAAGCGCAGCACCGATCACTAATACGAGCGCTATATTGGTCGAGGTTGATGTAGGAATGGCAGCAAGCAACCCCATGGATATTGCACAAATGACAAAGGCGAAGATAGCGATTTCTTGAATCCCGGCACGGTCTGCCAACCACGAACCGGATATGCCGCCGACTAACGCACCAACATTGAGAAGCACTAGAAACAGAAGCGCGCTGGAAAGCCTATAGCCCACTCCGTGCATAAGTACCGGCAGCCAGATGCTCAGTCCAAACACCATCAGGAAGGTCAGGAATGTTGCTACCGAAAATAGCGTCGTAGCGGCGCCCGTGCGGCCTCGAAATATGCTGGTCTGGGCGACGGAGTGGTTTTGCCTGAAACGCTTTCTGCCGAATCTGTTCTGAAAATGCGGCGATTCCGGCAATAGGCATACCGCCAGCGGGACGACGGTCAACAACGGAACGGCACCTACAGCGAATAATGCACGGAAGCCAACGCGCGCCAAGAGAGCGGCAGCCAGGCCGCCAGCAAAAATCGCACCGACCGCGAAACCGGCGAGCATGATCGAATTCAGCAGCGCCTTTCGATTTCCAGGCGACAACTCAATAACGAGTGCAACCGAGGTCGGTGGAATGCCACCAAAGCCGAGTCCTGAAAGAAACCGAAATACTCCAAATTGCATCGGCGTTTGCGCAATGGACGCGAAGACCATCGCCAGGGAGAAGAAAGACAACAATCCTATAAAAAGTTTGCGCCTGCCAAATCTGTCTGCAAGCCAGCCAGAGGCCGGCGCCCCGAAAACCATCCCTAATAGCGCAGCGCTGCCGATGGCACCGATTGCAGGTGCGGATAGCGACCATGGCTTATATGCGAGCAAAGCTGGGACGGCCGCACCATACACAATCAGGTCATATCCTTCAAAAAGAACTGCGAAGAAGCCAAAGGTCGTCACCACGAACGCAGGTCGCATTAGTTTCCTGACCAAAATATTCAACTTGCTTAATTTGGCGAATCGCGTTCAAGTCCGCAATGCTTCGTGTTGCCGCGTGCGGCTTCTGCCTGGCTACGTGTCGGGAGCGGCGGATAGATGCACTCAACAAACCACCTCCCTTCGCCGCCGTTGCATTTCCTGGTACCGTCAACGAGCAACACTTGTCCTCGATTCTATTAGAATTAAACTTAATGTCAAGTTGACATGGTGAACAAATAGACTGGGAATTTCCCTGGATGAAGGAAGCCGTGTCGCCCATCTGCAACAAGGTTATGCGCAGCGGCGGCAAGCGGTAGCACGGGCTTGAACCTGACCCGGCAAGGCCTTTGAACGCAACGGTGGTCCCTACGTCGCCGGCGTAAACGCTACGTGGGCTGGCCAGCAGCGTGGCGGGCGATCGGTGCCCGTATCGCGTGTCAGTGCAGATCGAGCCGCAGGATACAGCCGCGAGACATCACTGACCGTGCGCAGCACAGTGGCGAATGGATGTGACTCCGAACCATTAAGGAATGCGAAAGAGAGCAGTAATCGATGTCATCAAGGCGGGTACGACTGCCCGGAGTTTCCTCAAGCAGATAGGCATCTCGAACTTCTTCGACGGAAGCATACATCGCGTATGCGTCTTCAACCGCTGCCACGTGACCGTCCAGATTTCCGGGGCCACCTCTCCCAGCGTAGTTAGCCAGTCCGTACAGACGAACGCAGACCGCGCGGGTGATCGCGTTCAGGCACCGCATCCAGGCAAAGCGATACCGCCGGTCGACCATCGCATCGATTACCGCTCGCTGGGTCGCCCTTCGACCGGTGGGTGTTTTTCGACAGTCTGGCGCAGTCGCCAGTCGGTTCGCACGAGCCCACTAGTGCTTGTGCATGCTGATCGTCCGCGTGACATCGGCGACCGACAGCCTGATCGCGTCGATCAGCTCACGCGCACCAGGCGAGGGCGTGCCTTCCGCGCGTACGATCAGGCCGATGTCGCGGCTCGTGTTGTGCAACGCGACATCGAGCACAACCAGTTGACCGGACTCGCATTCGTAGTGCAACTGCTGCGCCGATAACGCGGCGACCATGTCCGAGTTGAGCAGCAAGCCGCGAATCACGGCAAGGTCGGCGGTTTCGACGGTCGGCGTCGGCGGCTTGAGCTTTATCCGCTTGAACTGGGCTTCGAAAAGCGCGCGCGCGGGCGCATTGCTGCGCGGCAAGACCCATTGCACGTCGCGTAGATCTCCGATGGCGAGGTCGCGCGTACGGGCCAAGGGATGATCGCTTCGCGCCAGCAATACCATGTTTTCCGACATCAGGCGTTCGTTCTTCAGGCCGCTACAAGTATCGTTCGCGCGCAGCGCACCGAGAATGAAGTCAATGTCGCCGGCGCGCAATCCGGCGACGAGCGCCTCGTATGCGCTTTCGTCGGTAGTGACGTGTACGCGTGGGTATGTTCCGCTGATGCGCGCGATGGCTCTCGGCAATATCAACGTGCGGCCTAGCGGCAGCGCACCGACAGTCACGATGCCCTGGATGTTGCCGTGCAGCGCGGCGATGTCGTCCTGCACGTGGCGTAGTTCGTTCAAGGCGCGGCGCACATGCAGCAAGAAGGTTTCGCCCTCGGTCGTCAGGAGAACGCCGCGCGGGCCACGGTGAAAGAGCTGGAGTCCGGAGCCGCTTTCCAGCACACGGATCGCGGTGCTGACGGCGGGCTGACTGATGCCGAACGCTCTCGCCACGCTCGGCATATGACGATGACGCGCAAGCGAAGCAAAGAACTGCAGCCGGCGTGTGTTCAAGAGGTAAGCAGGCAACGTCTCTTCCGCAGAGGGGCGTCGACGGGATTGCCGTAGCGCGCACCACTGCGACAGTTCCTGCAACTCGGAAAATATGCGATCGCAACGCAGCAGCACGGTACGTCCGACGGGAGTTGGCAGCATGCCCGAGGGTTTGCGCTCGAACAGCGGCTCGCCAAGGGCGGCTTCCAGTTCCTGTACGGAACGGGTGACAGCCGATTGCGCGCGAAACAGCAGCTTGGCCGCCCGGGTCGCGGTGCCTGTATCGGCGACCAGCCTGAAGGCGCGCAATTGCGCGATGCTCAGAAGCGTGTTGCTCATGGAATGGAATACTAAGACATGGCGGATTGCCGGCGCGAAAACGCGTTGGCCGTTTTTAGATCCCCGCGATTGAGGCCAGTATAACTGGCGCACCGACGGCCAGCACAAGCAACCGCAAGTTGATTGCGAGTTGATTTTACAGGCATCTGTTTTATTTATTGCCTGGTAACTGGTTGGCGGCAAGATCGGGCGTCGACTGCATCCGTCCGATTCTGCAAATAAACCTGTCCTGCAACGGTTTCGCGAAAAATCCCGCTATGTCAACGGTGCCGGTGGGCCGATGTTCCCAACAATTTTGGGGATTGCATGGTGTTTACCCTAAGTAGCTGGCCGGCCCGCAATTTCACTATTGTCCCGTCGATGCAGGACGGTATTGGCTCAGCGTGGCGCACGGCCTCATTCGAGGGCACAAGAGATGGGCGGCGATTTCAGCATGGCCGGAAGCACTCTCGGCGACACAGCACCATCGGCCTTGCCGAATTGGCCCAATCTCGCAGCGATAGTCCGTGCGGGCGTGGCGGGTGAACTGGTTGGTGCCGTCGTCATCTGGCTGTACGAAGCCGCCGTCTGGATGGAAGGCACAACCTCTCATGCCGTTGGTCGGCATTCCGCGCAACGCAACGGGACTGGTGTTCGGCAAGGCGATACAGGAGTCGATCGGTGTATGGGCCTATGTCGTCGGCACGGGCATTCACTTTCTGTGCGCGATCGCGTGGGGCGTTCTGTTGGCCATGATCTGGCCGTACTTTCGCCGCGGTGGCTATGAAGCAACCCTGGCGGCCTTGTTTTATGCGGTCGTTGCCAAGGGGTGAAGGTGTGACGCAACTGTCATCCAGGTTCTGACCGGCTGTATGCGGCGGCACCGTACAGAGAACTTACTCCGGCGCTGTCGTGTCATCGGATGCGAGCGGTGTGAACGCATCCGATGGTGCAGTAATTTTTCGTCAGGCTTATCAACTTGGTTTTTAAGGAGTACAGGCATGGCAAGGATTATTGGAGGAATCGCGGCCTCACACACGCCCACCATCGGCTTCGCTTTCGACAGGAACAAGCGCGACGATCCCGTCTGGGCACCGATCTTCGAGAACTTTGCTCCCGTGTCCGCGTGGCTCGCCGAGAAAGAGCCCGATGTGATTCTGATCATCTACAACGATCACGTCACCTCGTTCTTTTTCGATCATTACTCTGCGTTCGCCCTAGGTGTCGGACCCGAGTGGCACGTCGCGGACGAGGGCGGTGGCGCGCGCGATCTGCCGCCCATCGAAGGGCATCCTGGTCTGGCCGCGCACATCGGCAACTCGTTGATGACAGACGAGTTCGACATGTCGTTCTTCCAGAACAAGACACTCGATCATGGCTGCTTTTCGCCGCTGTCGATGCTGTGCCCGCACGAGCCGGGATGGCCGGCGAAACTGGTGCCGCTACAAATGGGCGTGCTGCAGTTGCCGATTCCGAGTCCGCGCCGTTTCTACAAGCTCGGGCAGGCGCTGAGACGAGCCATCGAAAGCTATCCGGAGGATCTCAAGGTTGCAATACTCGCCACGGGCGGGCTGTCACACCAGGTGCACGGCGAGCGCGCGGGATTCAATAACACGGAATGGGACCAGCGCTTCCTCGACCTTTTTGAACGCGATCCAGAACAGCTCGCTGAGATGACGATTGCCGAATACGCCGCGCTCGGAGGCTACGAGGGCGCGGAAGTGGTCATGTGGCTGACGATGCGCGGAGCGTTGTCGGCGAACGTCGTCTGCAAGCATCGCAGCTACTACCTGCCGTCGATGGCGGGCATCGCGACCGCAATCTACGAAGGCGAGGGTAGCGAGACGACGCCTGCCATCGTCGAGCGGCACCGTCAGCGGATGGCGACGCAACTGACCGATGTCGAGAAGCTCGAAGGCACCTATCCGTTCTCCATCGAAGTTGCCGTCCGGGCCTATCGGATCAACGACTACCTGCACCGGATGGTCGAGCCGGCACATCGCGAAGCGTTTCTTGCCGGCCCCGAGGCCAGCTTCGAAGCTGCAGGACTGAGCGAGCAGGAGCGCGACCTGATTCGCCGTCGCGACTGGCGTGCGCTGTTGCACTACGGCGTGATCTTTTTCATGCTCGAAAAACTTGGTGCGGTAACGGGCGTTTCGAATCTGCATATCTACGCCGCCATGCGCGGGCAAACGCTTGAAGAGTTTCAGCGCACCCGCAATGCGCCGGGCGCGCTGTACTCGGTTGCTGGCAAAGGGGCCGGCAAGCTCGACTGGGACAGCGGGGAGAAAGACGAGAAATGACAGGCCGATGGCTAGTCGGCGCCCATTCGCTGCTGGAGCGTTGAAGGTCGAAAGAAGCACTGCATAGCTGGCAAGACGGTAACAGTCGCGCTGCAAGCCGGAAACAAGGAGACAGGAGAAACTTGATGGGAAGCGGAAAGACAATTCTGTCATTGAATGAGTTTTGGGAGAGACGATGATCATCGACATTCATGGCCACTACACCACCGCTCCGAAAGCGCTGGAGACGTGGCGAAACCGCCAGATCGCGGCTATCGGTAATCCATCGGAAAAGCCGAAGGCGTCCGAATTGCGGATCAGCGACGATGAGCTACGCGACTCCATCGAAAGCAACCAGCTGCGGCTGATGCGTGAGCGCGGTCTCGACCTGACGATTTTCAGTCCGCGCGCGAGCTTCATGGCGCATCACATTGGCGACTTCGAGGTTTCCAGCACATGGGCGGCGATCTGCAATGAGCTGTGCTTTCGTGTGAGCGAACTCTTCCCGGATCATTTTGTTCCGGCAGCCATGTTGCCGCAAAGCCCCGGTGTCGCGATCGATACCTGCATTCCCGAACTGGTCAAATGCGTCGAGCAATACGGCAATGTCGCGATCAATCTCAATCCTGATCCTTCGGGCGGACACTGGTCCAGCCCGCCGTTGTCCGACCGTTACTGGTACCCCCTCTACAAGAAGATGGTCGAGTATGACATCCCCGCCATGATCCACGTCAGCACCAGTTGCAACGCGTGTTTTCATACCACGGGCGCGCACTATCTGAATGCGGATACGACCGCTTTCATGCAGTGCCTGACATCGGATCTGTTCCACGATTTCCCGTCGCTGCGCTTCGTCATTCCGCACGGCGGCGGTGCGGTTCCCTACCATTGGGGACGTTTCCGCGGACTGGCGCAGGAACTGAAAAAGCCCTTGCTGCAGGATCATCTGCTCAAGAATATTTTCTTCGACACGTGTGTTTATCACCAGCCAGGTATCGACTTGCTCACGCGCGTGATCCCGGTCGACAACATCCTCTTTGCGAGCGAGATGATCGGCGCCGTGCGCGGTATCGATCCCGAGTCGGGCCAGTATTTCGACGATACGAAGCGCTACATCGAGGCAGCGCATATCGAAGCGGAAGAGCGGTACAAGATTTACGAGGGCAATGCGCGGCGTGTCTACCCGCGCCTCAATGCCATGCTTACCAGCAAGGGACAGTGATCATGTATGAACTTGGCGTCGTATATCGCAGCATCCAGCGGGCGGACAAGGAGGTGGCCGCGAAGCTCGGCGCGCTAGGGAGTGCGACGGTGCACGAGGCACTGGGCCGCGTCGGTCTGCTAAAGCCTTATATGCGGCCGATCTACACCGGCGCACATGCCTTTGGAACCGCCGTCACCGTGTTGCTGCAACCCGGCGACAACTGGATGATGCATGTGGCCGCGGAGCAGATTCAGCCAGGCGACATCGTCGTCGCCGCGATTACGGCAGATTGTACCGACGGCTATTTCGGCGACCTGCTGGCGACCAGCTTCAAGGCGCGCGGCGCACGCGGACTCGTCATCGACGGCGGCGTACGCGATGTAAAAGTGCTGGGCGAGATGGAGTTTCCGGTGTGGAGCAAGGCGATCTCCGCGAAAGGGACGATCAAGGCGACGCTGGGTTCGGTGAACATCCCCGTGGTGTGTGCTGGTGCGCTGGTGAAGCCGGGTGACGTCGTGGTGGCGGATGACGATGGTGTGGTGGTCGTGCCCGCCGATCAGGCGTCGACGGTGCTCGATAAGGCCGTCGCGCGAGAAGCCAACGAAGCCGCCAAACGCGCGAAGCTCGCCTCCGGGGTGCTCGGTCTGGACATGTATAGCATGCGCGAACCGTTGCAACAGGCGGGGCTGCGTTATATCGATTGAGATGGACGGTGAACATGAGCATGGAACAAACCCGGGAAATGCGGATCATCGGAATTTCGTCGATGGCGACCCGCAACGTGCTGGCTGAACTGACAGACGACTATGCGCGGCTGACCGGGCAACGGGTGGCGATCGAGTCGGTCGGAGGCGTAGCGGCCGCGCGGCGCGTCGAGGATGGAGAGTCATTCGATATTGCCGTGCTGGCGTCCGACGTAATCGACCGGCTGGCCACGAGCGGCCGTCTTGATGCCGGCAGCCGGGTCGACCTCGTGCGTTCGGGCGTGGCCATGGCGGTGCAGACGGGCGCGCCACGGCCGGATATCGACACAGAGGCGGCTGTTCGCGAGGCCATTCTGAACGCGGCAACCATTGGCTATTCGACGGGGCCGAGCGGGGCGCATCTGGTGCGTCTCTTCGAGCGTTGGGGTATCGCCGACGCCATCGCGTCACGCATCGTCGTGGCGCCGCCTGGCGTTCCCGTGGGGACGCTCGTCGCTCGCGGCAAGGTCCAGTTGGGTTTTCAGCAGCTCAGTGAGTTGATTCACCTGCCGGAAATCGATGTCATCGGTTCTCTGCCTTCGGAGATTCAGGTCTTGACCGTATTTTCGGCAGGCGTATGTACGTCGTCTAGGCAACGTGAAGCCGCGAAAGCGCTGCTGAGCTTTCTGGCATCGCGGGCGGCTGATTTCGCGAAGTTTAAGCATGGCATGGAGCCAGTGTTGCGCGAAGTTTGAAGATGCCGAGTCTGGTGTTATGTCCCGGAAATAACTTTACGTAAATTTGGATTGCTCTATGATTGAGCCGTGATGGACAGGGGCGATCATGGGACGCAAGGGGATTGAGGTTGTGATATCGGAACTGGAGCGAGAACAGTTGCTGTCCATGAGTCGCTCGCGTTCGTTGCCTCATTCTCTGGTGCGTCGGGCAAAAATTGTCCTGATGGCCGCTGATGGTTACTCGACCACGGACATTGCGATGCAGTGCGAAGTGACGCCACCGGCGATCACGCATTGGAAGAAGCGGTTTGTCGCTCAGGGGCTTGCGGGTCTGCATGATGAAGCTCGCCCAGGCCGACCGCGCACACATGACGACGAGGCGGTCGCGGAATTACTGGCCAGGGTGTTGCATGAGAAGCCGGACGGAGCAACGCACTGGAGTGTACGTTCTGCGGCCGCGCAGACAGGGATTTCGAAGAGTTCGGTTGCCCGGTATCTGTCACTGTTCGGTATCCAGCCCCATCGTTCAAAGAGCTTCAGGCTGTCTACTGATGCATTCTTCGTCGAGAAGGTGCGCGATATTGTCGGGCTGTACCTGAGCCCACCCACCAACGCCCTGGTGCTGTGCGTGGACGAGAAGAGCCAGTGTCAGGCGCTGGAGCGCACGCAGCAGATGCTGCCGATGGGGCTGGGCTATCTCGAAGGGGTGACGCATGATTACGTCCGGCATGGCACCACAACCTTGTTCGCTGCGCTCAATGCAGCAACGGGCGAAGTGATTGCTCAATGCAAGCCACGCCACCGGCATCAAGAATTCCTGGCGTTCCTCAGGCTTATTGACCAGGTGGTGCCGACCAATCTCGACGTGCATCTGATCGTCGACAACTACGCGACACACAAGCATCCGAGGGTCAGCGCGTGGCTCGCCAGACATACGCGCTACCACATGCACTTCACGCCGACCTACTCGAGTTGGCTGAATCAGGTCGAACGCTGGTTTGGCTTGATTACGCAGCAGGCGATCCGTCGCGGGTCCTTCAGAAATGTGCGCCAGCTCATTGCCAGTATCGAGCGTTATACCGAGCAGTACAACCAGCACAAGCGGCCGTTCGTATGGACCGCAACAGCCGATTCCATTCTCCAGAAAGTGGCCCGGCTATGCAAAGTTATTTCTGGGACAAAACACGAGCCGATGCAATCGCGAAGATTGGAAACCGGCGGCAGGACGAAAAGCAGGTTTCGGGCAGAAAAACCCACACCGTGGTTGCCCACGTGCGGATTTTTCGAGCCACTCGAATCCCGAAAACCCTTAGGGCGGAAGGCAGCCGGAGTCGAACCGACCTGAGAGCGTCTGACGCCCTCAACTGGGTTTGAAGCCCAGCCGCGCCACCGGACACGAATGCCTTCCTTCGGTAATTGAACTACTTGAACTACCTGAACTACCAGAACCCCGAACTAAACATCGCAACTCGAACGCTGAATCAAAGCAGATCGAGCCAACGACTATCCGCGCGCATCAGATGCAGGCCACGGTGAAAGCGAGTATATCCAACCCGGTCGAAGAATTCCAAAAGCTGAATCGCGCGCTTTCGGCCAAGACCGGTGACATCGCGAAACGGTGCAGCCGCCACCGTCCCCGCGCTCTTTTGCGCTTCCGAGGCCGCGATCGAAGCCAGTTCGCGAACCACCTCCTGGTGATAAAAGAGATCACGAACGACCTGAAAAATCTCGCCCTGCCGCGCGAGCTTGCGCAGCAATTGCCGCACGCGATCTTCGGATACACCATGCACGTTGGCCAGATCGCGCACCCATGGTGGATCGAAACGTCCGTCTTTCAGCGCTGGCAGCAACGCCGCCGCGAGCGCGCGATCGGTGTCGTCGAGTGTCACCGCGTGGTCAGGCAGATGTAACCATGGCCCACGTCTGACGATCTCACCGCGCCCCGCAGCATCGTCGACTAACGCGCGCCACAAAGCATCGTCAACGAGCGGTGCTGCGATCCGCCGCAAGCGCGAACCTTCCGGGCCCAGTTCGTCCGGCGAGCGTTCGTGGTACTGCTTTAGCGTCGTAGTCAGCCGCGTATTCAGCGCACGCCATGACGCATCGGAGATCAACAACGCATCGTTGCCAGAAAGCGCCACGACGCGCGTGTTAGACGGCAACTCGAGCGCGACCGCCTGCATACCCGTCAGTCTTTCCAGCAACGATCGGGACAATCCATGCGGTGCCCTTGCGAGGAGCGGGTCCAGCGTGCCGGTGTCGAGCATGATCTGAATCGCGTCGAGCCACGCCAGCCGCTCGACGGAGCGACGCTTGCGTGAAGGCGCAAACGGATCGAGCACATGACCGCCGCCAACCGTGCGATTGGCCTGCGCATTGCGCACGACAAAGCGGTCGCCGGGAAGCGCACACACCGGCCGCTCGAACACGAGTTGCACGCGCGCCCGCTGACTTGCGCCGAGCGTCTGACCATCGAGCAACGCGACATGCGCCACCTGATGCTGCGTGCCCAGATGCACATGCAGTGGCGCCCAATGCTCCAGCGTCAACGGTGCATCGGCCAGCAGCGTCAGCATGACGTCGATACGTTCCGAGGCTTGCGACAGACGCGGATCGACGATCCAGTCGCCGCGATCGATCGCGCTTTTATCGATACCCGCAAGGTTCAACGCGCAGCGCTCGCCTGCCCGCCCGATCTCGGCCGGACGATTCTGCGCATGAATGCTACGCACGCGCACCGGCTGACTTTTCGGCGCGAGCAGCATCGTATCGCCTACCGCGACGCGTCCCGATACCACGGTCCCTGTCACGATCGTGCCTTGGCCCGAGAGCGTGAAAACCCGGTCGACCGCGAGACGGAACAGGCCGTCGTCGCGCTTCATTCGCCACGCTGCTGCCGCTGCGTGCAGATGCGCGTTCAGCGCGGCCACGCCAGGATCGTCGTCGCGCGTCGCGCAGGTATCGAATACGGGCGCATCTTGCAGCACGCTGCCGCTCAGAAACGCCGCGATCTCGTCGTGGACTTCCTGCAGCCTCTGCGCGTCAACCCGGTCTACCTTGGTCAACGCTATCGCACCACGCTTGATGCCGAGCAGTTCCACTATCGCCAGATGCTCACGCGTTTGCGGCATCACGCCGTCATCCGCAGCGATCACGAGCAACGCGAAATCGATTCCGCTCGCGCCCGCAGTCATGGTGTGGACGAGCTTTTCGTGGCCCGGCACGTCGATCAGGCCGAGCACGTCGCCGTTTTCGAGCGGCACGTACGCATAGCCTAGTTCGATCGAAATGCCGCGCGCTTTTTCTTCCTTAAGACGATCCGTATCGACGCCTGACAGCGCTCTCACCAGACTCGTTTTGCCGTGGTCGATATGTCCGGCCGTACCTACGATCATGCGTGCACGCCCTTAAGTTGCTCGATCAATTGCGCTTCGTCGGCGGCTTCGAGACAACGTAGGTCGAGACGCAACGCGTCGTCCGCGATGCGGCCGATGACCGGTCGCGCCATCTCGCGCAACCGTTTCTCGAGCGCGAGCAATTGACGGCCGCCACGCTTGCCGTCGGCAAGCCTGACGACGAGGCCGTAGCTCGGCAGCACATCGACGGGCAACGCCCCGCTGCCGATCTGGCTGAACATGGGCTCGACCACCACGGCATAGCGCTCTCCGGCTGCACGCTGCAACGCAGGCCGTACCCGCTCCGCGGCGAGCCGGATGTCGTCGCTCGGACGCGTAAGCAGACGCAGCGTAGTCAGCCGCTCAGCGAGCTTCTCCGGCGCACGGTACATCTGGAGCACGGGCTCCAGTGCCGCGAGCGTCAGTTTGCCGACCCGCAGCGCGCGCTTGAGGGGATGCTTCTTGATCTTTGCAATCAAATCACGCCGGCCAACGATCAACCCGGCTTGCGGGCCGCCAAGCAACTTGTCGCCGCTGAACGTGACAAGGTCGGCGCCAGCTTCGATGGTTTCACGCACCGTCGTCTCACGCGGCAAGCCCCATTGCGTCAGATCGACCAGGGTGCCGCTGCCGAGGTCGACAGCAACCGCGATGCCACGCGCGTGGGCCAGCGGCACGATGGCGCCGACACCGACCTCTTTGGTGAATCCGTTGATCGCGTAGTTGCTCGCGTGGACTTTCATCAGCAGCGCGGTTTGCGGACCAATGGCTTCGTCGTAGTCCTTCAGGTGCGTGCGATTCGTGGTGCCGACTTCGCGCAGCTTGGCACCCGCGCGGCTCATGATGTCGGGAATGCGAAACGCGCCGCCGATTTCAACCAGCTCCCCGCGCGACACGATCACTTCTTTCTTCGACGCCAACGCGGACAGCGTAAGCAACACGGCGGCGGCATTGTTGTTAACCACGGTCGCCGCTTCGGCGCCAGTCAGTTCGCAGATGAGTTCATCGATCAGATCGTCGCGATCACCGCGCTTGCCGGTGCCGAGATCGAACTCGATATTGGCCGGCTGCGTGAGGGCTTTCATCACGGCCTGCACCGCTTCGTCCGGCAGCAATGCGCGGCCGAGATTGGTATGCAGCACGGTGCCGGTCAGATTGAAGACACTGCGTAAGCGGGCCGCGTTGCGCCGGCGCAGTGTGGCCTCGACCGATACCTGTAGTTGCGCGACATCGAGCGCGCTCACCAACACGGCGCCCGACTGCGCGCTGGCGCGCCAGGTGTCGAGCGCGTGACGCAAGGCACCCAACACCTGCGTGCGGCCGAACTCGGTCAGCAACGCCGCAAACTCGGCCGACGCCATCACTTTTTCCACCGACGGCACACGCGCCATCAACGCGCGTAATTCAGAGCCGGTTACATCGCTCACAAGGCAGTCCTTTTTTTCAGTCGCGCTTCAGCCCGATACGCCGGAAGACTCAGCCGCGCTGTCGGCCTGCTCCGGCCAGAGCCACGGATGCGGCGACGCGCGCCGGTAACCTTCCGCTCCCATCAGCAGGTCCAGCGTGAGACTGGCGAGATCGTCCGCGAACGGTTCGAAATCGTAGTCCTTCGACTGAATGCCAATCTTCCGGTAAGTATGGCATTCGTCACACGACTCCGCCTTCAAAAACGCATTCCTCGAATCGGCTTCCCGGGTGACCTCGTCGGCGTCCTGCGAGCCGACGGCGTGATAGGCAATGCCCTTGGTCGAGTCGCAGTTCGAACATTTCGAACGGACCATGTGCCACTCTGTCGCGCACAGACCGCATTGCAGGTAGCGGTAATTGTCGTACGTACCGCCCACGCGCACCATGCTCGCCACCGGATGTGATCCGCATACAGGACACAGGCCGAGCGTTTCGATGTACGGCACTTCGCGCTTGTCGATATCGGCAGCGAGGTCGGTCCACACCACTTGCAGCGCGGCCATGATGAGCGGCGCGCTCGCCGGATCGACCTCCCCGAAGCGCTGCGCGAAGATCGCGTCGGCCTGAGTGTCGAGTGTGGCTTGATCGAGTGTTCGCAACTTTTCAATGAGCGCTTCGAGCGGCGGCGTGAGCGGCCCCGCGGCTTCTACCTTGTCGAGCAATTGACGCAGAACGTCGTGCCACGCCGGGTCGCGTACGCCGGAGAGCGCCGGAATCAGCGGCATGGAATGCTGTTGCGCGCTCGCGATCAGTTCGGCGCTGGGTGGCTTCGCCTTGAAGCTGGTGATCACGGCTTGCTGTGCATCCGCCAGCACGGCCATCAGGCGCAAATAGCCGGCAATCGGATTGCTGCGCGCCGCGAGTTGGCGCAGCCGCGCGGCGCGCGCCGAAAAGACCACTAGCCGTTCCGGTGTACGGATGCGGGGAATCGCGGTGTGATCGAGCGACTCGATATCGCCGGCCTCAAGAATGCGTTGAACCAAAGTATCAACCTCTAAAAACTGCACTGAGAACTGAAGAGCCGCCGCAGTTCATCGAACAAGGGCGCCGGCTCGGGTGCG
Organism: Paraburkholderia sp.; assembly: GCF_035656215.1. Classification (GTDB taxonomy): domain Bacteria; phylum Pseudomonadota; class Gammaproteobacteria; order Burkholderiales; family Burkholderiaceae; genus Paraburkholderia. Next base: position 15,313 of record NZ_DASRSY010000327.1, read on the forward strand.
GTGCGCGGCAAGTTGCGCCGCACTTTTTACCTATCCTTTATCGATCCTACTTGCCGATTATTTCCTTGAACCAGTTCGGATGATGCTTTCTCGCCCATCCGTAGGTCACGGTACCACGCGTCATCGCGCCGATCGATCCCTTGATCCACAGCGCCGCATAAATATGCACAACGATGCCAACGATCAGCACGAACGCAGTCGCGGCATGAACCAGCGCGGCGAGGCGGATGATCTCGATCGGGAAATAGAACGAGAAATAGCGCCGCCAGATCACGATGCCGCTTGCCAGCAACAGCAGCAGGCAGATCACCATCGTGAAAAATAGCAGCTTTTGACCGGCGTTGTACTTTCCGATCGCGGGGAGCTTGTCCTCGCGATTGTTGAGCACGTCGTCGATCTGCCTCATCCACTGAATGTCCGCGCGGTCGAGATAATTGTGGTGCCAGAAACGTAACGCAAGAATCAGGAACGACAGGAACATCACGCAGCCGACAAACGGATGCAGAATTCGCGTCCATTGCCCACCGCCGAAGATCGCGTAGAGCCACGACATCGCCGGATGAAACATGGCGAGGCCGGAGAGCGCCAGCAAGACGAACGTGATGGCGGTGATCCAGTGATTCGTCCGTTCATTCGGCGTATAGCGCTGTATCAGACTGTTGCCCTTCACGTCTTTCAGCACAACGTGCTCATGATTTTCAGCGTGTTTCATCGGATGCCTCCCGCGAACGGCGTGCTTCATCGGCTTCGTGCTGTGCTTCGGCTTCATGCGCCTCCGTCACCTCGTTCGGGCCGATGCGCGTGTAGTGGAAGAACCCCGCCAACGCGGCAAACGCGATACCGGCCAGCGCAAGCGGTTTCGCCAGACCCTTCCACAGATAGACCATCGCGCTGATCTTCGGATTCTGCGGCAAGCCGTGATACAGATTGGCTTTATCGGCGTGGTGGAGCACGTACATCACGTGCGTGCCGCCCACGCCGGCAGGATCGTACAGACCAGCGTTCTGGAACCCGCGCTCCTTCAGATCGACGACCCGATCCGCCGCCTGCTGCTTCATGTCCTCCTTGGTGCCGAACATGATCGCGCCGGTCGGACAGGTCTTCACACAAGCCGGTTCCTGACCGACAGCCACGCGGTCCGAACACAGCGTGCACTTGTACGCGCGATTGTCCTTCTTCGAAATGCGCGGCACGTTGAACGGGCAACCGGTCACGCAATAGCCGCAGCCAATGCAGTTTTCCTCGTGAAAATCCACGATGCCGTTCGTGTACTGCACGATCGCGCCCGGCGAAGGACATGCCTTCAGACAGCCCGGATCTTCGCAGTGCATGCAGCCGTCCTTGCGGATCAGCCACTCGAGATCGCCCTCGGTGTTTTCGTACTCCGAGAACCGCATGACGGTCCACGAATGCTCTGACAGATCGCGCGGGTTGTCATAGATGCCGGTCGTCGTGCCGATCTCGTCGCGCAGATCGTTCCACTCCATGCAGGCTGTCTGACACGCCTTGCAGCCAATGCACTTCGATACATCGATGAGCTTGGCGACCGTGCCCGTGACCGGCACACGCACTTGCGGTTCCGGCAAGGTGGTGGCCGAGAGGCGTTTGATGTCCAGTGATTGCAGTGCCATCTCTTTTCCTTATGCCTTTTCGACCTTGACGAGGAACGACTTGAATTCCGGTGTTTGCGAATTCCCGTCGCCTACGGAAGGCGTCAGCGTATTGACAAGATAGCCCGGCTTCGTGAGTCCCTTGAAGCCCCAATGCAACGGCAACCCGACTGTCTGCACCTTTTTCCCTTCGATCATGAGCGGTTTGATCCGTTTGGTGACGAGCGCCACGGCGATGATATGCCCGCGATTGGACGACACCTTCACGCGATCCCCCGCGACCACGCCCACTTCCTTCGCCAGATCCTCACCGATCTCCACGAACTGTTGCGGCTGGATGATCGCGTTCAAACGCGCGTGCTTGGTCCAGTAGTGGAAATGCTCGGTCAAGCGATAGGTGGTGGCCGTATGCGGGAAGTTCTCATGCGTGCCGAAAGCAGCCCGATCGTCCGGGAACACCCGCGCCGCCGGATTGCTGACAACCGCCTTGTTGTCCGGATGCAGCGGGTTGTAGCCGAGCGGCGTTTCGAACGGTTCGTAGTGCTCGGGGAATGGACCTTCCACGAGACCATCACGCGCGAAGAAACGCGCAACACCTTCCGGGTTCATGATGAACGGATTCATACCGTTTTCAGGCGGTTCGTCCACCTTGAAGTCGGGCACATCCGCTCCGGTCCACGCCTTGCCGTTCCACGCGATCAGCTTGCGCGTCGGGTCGAACGGCTTGCCGCTAACGTCGCACGAAGCGCGGTTGTACAGAATCCGCCTGTTTGCGGGCCATGCCCATGCCCAGTTCAGCGTATTGCCGATGCCAGTTGGATCCGAGTTATCGCGGCGGCCCATCTGGTTGCCGGCCTGAGTCCACGCACCGCAGAAGATCCAGCAGCCGCTTGCGGTGCTGCCGTCATCCCGAAGCTGCGCGAAGCCCGCCAACTGTTCGCCCTGTTTGGCGAGCACCTTGGTTTTGTCAATGGGATCCGTCACATCGGCGAGCGCCTTGCCATTGAACTCCATGGCGATTTCTTCAGGCGTCGGGCTTTCCGGGTCCGAATACGGCCAGCTCATGTTGAGAATCGGATCGGGATACTTGCCGCCGTTCTCCTTATAAGCCTTACGAATACGCAGCCAGAGCCCTGACATGATCTCCAGGTCGCTCTTCGATTCGCCCGGGCCATCCGCGCCCTGCCAGTGCCACTGCAGCACCCGGCTGGAGCTGACCAGCGAGCCACGCTCTTCCGCGAAACACGTGGTCGGCAATCGGAACACTTCCGTCTGGATCGTCGCCGGATCGACGTCGTTGAACTCGCCGAAGTTCTTCCAGAACTCGGAGGTTTCGGTGGCGAGCGGATCCATGATGACGAGCCACTTCAGCTTGGCCAGACTCGCGCCGATCTTCGCCTTGTTCGGCGCCGCGGCAAGCGGGTTGAAGCCCTGCGCGATGTAGCCGGTCATCTTGCCTTGATTCATCAGCTCGAAGACCTGCAGCATGTCGTACGACTTATCGAGCTTCGGCAGATAGTCGAAACCGAAGTTGTTCTCGGCGGTCGCGTTATCGCCCCACCACGACTTCATGAAGCTGACGTGGAACGCGCGGTAATTACGCCAGTAGCTGAGCTGGTTCGGGCGCAACGGCTGGGTTGCGCGCTTCTTGATGTACGCGTCGAAGTCCTGCTCGGCTTCCATCGGCAAGGTCATGTAGCCAGGCAACAGGTTCGACATCAGGCCGAGATCGGTCAAGCCCTGGATGTTCGAGTGACCGCGCAGTGCGTTCATGCCGCCGCCCGCAATGCCGATGTTGCCCAGCAGCAATTGCACCATCGCACCGGTTCGGATGATCTGCGAGCCGACCGAGTGATGCGTCCAGCCGAGCGCGTACAGGATCGTGCCGGCGCGCCCAGGGACGGCCGTCGATGCCAGCATCTCGCACACCTTCAAGAATTTTTCCTTCGGCGTGCCACAGACTTTTTCGACCTGCTCGGGCGTATAGCGCGAGTAGTGCTGCTTCATCAACTGGTAGACACAGCGCGGATGTTGCAGCGTCGGATCGACTTTGGCAAAGCCGTCGTCGCCAAGCTCGTAATCCCACGAACTCTTGTCGTAGGTGCGCTGATCCGCGTTATAGCCGGAATACAGGCCATCCGTGAACGAGAAATCCTCGCGCACGATGAAGGGCATATCCGTGTAGTTCTTGACGTACTCGTGCTGAATCTTGTCGTTGGTGAGCAAATAGTTGATCACCCCGCCCAGGAACACGATGTCCGAGCCGGTTCGAATCTGTGCGTAGTAGTCCGCGACCGATGCCGTACGCGTAAAGCGCGGATCGACCACGATCAATCTTGCCTTGCGATGCGCCTTCGCTTCCGTGACCCACTTGAAACCGCACGGGTGCGCCTCGGCCGCATTACCGCCCATCACGAGAATCACATCCGCGTTCTTGATGTCGACCCAATGGTTCGTCATCGCTCCACGGCCAAACGTCGGGGCAAGACCTGCCACCGTCGGGCCATGTCAGACACGTGCCTGATTATCGAATGCGAGCATGCCAAGACTGCGGACAGTCTTGTGCGTCAAATATCCCACTTCATTACTACCTGCCGATGCAGCGAGCATGCCGGTGGTCAGCCAGCGGTTGACCTTCTTGCCGTCTTCCGTCGTTTCGACGAAATTGGCATCGCGGTCTTCCTTCATCAGCTTCGCGATACGGTCGAGCGCGTCTTCCCACGAAATCCGCTTCCACTCATTCGATCCAGCCACGCGGTACTCCGGATACTTCAGGCGGCTCGGACTATGAATGAAGTCGATCAGGCTCGCACCCTTCGGGCACAACGTGCCGCGATTCACCGGATGATCGGGATCGCCTTCGATGTGGATGATGCTGGACTTTGCATTCTTGGCGTTGTCGCCAAGTCCATACATCAGGATGCCGCACCCTACCGAACAGTATGGGCAGGTATTGCGGGTTTCAGTTGTGCGCGACAGTTTGTACTGACGAACCTCGGCTAGCGCGGGTGCCGGAGAGAAGCCCATGAGAGCCAAACTTGATCCGGCGAGCGTGGTAGCGGAGACCTTCAGAAACTGTCGCCGGGACATGTGGGTCATGTAATGGCCTCGGCTTTTTTCGGGATACTAAAATCGATTATAGAGGCCGATATGAAGTCCTGCTGCGAGACTGCACACCTCGTCAACATTGTTAAATATGAAGCACTGCAGCCGATTTCAACGGAGCCGGTGGGCCGCCGCCGTCCCGCGCGCGCGAACAACCGCCATAATGCGGTCATTCGAAGCCCGAAATCCGCGCCATAATGACCGATACCCTCCCCACCACAACCCATTCGCCCCGCCTGACCAGCCTGTCACACGGCGGAGGCTGCGGGTGCAAGATCGCCCCCGGCCTGCTCGCCGATCTGCTCAAGCGAAGCGCGCCGCTGCCGTTCTTTCCCGATCTGCTGGTCGGCAACGATACCGCCGACGACGCCGCCGTCTACAGGCTCAACGACGAGCAGGCGATCGTCGCCACCACCGACTTCTTCATGCCGATCGTCGACGACCCGTTCGACTTCGGCCGCATCGCCGCAACCAATGCGCTGTCCGACGTCTACGCCATGGGCGGCAAGCCACTCATGGCGCTGGCGATTGTCGGCATGCCGATCAATGTGTTGCCGCACGACGTGATCGCAGCGGTGCTGAAGGGCGGCGAGTCTGTCTGCGCCGAAGCCGGCATCCCGCTCGCCGGCGGCCATTCGATCGATTCGGTGGAGCCCATCTACGGTCTGGTTGCGATCGGCGTGGTCGATCCGCGCCGGGTCAAACGCAACGCCGGTGCGCAAGCGGGCGACATGCTGATTCTCGGCAAGCCACTGGGCGTGGGCGTGCTGTCGGCGGCGTTGAAAAAAGACCGGCTCGATTCAAACGGCTATGCCGCGATGATCGCGGCCACGACCAAGCTCAATCGGCCGGGCGCGGCGCTCTCCGCGCTCGACGGCGTGCACGCCCTCACGGACATCACCGGTTTTGGCTTGCTGGGCCACACGCTGGAATTGGCGCGCGGCTCAAATCTGACCGCCCGCGTGCACTATGCGGATTTGCCCTGGCTGCCGGACGTGCTCAGCTTCGCGGAGGCCGGCATTTTTACCGGTGCTTCGGGGCGTAACTGGGACGCTTACGGCAAAGACATCCTGTTGCCGAGCTCATTGCCGTCGATTGCCCGCACCCTGCTCACTGATCCGCAAACCTCGGGCGGTCTGCTGGTTTCGTGCGCGCCGGAAGCGGTCGACGAGGTGCTCGCCCTGTTCCGCGCCGACGGTTTCAACGAGGCGCGCGTGATCGGGGAAATGGTCAGCGGAGAAAAGCGAGTCGAGGTGATCTGAGGAGCAAGCAGGTTTTTGGGCGACGAGAGGCAACGCGCAGGTTCTGGAAGCGGGTTTGAACAGCCTGTCAGCCGGCATTCACTGCGCATGCGATAATTTCGCTCCTCCTCGCCGGTTCGTTTCGTCCGTAGCCCCTTGAAAAACCTACTCGTCAGCCTCGACCAAGCCGGTGATTTCGATGAAATCATCGACGTGCGCACGCCTCTCGAATTCGCCGAAGACCACATTCCCGGCGCGCTCAATGCGCCTGTGCTGAGCAATGAAGAGCGTGTTCTGGTCGGTACGACTTACAAACAGGTCTCGCCGTTCGAAGGCACGCGGATCGGCGCGGCGCTGGTTGCGCGCAACATCGCGCATCACCTGGAAACGACTTTCGCCGACCGGCCACGCAACTGGCGTCCGCTGATCTATTGCTGGCGCGGCGGGAAACGTTCAGGTTCGGTCACGACGCTCTTCAATATGATAGGCTGGCCGGCGCGTCAGCTGGACGGCGGCTATAAAGGCTATCGGCGCGCAACGCTGGACACCCTCGACGCGTTGCCGAAGGCATTCAGGTACATCGCGCTGGTAGGCCCGACCGGCAGCGGCAAGACGCGCCTGCTCGAAGCGCTGAATCAGGCGGGTGCGCAGACGCTGGATCTCGAGGCGCTGGCGGCCCATCGCGGCTCGCTGCTGGGCGCCTGGGCAGGCGTTACGCAACCGTCGCAAAAGCGCTTCGACACGCTGCTGGTGAGCGCCCTGCGCACGTTCGATCCCAAACGGCCGGTATTCGTCGAAGCGGAAAGCCGGCGGATTGGTTCGATTTCGCTGCCGCTCGCGCTCCTCGACACGTTTCATCAGGGCGCCTGCGTCGAAGTGTTATCGAGCCACGAAGACCGCGCAGCGTTCCTGCTGCAAGACTATGCGCATCTGTTCGACGATCCTGAATCGCTGAAAGCGCAACTGCAGAAGATGATCGGTTTGCATAGCCGGGAGCGCGTCACGGGCTGGCAGTACCTCGTCGATGAAAATAGCCGGGCTGAACTGGCCCGCGAGCTGATTGAACGGCACTATGATCCGGCGTATGCGCGCAGCAGCCATCAACATTTCGTCCACCTGCCGGGTGCGTTGCAAATGAATTTTCGGCCCAACGACGCCGATGTCGTCGAGCAGGCAAAAGCACTCCTCGCTCAACTCGATAACAGCACGCTCGCCGTCATCTGATCCAAAACTAAAGTTAAGACCATCCATCATGCAATCAACCCTTCGGCAGCCCCGTGTCGCCCTTGGCTGGATCGTGTTTCTGCTGATCGCCGTCGTCGGCCTCTTCTATGTGAAGTGGTTCCCGTACTACAACCGTGCCTTCGTCGCCGCGAGCCAGCATTCCATCGGCAAGTCGATCCTGATGGGCACGTCGTCGAGCGCGCCTGCGGCGTCGTGGCAGGCAGCCATCGATTACGCGCTGGCCTACGGCAAGGCGATCTGGCAAGCCATGGTGTTGGGCCTTCTGCTGGGCTCGGCGGTGCAGGCGCTGATTCCGCCGCAGTGGGTCGCACGCGCGCTCGGCCGGTCCGACTTCAGCAGCGTGGTGAAGGGCGGCCTGATGTCGTTGCCGGGCATGATGTGCACGTGCTGCGCGGCGCCGGTCGTGGCCGGCTTGCGCGCCCGTCAGGCGGCGCCGGGCGCGGCGATCGCGTTCTGGCTGGGTAACACGGCCCTTAATCCGGCCACATTGATCTTCATAGGCTTCGTGCTCGGCTGGCAATGGATGGGCTTGCGGCTCGCCCTGGGCCTCGTGATGGTGTTCGGCCTCGGCTATCTGGTGAACCGCATGGTCACGCCGAAAGAAGCCGAAGCATCGCGCGACGCCATGGCGCAACTGGTCACCGGCGACGATCCGGGCACTGCGTTCACGCGCTGGGTGAAGATCCTTGGAACCATGACGCTGCGGCTGATTCCTGAATACATCGTACTGGTGCTGATTCTCGGCGCTGCGCGGACATGGCTGTTTCCGCACATCGGACCCAGCATCGATAACAGCCTGCTGTGGATCATTACCTTGTCGATCGCCGGCACGTTGTTCGTGATTCCGACCGCGGGCGAAGTGCCGATCATTCAGGCCATGCTCTCCTTCGGCATGGCCGCCGGGCCGGCTGGTGCATTGCTGATGACGCTGCCGCTTATCAGCGTGCCTTCAATGGCGATGCTTGGCCGCTCCTTTCCCAAGCGCGTGCTGACGGTGGTGACGCTGGCGGTGGTGGCATGCGGGGTGGTCAGCGGGTTTCTGGCTATCGCTTTGGGCTTCTAAACGATGAAACGTATTGCAGCATTCTGTCTAACGAGCTGGTCGGCCGCAGGCCTTCTCTACTTCGGACAGCATTCGGTGGCCCTGATTGTCGTCAGCGGGGTCGTCGCGCTGGCTGGCTTCGATCTGCTCCGCCCTTGAGGGGATAGACGAAGCAACTTAAGTCGGACGAATCGTCGCCGACTCGAGCGCCATCCTGCGACGCGCGCCGATCAGTCCTGCGAGAGCCGTCCCGATCCCCAACACGAACAGACACGCCGTAGGCACCAGCATCGGTGCGACGTGGCTATGCGCCACCTTGCCGACGTAAGGCATCAGGTTCTGCCCGGCAAAGCCGCCGAGATTGCCGATCGCGTTGATCGCAGCCACGCTCGCCGCGGCTCTTGCTCCCGAGAAAAACCGCGGGGGCAGCGACCAGAAACACGGATAGAGCAAGGGAATACACGCCCCGCCCAGACACAGCGCGACAAAGCGCATCGACGCGGTCGGCAGGACGAGGCTCGACGCGAAGCAAACGACGCCGATGCCAGCCACCACGCTCATCGCCTTCAGAACGACGCGCTCACGCTTGAGCTTGCCGGGCAGCCACAGCAGAAGCAGCGTCGCGAGCGCCCACGGAATCATGTTCAACACACCGTTCAGCGACGACGACACGCCGTCGCTTTTCAGCAGCGTCGGCATCCAGTAGGTCACCCCGTACAGCGACGTCGACATCAGCATGTACGTCAGCGCGAACATGAGAACCTTCGGATCGAGCAACGCGCCCCAAGGCCGCGTCGCTTTAGCGTCATCCGACGCTTCCCGCTTGAGCGCGGCGATGACGACGTCTTTCTCCTGCTGGGAAAGGAAAGGTGCATCCTTCACCGAATTCGGCAAATATTTGAGCGCAACGAATGCAATCAGAATGGCCGGAATGCCGGTGGCGATAAACACCCACTGCCAACCCGCGAAACCCCACGTGCCGCCCAGCGTCAGCAGAAGACCGCCGACCAGCGAGCCCAGCATATTGGCGAGCGAACTGCCCAGCGTGAAGAACCCCAGCACCTTGGTGCGATAGCTTTGTGGGAACCACTGCGTGAGGTAGTAGATGACGCCGGGATAAAAGCCGGCTTCGGCAACGCCCAGTGCGAAGCGAAAGGAATAGAAGACGGGCAGCGAACGCGCGAACGCCATCAGCACCGTGACCACGCCCCAGGTCATCATGATGCGTGCGAGCCAGGTCCGCGCACCGAAGCGATGCAGCGCCAGTGTGCTCGGCACCTCGAAGATAAGGTAGCCGATGAAGAACAGCGAGGCCCCCAGCCCGTATGAAGCTTCCGTCATGCCGAGCGCGTGCACCATCTCCAGCTTGGCGAAACCGACGTTCTGGCGGTCGATAAACGAAATCAGAAACATGACGATCAGAAGCGGCATGAGCCGCCACGCCATCTTCCTCATTACCTGCTGCTCAAATCCTGCCTGCATAGACATGTCCGCTCCGGTTGTCTCGCCGGCCGCTATCGACACTCGCCCGGCGGCATGGCAGCCGCTACGTTGAGAAAACGGCCAGATATGATGTAGTCATATATATGTTTATATGAATTAGCATCGGACACCATGAGGTGATACCCGAATAGGCGCGTGCGATCCCAGCGATCCAGGCGGCGCTGTGCTCAGCGAATTTCCACCTGGTACTGAAACGTCGTGGCGGCCCCGCGCGTACTGCGCCATTCGAAGGGCGTACCCGCGAAGTCCGACGCGACACGGTGGACCTGAATGACAGGGCTGCTGAGTTCTACATCGAGAAGCGAGGCGTCGTCGGATGTGGCTTGTTCTACTTTTAAAATTTCCGTAGCGGACGCCACGATCTGCCGGCAAAGACGCTCGTACAACGGATACAGCAAGTCCTCGAAATCGCCGAGCGGCAATGTGGCCAACGGTTCGAAACGCCCACGTGGCAACCAGATTTCTTCAGACAGAACCGCCTGGCCTTCGATCAGGCGCACACGCGACAAATGGATTGCTTTCTCGGAGGCTTTCATCCGCAAAGTCGAGCGAATTTCTTCGCCAGGCTTCACGATTTCACGCTTGAGCACGCGCGCTGTCGGCCGCACCGGCTCGCCGTCGCGTGACTTGAAACGAAAGAAGCGGAACAGCGACGAATCGAAACGAGGCCGACGAATGAAGGTGCCTTTGCCCTGGCTGCGCGTGAGCACGCCGTCGACGACGAGCAGATCAATCGCCTTACGAACCGTTCCAGTGGAGACGTTATAGAACTGCCCCAACTCCGCCTCTGTGGCGATGGCTTCCTCCAGCGCCCATTCGCCTGCGGCAATGCGGCCAACCAGGTCGTCACGCAGTTGCTGATAACGGGGTAACCGACCATCCGGTTTGGTCACGAAAGAGGCCGCTTCCATAGTAATCATATAGTTGTTCAGAGGAGTAACTACTGTACAACATCCCGCGGCGTCGGCGTGAGCAAGGGTTAATACTCAATGACTTTCCACGGTTTTGGGACCACAATTCATGTAGTCATATATATAACTACATGATACGCTTGACGGAGACGGCTATGTTCACGTGGTACAAGCAGAGCACGCCCCTCGAACGCAACACCTTTTGGGGGTGCTTTGCGGGTTGGGGGCTCGACGCGCTCGATGTGCAGATGTTCACCCTTGCCATTCCCGCGATCATTGCCGCGTATGGCATCGACCATACGCAGGCCGGCGCGATCAGCAGCGTGACGTTGATATCGTCGGCACTCGGCGGCTGGATCGCAGGGGCGTTGTCGGACCGCATCGGGCGCGTCCGGACGTTGCAAATGACGATCCTCTGGTTCGCCGGCTTCACCTTTCTCTGCGCGTTCGCGCAAAGCTTCCCGCAACTCCTGATCCTGAAGGCGCTGCAAGGATTCGGATTCGGCGGCGAGTGGGCCGCAGGTGCAGTACTGATGGCGGAAACCATTCGCACCGAACACCGCGGTAAGGCGATGGGTGCCGTGCAAAGCGCCTGGGCGGTTGGCTGGGGCGCAGCCGTGCTGGTGTATGCCGCGGTGTTCTCCTGGTTACCGTCGGACACTGCATGGCGTGTGATGTTCGCTGTCGGCCTGGTGCCCGCCGGCCTTGTTCTGTTCGTACGGCGCAATCTGAAGGAACCGGCACGCGTCGCGCCCACAAGCGCCGCACCCAGGATTCCGGTGCTCATGCAGATAACCCAGGTCTTCCAGCCGCGTGTGCTCCGGACCACCGTGATCGGCGCCGTATTGGGCACCGGCGCTCACGGCGGGTACTACGCGATCATGAGCTGGTTGCCTACCTTCCTTGCCAAAGAACGGCATCTGTCGGTTCTGAACACCGGTGGCTATCTGGCAGTTGTGATCGTGGCTTTCTGGTGCGGCTGCATGGTGAGCGCCTATCTGCTCGACCGCATTGGCCGCCGGCGCAACATCGCCCTCTTCGCGTTCTGCTGCATCGTGACGGTTCTCGCTTATGTGATGCTGCCGCTGACCAACATGCAAATGCTCGTGTTGGGCTTCCCACTCGGCTTGTTCGCCGCGGGCATCCCAGCAAGCCTCGGCCCGCTTTTCAACGAACTGTATCCGGCCGACATGCGCGGCACAGGCGTCGGATTCTGCTACAACTTCGGACGGATCGCCTCGGCGGGCTTTCCTGTCCTCGTCGGCTACATGAGTCATTCGATGTCGCTCGGTATGGCAATCGGCATCGACGCGGCCATTGCTTACGGCCTCGCGATGATCGCAGTGTTGCTGCTTCCCGAGACGCGCGGCAAACGTCTGCGTGGCGTGGTACCTGAATCTGCAGCCGACGCCGTCGACAATGCGCGATTGACCCTGGACCCGCCGCGGAGCTGACCATGAGTGCGCCCGCCTCCCTCGCCCAGTTTCGCTCCTGCCGCGTGGACACTCACGCGCACGTCTTCCAGAGAGGCTTGCCGCTCACGGATAGCCGGCGCTACGCACCTGGCTACGACGCAACGCTCGACACTTATTTGCAACTGCTGAATGCGCATGACATCGGGCACGCGGTGCTGGTACAGCCGAGCTTTCTCGGAACGGACAATCGCTACCTGCTGCAAGCACTGTCCCACGACACGCGCCGTTTAAGGGGCGTAGCGGTCGTCGCGCCCGATGTTTCCGAAGAAGAGCTGGTCGAGCTGCATGGTCAAGGCGTAACCGGCATACGGCTGAACCTGATCGAGCAGGCATTGCCGGATCTGGCAGCGAAATCATGGACGCCGTTGCTCGAACGATTGTCGAGACTGGGTTGGCACGTCGAACTACACCGGAATGCGCAGGACCTGGCGCCGATGCTCGACCGGCTGTTGGAGGCCGGCGTACCCGTGGTCGTCGATCATTTCGGACGACCCGATCCTGAGAAAGGAATTCACGATCCCGGCTTCAAGACATTGCTCGGGTATGGGGGAACAGGCCGCGTGTGGGTCAAGGTCTCGGGAGCCTACCGATGTGCTGCTCCCGGTTCTGGCTTTGTGCATGAGGCGACGAGCCAGCTTGTCGAACACTTCGGTGCTGAGCGGCTGATGTGGGGAAGCGACTGGCCTCATACCCAGTACGAACAGGTAGTGAACTACGGCCAGTCGTTATCGACGCTATTGGACCTCGGCCTGGACGCAGCGGTGATCGACGCAATTTTCTGCACAACGCCTGCCGCGTTCTATGGATTCGAACAGGAATCCGGGAACAGTAGTGCGTCGACAACGACCGCACTGCGGCGCGCTTTCTGAGCAGCACAGCGACGAGGCCAAGGTCCGCCGCGCCTCGTTGGCGACGGCGGACTGCTTCTTCAGGTTAGTGGCAGCATTCTTTCGGCGGGATAGCGATCAGCTCTGCGCCAGCGCAGCCGAACGTGCTGCGTCACGCGCACCCTCCTGATGCATGCGCGTGATCAACCCCAGCGCGCAGAACAGCGTAATCAGCACATGCAAAATCCCCAGCGCCACAACTGAAAGAATCGATCCGGTCGCGCCCAGCAGGTACTGTCCAAGAATCGGCGTGGTACCGGCGAACACCATGCCGCAAATCTGATAGGAAAGCGAAATACCAATAGCCCAACCTGGTTGTAGGTGGGCAGCAGACCCATGCCGGTCGTGCAGCAACCCATCAGCATCAGCGTAATGATCAGCGTCTTCTTGCGGCCAACCTTATCGCCGAGGTGGCCGAAGATGATCCCGCCAATCGGCCGCGCCAGAAAACCGACCCAGAAAGTGGCAAACGCCGCGAGCGTGCCGGCCAGCGCCGAAGTTGTCGGAAAGAAGATCTTGCCAAGCACCAGCGCCGCCGCCGTGCTGTACGCATAGAAGTCATACTATTCGATCGTTGTCCCAACGAATGATGCAATACCCGCTTTGCGGGCATTCCGGTGTTGTGTTTCGAGCGTGAGCGCCATCGTGGTACGTCTCCGTTTTGTGTCGCGAATGCACGAGACGGACTTAGCGTCTGCTCATCGCAATTGTTCGTCTAAAGAACTTGTTTTCCTTTAGCGAACAGAAAGCGCGACTATAGGGATCGCTCGTAACAGACGTCAATTAAGGGATTACCCTGCAAGCACTCCATAACAGGAATTTCGCGGCGTAAGTGTATACCCGAGACCCTATTGCCATCGCATTATCGAAATGCCGATAATGTTCTCATGGATGTGAAAACTGCAGTCCGCGTCTTCGACGTGATAAACCTCTTTGCCGAAGTGCGGCAACCCATGATCTATAGCGAGATCGCGCGTCGAACCGAGATCCCGCTGTCGAGTTGTCACGCGCTTTTGCAAACAATGGTGGCCAAAGGCTATCTCTATGCGCCGGGCGTGAAGGCCGGCTATTACCCTACGCAACGGCTGTTGCATGTCGCTCGCGACATTTGCAGCGAGGACCCGCTGACGCTGCTGTTCCAGCCGCTGCTCACCTCCCTGCGCGACGCCACCGGCGAGACCGCGGCGCTCGCCACGCTGGCCGGCAACCGCGTCGTCTATCTCGACGTGATGGAGTCGCGTCAGAAAATCCGTTATAGCGACGAGCCTGGCGGCTTCATGTACCTGCACGCAAGCGCAGCCGGCAAAGCCTTGCTCGGCGCCCTTTCCGTGGACACGCGCCGCAAGCTACTCGACAGTTGCGAGCCCTTGACGGCATCGACCGATGGTTCGGTGATCGACCGGAACACGCTGGAGGTTGAAGTGGAGCAAGGCGTGAAGAACGGCTGGCATCGCTCGACGGGCGAAAACGTCGAAGACGTGGCCGGACTGGCACGCGGCTTCCTGATTCACGGCGAGGCGTTCGCGCTCGTGATCGGCGGCCCGAAGGCACGGCTGTTGAAAAACGAACCGCGCGCGATCGAAGCGCTGCTTGAAATTTACGGCCAGATCCCGCCTGCACTGCTCGCGTGACGGTGCGCTTCTCTGTTCACTGCCCGCTTATGCGAGCAGTGCAGTACGTAGGCCAGATCAGTAAAGGAAGGTGAAATGCGCTGGAAGAACAAACCTGAAGGATCGAACTGGGGCGACTTCGGGCACGACGATCAACTCGGCAGGCCGAATCTGATCGGTGCGGAGCAGGTCCTCAAAGGCGCGCGTGAAATCCGTGCGGGTTTGAGCTTCTGCCTGTCGTTGCCGCTCGACTTTCCCGGCGACAGCAAGCTGAACGTGCGCCGTCATCCGCCCGTGCTACGGCCGACGTTCAAGGACGGCCTGCCCTACGTCAACTTTCCGTTCGCGCGCAACGAAGCAGGCGCCACCGACGTGGTCAGCGACGACCAGGTACTGCTGAGCCTACAGTACTCGACGCAATGGGATTCGCTCGCGCATGTGGGCGCACGCTTCGACGCGGACGGCGACGGCGTGCCGGAAAGCGTCTATTACAACGGCTATCGCGCCAATACAGATATCGTAGGGCCGATCGAATATCGGGCGGACGAAGGCTTCGCGCCACATGCCTGCGGCGGCGAGCACAGCCACGCCGACGTGCTCGGCATCGAAAATCTCGCGGTAAAGGGCATGCAGGGGCGCGGCGTACTGGTCGACCTGGTGGCGCACTATGCGCGCGAACATCGAACGGTCAGTTACGACGATCTGATGTTTGCGATCGAAGCCGATCGCGTCGAGATCGAACGCGGCGACATGCTGGTGCTGCGTACCGGTTTTGCCGAGATGGTGCTGGAGATGAATCGCCAGCCCGACGAAAGCGTGCTCAACAGCCACTGCTGCGCACTCGACGGCCGCGACGAACGCCTGCTGCAATGGATCACCGACTCAGGCATCGCCGCGCTCGCCGCCGACAACTACGCCGTGGAACGCTATCCTGCACGCGCACCGGCCAAGCCTGGCGAGCACCCGTTGATGCCGCTGCATCACCATTGCCTCTTCAAGCTCGGTTTGCCGCTCGGCGAACTCTGGTACTTGCGCGATCTCGCCGTGTGGTTGCGCGCGAACGGTCGCTCGCATTTCATGCTGACGGCGCCGCCACTCAGGTTGCCAGGTGCGATGGGTTCGCCGGTCACGCCGATCGCCACCGTCTAAACCTTTCCTCTTTTATTACCCTGAATCCGAAACATGGCTAAAGAACGAGTTTTGATTACCGGTGGCGCCGCCGGCATCGGTGCGGCATGCGCTGAGCGTTGCAAGGCGGATGGTTACGACGTGGTCGTGATCGATCGCGTCGGCGATGGACTGCTCGCCGACCTGTCGGACCCGCAGGCAACCGCGACGGCGCTCAAACGCGCACTCGAGGACGGTCCGATCACGCGTCTGGTGAATAACGTCGGCGTCGTGGTGCCGGCGAGTGCGGAACAGCAATCGCTCGAAGAACTCGAACGCGCTTGGGCGCTCAACGTGCGCTGTTCGCTGCAATGCATGCAGGCATTGTTGCCGGGCATGAAGGCCGCGGGTTTCGGCCGGATCGTGAATATGTCGTCGCGTGCGGCGCTCGGCAAGGAATTGCGCACCGCCTATTCGGCCACCAAAGCCGCACTGATCGGCATGACGCGCGTGTGGGCGCTCGAACTCGGCGCGTTCGGCGTCACCGCCAACGCGATCGGTCCGGGCCCGATCCGCACCGAGTTGTTCGATCGCGCGAATCCGCCGGATGCACCGCGCACGCGCGCGATCATCGACAGTGTGCCGGTCCAACGTGTGGGAACGCCGGACGACGTCGCGCATGCCGCGTCCTATCTGCTCGATGCACGCAGCGGTTTCGTCACCGGCCAGGTGTTGTACGTGTGCGGCGGCATGACTGTCGGCGTCGCGGGAGTCTGAGCATGAACGCACAGGCTACGCGGCGTGTGGGAATCATCGGTGGTGGAAGTATCGGCATTGCCTTCGCCGTGGTATTCGCGCGGGCCGGCTGGCAAGTGCGTCTGTTCGATCCAGCGGCCGAGCGACGTGAACTTGCGCCAGCGGAAGTCATGCAACGGCTTGTCGAGTTGTCGCGCTTCGGACTGCTCGACGAATCCGCCCGCGATGTGGCAGCGCGCGTTGAAATCGTTGCGACTTTAGAAGCGGCAGCAGCCGGTGCCGATCTTGTGCAGGAATGCGCACCGGAGCGTGAAGAGATCAAACGTGAGTTGTTCATCGAACTCGATCGCGCTGCGCCGCCGCACGCGATTCTGGCGAGCGCGTCGTCGTTTCTTGCGGCTTCACGCTTTGTCGATGAAACGCTGCCGGGTCGTGGCCGATGCCTCGTCGCTCATCCGGGCAATCCGCCGTATCTGATTCCCGTCGTCGAAATCGTGCCCGCGCCCTTCACCGATGACGACGCCGTTACCCGTGCAATCGGCCTCTTCACCGAGACCGGCCTCAGGCCGGTGCGCGTCGCGAAAGAAGTGGAAGGCTTCATCTTCAACCGGCTGCAAGGTGCATTGTTGCGCGAAGCGTATTGCCTCGTGCGCGACGGCGTTGCTTCAGTGGACGACGTCGATACCGTAGTACGCGAAGGGCTGGGGTTGCGCTGGTCAGTGATCGGACCATTCGAAACCGTCGATCTGAATACGCGCGGCGGTATCGCTTCGCATGCGCAGAAGATGGGACCGTCGTATGCACGCATGGGCGCGGAGCGCGGCCAGAACGATCCGTGGACGCCGGAACTCGTCGCCGGCGTGGAAGCCGCGCGACGCAGCGCGTTGCCGCTTGAACAGTGGGAAGAACGCGTTGCGTGGCGCGACCGCGCATTGATGAGACTGACCCGCTATCGCAAGGACTCCGCTCAAAACGATTCATAAGCCACATCCAGCCTCATCCGCTGTATCCGTCGTATTCGCACCCGCCGCATGACCCGATAAATACTATTCGACCAAAGCTAGAGACAGTCACATGCAGAAAATCACCGCTTTCTTCACGGAGCTGATGCGCAAGTATCTGCCCGATCCGTTCGTCTTCGCCATCGGCCTCACCCTCCTCACGATGATTCTCGCCGTGCTGGTTCAGGGCCAGGCGGTGAGCGCGCTCACGCTGAGTTGGGGCAAGGGCTTCTGGGCGCTGCTCGCGTTCACGACGCAAATGGCTGTGATTCTCGCGATGGGCTATGTGCTCGCCACCGCACCGCTCACCGAACGCTTTCTCGACCGGCTCGTCGCGCGGGTGCACGATCCGCGCATGGCGGTGATCGTCGCGACGCTGGTCGGCGGTATCGGCAGCTACCTGAACTGGGGCTTCGGTCTGGTGATCGGCGGGATCGTGGCGCGCAAGCTGGCGATGAGCATCAAGGGCGTGCATTACCCGCTGATCATCGCGTCGGCATATAGCGGCTTTACGATGTACGGTCTCGGTCTGTCGGCAAGTATTCCGGTGCTGATCTCCACCAAGGGGCACCCGATGGAAGCACAGATGGGTGTGATTCCGTTGTCGGAAACGATTTTCTCGCCTGCGATGCTGATCACGAGCCTCGTCGTCATCATCACGCTGCCGCTGCTGAATGCCTGGCTGCATCCCAAGCCGGGTCAGCCGGTTACGGAAATCGACCGCGCGCTGAACGACACATCCAAAGCCGCGGCACCTGCGGTGGATATCGACGAAAGCAACACGCTTGCCAGTCGCCTGAACAACAGCCGCCTGCTGAGCTACCTGATCGGTGCAATCGGCGTGGTCTACGTGGTGCTGTACTTCCACAGCGGCGGTTCGATGGACCTGAACCTGATCAACTTCATCATTCTGTTCCTCGGCATCATCCTGTTGGGCACGCCGATTCGCTATGTCGAGAAGCTGAACGAAGGCATTCGCACGATCAGCGGCATCATTCTGCAGTATCCGTTTTATGCCGGCATTATGGCGATCATGGCGTCGTCTGGCCTCGTCAACACGTTCTCGCATTTCTTCGTCAAGATTGCGACGCCTGCGACGCTGCCGTTCTGGGGCTTGATCAGTTCGTTTTTCATCAATTTCTTCGCACCTTCGGGCGGCGGCCACTGGGTGATTCAGGGGCCGTTCATGATCGAGGCGGCCAAGTCGATCGGCGCATCGGTGGGACATACCGCGACCGCCGTGATGCTCGGCAATGCATGGAACGATCTGGTGCAGCCGTTCTGGATTCTGCCGGCGCTCGCGCTGTCGAAGCTGAAACTGAAGGACATCATGGGCTATACGGTCATCATGATGTTCTGGATCGGCATCGTGTACACCGTGGCGATTCTCGCCTGGGGTTGAGCAAACAAACGACCGCCGCAGGGCGGTCTATTCATTCGATGGAGATGTTCGAATGCTGTATCTCGTTCATATGCAGGTTCAGATTCCTGCCGATGCTGATAAGGCACTCACCGATCGCCTGAAGGTCGAAGAGAAGGCGTTCTCGCAGAAACTGCAGCATGAGGGCAAGTGGCGTCACCTGTGGCGCGTGGCCGGACAGTACGCGAATTACAGCGTGTTCGACGTCGAATCGAACGACGAGCTGCATACGCTGCTCAGTTCGCTGCCGCTGTTTCCGTATCTGGTTGTCGACGTCACGCCGCTCGCGCAGCATCCGTCCGCTATCGCGTCGAACTGAAAGGAACACGCATGCCCTATATCATCGAAACTTTCGACAAGCCCGGTCACGCCGACGTCCGCACGCGCGAGCGCGAGACGCACCTGGCGTTTCTGGAAAAGAACAAGGCGCTGCTGCTCGCCTGCGGCGCAAAGCTGAACGACGACGGTAGCGGCGCAGGCGGCGGTGTGTATGTCGTCGATCTGGAAACGCGCGAGGAAGCTGAGAAGTTTATTGCTGCCGATCCGTTTTCTCTGGTCGACTTGTTCGAGCGCGTGACGATCACGCGCTGGCGCAAGGCGTACTTTGATGGCGAGTGCTGTCTTTGAGTTAAGCGTGTAAGCGTGGGCCTGGCGTTAGTCGTACGGGCTTCTGCATGTCTTTGTTGCGGTTGTCGTGCTCGTGCTCGGTGCTCGGCTCCTGGTTAGCGGCGCTCGTTACTCGGTGTGCGGCTTTATCGCTCATTCAACCAGCGCCATGCGAATCGCAGCGAGCCACAACGCCACGGCATGTGCGCCAGGGTCCACGTGCCCGAGCGCACGATCCCCAACATAACTCGAACGCCCGCGCCGCGGATGCATCGACGCTGTTTGCGCCGCGCCTTCGGTTGCTGCATCGACCGCGACTTTCAATGCCGCGTCGAGCCCGTCTTCTGATCTGGCGAGCGCGGCTTGCAACGCATCGGCGGCAGGTTTCAGCGCGTCGACCATCGTGCGATCGCCCGGATGCGCACCGCCTAACGCCATCAATCCGGCGACGCCCTCACTGAACGCCGCCGACCACGCTCTCGCAGACAATCCACCCGATTGTTCGAGCCCGACCGCGGCGCGCAACAACATCACTGCGTAAAGCGGGCCTGAGGTTCCCCCGACCACGCGCCGGACCGTTGCGGACATACTGCGTAACACGGCGCCCGGTGCTGTTTCCGCGGGATAGGTATCGAGTTCATGGAGAATGCCACGCGCCCCGCGCGACAGGCTGATGCCGAGGTCGCCATCGCCGACGCGTTGATCCATGTCGGTCAAGGTCGGCTCGGCTTCGAGCAGGCACGCACAAACAGCTTCGATCACGTGGCGCAAAGTCGCCTCGCGCGTGAGCGTCGCGCCGTTTGTACGATCGGGCGTAGCGGGTGCGGGCCGCACAGAAACCTGCGCGACGCGACCGCTCAGCACGGGCCATGCACTGGTGTGCGCGGCGGCGTCGAGCCAGCCAAGCCTCTCATCGTCCACGCGCAGCAGTGTCAACGAGACGCCCGACATCTCGAGCGCGCTCAGGAATGTACCGGCCCACGCACGTTCCACATGAATGCCGCGAGCCCCCAGATAACGAAGCGCGGACCCGGCCACGATGCTCAACTCGCTCGACGGCGTGCCGCCGAGATTGTTCACCAGCAAAGCCACCCGCACACCAGATTGCAACGACAAGTCGCCGGCGATCTTCGCCAGCAGTCTTTCGACGATCGCGTCCGCGGGTTCCATCGCGCCGCGCTCTACACCGGGTTCACCGTGAATGCCGAGGCCCCATTCGATTTCGCCATCGGCCAGCTCGAAGCCCGGCTTGCCGGCCGCGGGCACCGTGCATGGCGTGAGCGCGACGCCCATCGTGCCGAGCGAGGCGGCCACGTCGCGTGCAATCTGTGCAACCTCGGCTAATGGACGTCCCGCTGCGGCAGCCGCGCCGGCAATCTTATGAACCAGCACGGTCCCCGCGAGCCCGCGACGGCCCGCGTGGTCACCGCTCGCCGTCAAGGCGACGTCGTCGGCGACGATCACCATTTCTGTGGGGATGCCCTCGGCGCGTGCGATCTCGGCAGCGAGGCCGAAGTTGAAACGGTCACCCGTGTAGTTCTTCACGATCAGCAGAACACCAGCCGCACCGGCTACCGCGCGAATCGCGTCGAGCACGGCATCCGTGGAGGGCGACGTGAACACCTCGCCCGCTACCGCTGCACTCAGCATGCCATGACCTACGTAGCCGCCATGAGCCGGCTCGTGGCCCGAGCCGCCCCCCGAGATCAGCGCGACTTCTCCGCGCGCGGCAACAGCCTCAGCATCGGCACGCACGACGATCGTGCTGCCTTGCAACAACGAGAGATGGGGATTGAGCGCCGCGAGTCCGGCGAGCATGTCCGGGACGACTGCGGAGACGTCGTTGATGAGCTTCTTCATTGCGTCAGCTTCCTATTAAGCTGCCGGCCCTGTGTCGCGAGCTCACGGCAGTTTATGCAGTTGCGAGACCTGAAAGCTCAACTGTACCAAGCATTAGAAGAATGCGACGTGAAGCGCCGACGGTACTCACGCGAATGGCCGCAGCATGCTGACCATCGCTCGCTAGTGAAAACGTATCGACATGCGACGACCGTGAACACGCGAAGACATCAGCGAATGAGTCAAGCCGTGGGGAAATATGGGCAATACGGAAGGGAGAGACTGACAGAACGGCCGCACGACGACGATGTGCGCCTGGGACACGAGAACATGACAGCAGACGAAAGCGAAGCCGTTTTCGTCTGCGTCACATATGCGTTGGTAGGCTCGATTGGATTCGAACCAACGACCCCCACCATGTCAAGGTGGTGCTCTAACCAACTGAGCTACGAGCCTTTAGAGGCGCGAATTATAGAGACTCCGAACGCGTCGCACAAGTCCCACACGGCAAGTAAATGCATGAGCGCGTTTCCTTCGTTTCGTCGCGCAGTTCGCCGTGCGGTTCCTTAAACAACTCGCGTCAGTCTGTCGACGCCCACTCGGTCTGCGTATCCAGCGGAAAAACCGGTCCCCTCACGTGTTTGAACTTGAACAGCCCGTAATCCGAACTCGTCACGCCGCGGCTATCGCACTCCACCAACGCAGCGGCGATCGGCACAAAGACCGGCCGGCAGTACATGCGTGATTTGAGCAACAGGAAACGCGCACGGCGAGGATCGATGCCGACGCTCTCGAATACGCCGAGGTCCCATGGTTCGTGCGTGCGCTCGGTCATCACTAGCTTGACCGTGCCGGTGTCGAGCACCGCCGCGCGCCCCATGAACGCACGCTGACCTGTATAAGTCGGGCCGCTGATGACGTACTCGCCATCGGTCAGCGCACGCACCACACCGGTCACGGCCACCGGCAGCTGCGGGGTCACCGCGCTGCCTGCGACCTTGTTGCCGATCGTCACCGTCACCGTGCTGCCGACACCTGCCGCCATCAGCGCCGCGACGGCTTGCGGATCGCACAACGGTCCGCTGACGATCCCTTCGAGATTCTGCCTGAGCGCTTCGTCCAGCAGATCCATCGTGTCGCACGTGCCACCCGACATGCAGTTGTCGCCATGATCGAGCAACAGCACCGGTTTGTCCGCGCCCTGCGCGAGCGCTGCGGCCTGCGCCACCGACGCCGCTAGCGGCGCGCTGCGATAAACGAAATCCTCGCGCTCGTTCCAGATCTGCCGCGCGATGCGCTCCGCCACCACTTCCGCCTGTTCACGCTCGCCGTTCGCCACCACCACGACGCTGATACACGGTGCCTCGATATCGGCTAGCGAGAAACCGGATAAAACCGACACCGCGAGCATACCGTCAGCCTCTGCTGCGCGCGCGGCGGTCACGGCACGTTTCATCGCACCTTCGGCTGTCGCGCTGCGCAGCGTGTGTGTGAGCAACGGCGGTTGGCGCCACGCGATCACCGGCTTCGCGTTGCCGTGGACCAGGTCGAACATCAGACGTGCCGCATGCGCGCCGGTCTCATACATATCGACGTGCGGATAGGTTTTGAAACTGACGATCACGTCGGCGTTGTCGATCATCTTTTGCGTGACGTTGCCATGCAAATCGAGTGCAACCGCAATCGGTGCATGGGGCAATGCGGCGCGCACGCGTTCGAGCAGATCGCCTTCGCCGTCGTTCGAATTCTCGGCGACCATCGCGCCGTGCAGGTCGAGCATCACGGCATCGCAGCCGGTTGCGGCCGCAACGATCGCGTCGCAGATCGCGTCATAAGCGGCGGCCTCGACCCGGCCGCTCGGATTCGCCGATGCGGAAATGGGTGTCACGATCGCGGCATGCTCGCGCTCGGCTGCATCGATGAACGCGGCCATTGCCGTCTGCATACCCTTGTTTTCGTTGAACGCGTCTTCGCCGTAGCTCGGACCGTTGCGGCCGAACGCGGCAAGCGGCGTCGCCACCGGCGAAAACGTGTTGGTCTCGTGGTTCATCCTTGCAATCAGGATCTTCATGCTTGCGTGCTCCCTGCCGTTTGCGCGGCGTTCAGCATTGCCTGCAACAGGACGTTGCAGCCGGCCTCCAGGTGATCCGCACGCGCGTCTTCGATTTCGTTATGGCTGATGCCGTCCTTGCACGGTACAAAGATCATGGTGGCCTGCTTAGCCGCGGCGACGCAAGCAGTGCGTAGCGTGGCATCCATCTCGGTGAGCGAGGTATCGTCGGCGGCGCGCAGATCAGCAAGCGTCCCGACGGTTGCTGGTTCATGAACTTGCATCGGTGCTTCCTCGTGGTGAAGACAGCGTGCGCGTCAGACGACGCCGACGCCGAGATAACGGTCCTTGATCGAATCATCGGCGGCGAACGAAGCGTTGTCGCCTTCGTAAACGATCATGCCCTGTTCGATGATGTAATGGCGATCCGCAAGTTGTGTGCAGACTTCCAGATTCTGCTCGACCAGCAGAATCGCGACGCCCGCTTCACGGATCAACTTGAGTTGCGCGACGATCTCTTCGACAATCACCGGCGCGAGACCTTCAACCGGTTCGTCGAGCATCAACAGTCGCGGATGATTCATCAACGCGCGGCCGATCGCGAGCATCTGCTGTTCGCCACCAGAGAGTTGCGCGCCACCGTTGGTGCGCCGTTCTTTCAGGCGCGGGAAAATTCGGTAGATGTCGTCGAGTTGCCACGGCGAATCCTTGCGCGCGCCGAGCCGCAGGTTTTCTTCGACAGTCAGCAGACGAAAGACACCGCGATGTTCGGGCACGAAGCACACGCCGCGCGAAGCGATCTTGTGCGACGGCATACCGTTGATTGCAACGCCGTTGAACGTCACCGTACCGTGCTGCGGCGTGATCACACCGGCAATGGCCTTGAGCGTGGTCGACTTACCCGCACCGTTACGGCCCAACAGCGTGACCGTTTCACCATCGTTGATTTGCAGGAAAACGCCTTGCAGAATGTGGCTCTTGCCGTAGAAGCCGTGAATCTGCTGCACGTCGAGTATCATGCTCGGCCTCCGGTGATCATGTTGCCGAGATAGGCGCTGCGTACACGCTCGTCGCCACGAATATCGTCCGGGCGTCCTTCCACCAGCACGCGTCCTTGCTGCATGACGGTGATCGTGTCCGAAATGTCCATCACGATGCCCATGTTGTGTTCGATCAGCACGACGGTGTAATCGTCGCGCAGGCCGCGAATCAGTTGCTTCATGTCGTCGAGATCGTCGATGCCCATGCCGGAAGTCGGCTCATCCAGAAAGATCGCCTTGGGCCGCGCAGCGAGCGCCATGCCGACTTCGAGCCTACGCTGCTGACCGTGCGACAGCGCGCCCGCAGGCACCTCGCTAAAGCGCTGCAATGCGAGGCGTTCAAGCACACTGTCGACAGTATCCGCATGAGTGAGCACGCCATGTGGCGGCGTCCACGCGTTCAACGCACGCACCGCGTCGACACCTTGCGCGGCGAGCCGCAGATTTTCGCGCACGCTCAGATTGGCGAACAGGCTCGTCACCTGAAACGAACGCGCGATGCCGCGGCGCACGCGTTTGTGATCGGGCTCGCGCGTCACGTCATGGCCGTCGAAGATGATCTTCCCTTCGGTGATGGGCAACGTGCCCGTCAACACGTGAAACAGCGTCGTCTTGCCCGCACCGTTCGGACCGATCACCGAATGCACGGTACGCGGCATGACGCGCAGATTGACGTCGGAGAGCGCCGTAAATTTTCCGTATCGCTTCACCACGGCGCTCGCTTGCAGAATCGCTTCGCTCATACGCGCTCCCTGGTTGCGTGGTTGCCTGCGTCGTTGTCAGCATCGGCGGGCGGCTTGCGCCGCAGTGCTTGCCAGATTCGTTCGCCCAAACCCCATAGCCCGCGCTGCATGAAAAGGCTAACGGCGATCAGCACGATGCCGAGCAGCAACAACCAGCGCGGCCATAGTGTGGAAAGCCAATCGGCGAACAGAACATAGAATGCCGCGCCCAGCACCGACGCGAACAGATTGCCCGTCCCGCCGATCACGGTCATCACCAGGATCATCTCGCTCGTGTGGTAATCGATGTTGGACAGTGGCGCGATACCGGTCATCAGCGCATGCAATGCGCCAGCGAGGCCCGTCACCGCGCCGGAGATCACGAACGCCATGAGTTTGAAGCGTTTGACGTCGTAGCCGACCGCGGCCGCGCGCGCTTCATTGTCCCGAATCGCCAGCAACGTCCGGCCGAATACCGAGTGCGAGACGCGCATCAGCAACCAGAACACCACAAGGAACAGCACGGCGACAAAACCGTAGTACTGCCACGGCGAGGTCAACGGCACGAGCGCTTTGCCGAACAACCCCAGTGCCGGGCGTGGGATGTCGAGCAAGCCGTTGTCGCCACCGGTCAGATCTGGCGTGGAGTAGGCGAGGAAGTAGAAGAGTTGTCCAAATGCGAGCGTCAACATCACGAAGTACGTGCCGCGTTGACGGATCGAAAACCAGCCGACTAGTGCAGCGGCAGCCGCACCGATCACGATCGCGGCGAGGAGCGCCACGGGTATCGGCAGCACCGTTTTAGTGAGGACAAGGCCCGCACAATAGCTGCCGAGTCCGAAGAAAATGCCCTGTCCGAAAGAGAGCAATCCCGTATGGCCGAGCAGCAGATTGCAACCGAGTGCGGCGAGCGCGAACACCAGCACTTCCGTAGCAAGCGATCCGGAGCGCAGCGTGAGGGGCAACACGCACACGACCAGCAACGCAAACAACAGGAAGCGATAGCGATGCAACACGTGCTTCAAGCTACGTTGAGCCGGCTGGGAAGAAGCGGCTTGTACAGCAGGTTTCGAGGTATCGATCATGCCACTCTCCCGAGCAGGCCATTCGGACGTAGTAGCAGCACCGCGGCCATCGCGACATAGATCATCAGCCGCGCACCCTCCGGCCACAACGTGCTCATCACGCTCTGCACGATTCCGACCAGCAACCCGCCGACGAGCGCCCCCAGAAAATTGCCCATCCCGCCGACCACCACCACGACGAACGCGACGCTGAGCGCCTCGATGCCCATGAACGGATCGACGCCACGAATCGGTGCGGCGAGCACACCCGCCAACGCGGCAGTGGCAGCGCCCAGCGCAAACACCAGGCTGAAGACCCGCGTCACGTTGATGCCGAGCAGCGACACCATCTCCGTCGACTCGCTACCAGCGCGCACCGCGCTACCGAGCCGCGTGCCTTCCAGCACCCACCATAAAAGCGCAGCCAACACAGCCGTGAAGCCGATCACGAACAGACGGTACTTCGGGTATACGAAACTGCCCCAGATCACCACGCCGTTCAGCATGTCGGGAACCGGCACGTTGTCGCCG